>JAEWYT010000024.1 GCA_023458595.1 Pseudomonadota bacterium
CCCCCCCCGGGGGGCGCGGGCCGGCGCCCCGCCCGCGGCTCGCGCCAGACAGCTGGATACGCGAAGATGAAAAAGTGGAACCTGGTCATCGACGTCGCCAAGTGCGAGAACTGCAACTGCTGCTTCCTCGCCACCAAGGATGAGCACGTCGGCAACGACTTCCCTGGCTATGCGGCGCCGCAGCCGCTCCATGGCCACAACTGGATCGACATCAAGCGCAAGGTTCGCGGGGGCGGGCCGATGGTCGAGGCGAACTACATGCCGACCACCTGCAACCAGTGCGACGACGCGCCCTGCGTCAAGGTCGGTCGCGGTGCGGTGACGAAACGCAAGGACGGCATCGTCATCATCGACCCCAAGAAGGCGAAGGGCCGGCGCGACATAATGGAGGCCTGTCCCTATGGCGCAATTTGGTGGAATGACGAACTCGACATTCCGCAGAAGGGCATCTTCGAGGCGCATCTTCTGGACCAGGGCTGGAAGCTGACCCGGGGATCGCACGCCTGTCCCACCGGCGCGATGATCACCGTCCATGCAACCGACGAGGCGATGGCCGAGCGGGTCAGGGATCAGAAGCTGGAGGTTCTGAAGCCGGAACTCGGAACCAGGCCGCGCGTCTGGTACAAGAACCTGCACCTGATGACCAAGTGCTTTGTCGGCGGCAGCGTGGTGGCGGATGTCGAGGGCGTGACCGAGTGCATCGAGGACGCCGAGGTCACGCTGGAGAAGGACGGCAAGGTGGTTGCCCAGACCCGGACCGATACGTTTGGAGACTTCAAGTTCGACGGTCTCGATCCCGACAGCGGCGCCTATTCCTGCCAGGTCCGGCATCGCGCCTTCGGCACCGGCTCGGCGAAGGCCGAGCTTGGGGAAAGCGTCTATATCGGTGAAGTAAGGCTCGGCTGAGCCAGGGCGACGGCCGGGCGGTGGGACCTATCGTTCCCGCTCGCGCCCGGCCCGACAGGGGCATCCCGGCTCCGGGGCGGCACGTCGGACACTCCGGCGCCGGTGCCGCCCCGATCGACAACACGGCCCTCTATTTTCCGATCGCGAACCGCCTCGGCGGGTCCGAGGGGCCGGCAAGGCAGCGGGCCTGGCCGACGGGCCCGCGCATCCGCGACGGATCCGCCGCCCCCGCTCGACGGATGCAGGCGGGATCCCGCCTGCGGCCCGCGCCACGACGGCCCGCGGGGCCGGAGAACGGCGAACATCCATTGCGGATAAAGTCGAAAAAGAATGAAACGGCGAAGTGGCTAGTATTCGCGCAGGGGAAACAGAACCGCCTTGGTCATCAATCCGAGGGGAGGAGGAACACATGCGCTTGGATGCAACCATTGCCGCCACTGCATTGGGTCTTTGGGCCGCAACCGCGGCGGCGGAAGAACTCAGCTTTGCCAACTACATGCCTGCCGGGCACCCCTATGTCGCGGGTGCCTTTCAGCCCTTTGCCGACATGGTGGCGGAAAAGACCGGCGGCAGCGTGACCGTGCGGGTCTATTCCGGCGGTGAACTGGGCCCCGGCCCGGTCGAGCAGTACAACCGCGCGGTTGACGGTGTCGCAGACTTCGCCATCAGCCTTCCGGGCTACACGGCATCGAGCTTTCCGCTCACGCTGTCTGCAGAACTTCCCGGGGTGCTCCAGACCGAAACCGGGACGCAGGACCTCTGGGACCATATCGACCTTCTGTCCGACGAATATCGCCGCGTCCGGCTGATCTCGCTGTGGTCGAACGCGCCGAACGTGCTCTATACGCGTGACGTCGCTGTCCGCAGCCCCGCCGACGTGCGGGGGTTGAACATTCGGGTTCCGTCCCGCAACGCCGGCCTGCAGATCACCGCCTGGGGCGGCAACCCGGTGTCGATGCCGGTGACCGAGATCTACAATGCGATGCAGACCGGCGTCATCGACGGCGCGATGATCGACACGACCGCGACCCGTGCCTTCCGTCTGGGCGAGGTGGCGAAACATCTGACGCTGGGCTTTGAGGCGACGAACTCGCCCTTCTTCGTCCTGATGAACCTGGATGCCTGGCGCGCGCTGTCGGAGGAGGAACAGGCGGTCGTCGCCGAGGCCGGGCGCGAGGCTTCGCTGATGGCCAACCGGACGCAGCTGCGCGAAGCCGAGGCCGGCGTTGCCGGATTCGAGGAAATGGGTGGCGAGGTCATCCGGCTGACCGAGGCCGAGGCCGCGGCATTCGACGCGCTTTCGGCCCAGGTCGTAGACCAGGTGCTGGCGAAGGCCGGGGCCGAATCCCGGGCGTTCGTCGAGGCCCTTCGCGGCGAGTAGTCCGGGAGTGGCCCGCTTCAGCAAACCTGCTTGGTCGGGCCACCTCCTCGCCGTTCTCGCCGCGGCGGCCGGCCTGTGCCTTGTCGCCATGGTCCTTCTGGTCAGCGTCGGCGTCGTCCTGCGTTATGTGTTCGGCGCCCCGCTGCTGGGCGTGAACGAGATCGTCCAACTGGTCGCCGTCGCACTCGCCATGCTGGCCCTGCCGCACTGCACGGGTACAGGCGCGCATGTATGCGTGGACCTGTTCGACCGGCTTCTCGGTCGGTGGGGGAGGCTGGTCGGCGATCTGGTGTCCCGCAGCCTCTCGATCGTCGCCCTGTGCTTTCTCTGCCGGCAGGCATGGTCCAAGGCGGGCGAGGCCATCGAGTTCGGCGATGTCACCAACATGCTGGAACTGCCTCTGTGGCCATTCTATGGAGTGATCTTCGTCGGCATGGGGCTCTGCGCGCTGGTCTATGCGGCGGAAATCCTTGCGCTGACCGTCGGATGGCGGCGCGACGATGACTGACGTGGCGATCGGCATTTTGGGGATCGGCGCCATGTTCGCGCTGATGATCCTGCGCACGCCGGTAGCTTTGGCAATGCTGGTGACCGGGTTCTTCGGCATCTGGGTGCTCGACGGGCTGTCCCGCGCCATGGCGATCATGTTCACCGAGACCTACTCCTCTGTCTCGAACTACAATCTGATCGTGGTGCCGATGTTCGTGCTGCTCGGCAACATCGCCTCCGAGGCGGGGTTCAGCCGCTCTCTCTACGACGCTGCCCATGCCTGGGTCGGCCGGTTCCGCGGCGGGCTCGCCTCCGCCTCGGTGATCGGCTGTGCGGCGTTTTCGGCCGTGTCGGGATCGTCCGTTGCGACGGCGGTCACCATCGGCCGTGTCGCGCTGCCCGAGATGCAACGCTTCGGCTACGCCCCGGGACTGGCGACCGGGTCCATCGCCGCGGGCGGTACGCTGGGCTTCCTGATCCCTCCGTCCACCGGCTTCGTGCTCTATGCCATCCTGACGGAGCAATCCATCGGCCGGTTGTTCATGGCAGGAATCCTGCCGGGGCTCATCATGTCGATCCTCTTCATCGCCGCGATCTGGATCGTCACCCTCCGCAGCCCCTTGGCGGGTCCCCCCGGCGAGGCCCTGCCGCTGCTGGAGCGCCTTCGCCTCTTCGGTCGCGCGGCACCGCTGATCAGCGTGATCCTGATTTCCATCGGCGGCATCTACCTGGGCGTCTTCACGCCGGTCGAGGCATCGGGCGTCGGGGCGGGTCTCGTGATCCTCATCGCGGTGATCTCCCGCAGCCTGTCGTGGCCGCGTTTCATCAAGGCTGTGGGCGACACCGTGTGCACCTCCGCGATGCTCTACATGATCGTGGTCGGGGCCAACGTGCTGAATCCCTTTCTTGCGATCACCGACATTCCGGTGGCCCTGGGCGAGATGCTGACGGCATTCGGACTCGGCGCCTACGGCACGCTTCTGGTTATCCTCCTGAGCTACGTCATGCTCGGCATGTTCCTCGACGGGCTTGCCATGCTGGTGGTCACGATCCCGATCTACTACCCCGTGATCCTTCATCTCGGGTTTGACCCGATCTGGTTCGGAGTGGTCGTCGTCATCGTGATCGAGATGGGGATGATCACGCCACCCGTGGGTCTCAATGTCTTCGTCGTCCGCAGGGTGGCGGGGGATGTGCCGCTGACCACGATATTCGCCGGTGTCGTTCCGTTTCTCATCGCGATGATCCTTACGCTCCTGCTGATTATCCTGGTTCCGGACGTCGCCCTGATGATCACGAATTCGATGTTTGGATGAGGTTTGCACACCGGCTCGCATGCCGCCGTGCCCTGCGAACGCCAATTGGCCGCAGCGCATCGAAGACAGGATCGACTGTATCGTCGGCGAGGTGCTGCCCCAACTCGGGATCCGAAGGCGCAACGGCCGCTGGCTGGCACGATGATGGTGACGCAGACAAATGCATCGGCCGGCCATCCGGCGACGGGCGAGACGATGACGGATCACCACCACGCCATCCGCTTCAGCGAGACATTCCGCGCAGCGAAGATCGCGCTCGAGGCGCTGCCGATGGGTCGGGATATCGCGATCTCCGTCTCCGGGGGCGAGCGCCCGCATATCGGGGCGGTCGCCGTCGCGCAGCCGCGTCCGAGCCTCGCCGATCCGCAGAAAGTCAGCGCGACGACCTCTGTGATCGCCCTTCTGGGCCACAAGGAGGACATGCTGGCGCGCGGCCTCGCGGCGCGGGTCGCCGCGGCTATCGACGGCGTGGCCGTTGTGTCCTGCGGTATCCACTATGACGGGCTTTCCGACGACGAGATCGCAGCGGTCTCGGCCATCGTCGGCCGGCTGGCCGACCGGCTGTTGGAAGTCCTCGGCCGGCCCGGCTCGTCCTGACCGTTTGGTCAGCCCCCCTACGCATCCAGACCAGGAGACGAGTTGTGCCCGATCCGATCACACCCGACGATATCGTCGACCTTCGCTCGGCTATTGAACTGCTCAAGACCGTGCCAGGCCAGTATCTGGAAACGGATGTCGAGGTGGATCCCGTCGCGGAACTCTCCGGGGTCTACCGCCATGTCGGAGCGGGCGGCACGGTCGAGCGTCCGACCCGCATCGGCCCCATGATGATGTTCAACACGATTAAGGGCCATCCGGGCGCCCGGGTGGCGATCGGCATGTTCGCCAGCCGCGAACGCGTCGGCCGTCTGCTGGGCGTCGCGCCGGAACGGCTTGGCCATCACCTGAACGAGGCGATCAAGAAGACCATCCCTCCGGTCATGATCCCGTCCAGCGAGGCACCCTGCCAGGAGGTCGTGCACTTAGCCTCCGATCCGGGCTTCGACCTCCGCGAACTGGTCCCCGCACCGACCAATACGGCACAGGACGCCGGACCGTTCGTCACCATGGGGCTGGTCTACGGACAGGATCCCGAAACGGCCGAGGAGGACGTCACCATCCATCGCCAGTGCGTCCAGTCGCGCGACGAACTGTCGATCTTCTTCAGCCCCGGCCGACACCTGGATGTCTTCCGCCGCAAATGCGAGGACGCCGGCAAGCCGTTCCCGATCTCGGTGAACATCGGCCTTGATCCGGCGATCTATCTCGGCGCCTGTTTCGAGCCGCCGACGACACCGCTCGGCTTCAATGAGCTCGAGATCGCCGGCGCCCTGCGCGGTCGTCCGGTCGAGCTGGTGGCCTGCAAGACCGTGGCGGCCAAGGCGCTGGCCCGGGCGGAGATTGTGATCGAGGGCGAGATCCTGCCTGGCGTTCGGGTGGCCGAGGACCGGAACACCGGCACGGGCTATGCGATGCCCGAATTCCCCGGCTACACGGGACCGGCCGACAAGTCGCTGCCGGTGATCAAGGTCAAGGCGGTAACGCACCGTGTCGCCCCCATCACCCAGACCACCATCGGGCCGAGCGAGGAGCATGTGAGCCTCGCGGGCATTCCGACCGAAGCCAGCATCCTCGCCGCAGTGGAGAAAGCGCTGCCAGGGCGCGTGAAGAACGTCTACGCCAGTTCCGCAGGGGGCGGCAAGTTGCTGGTTATTATGCAGATCTGCAAGCGCTCGATCCTTGACCAGGGCCGCGAGCGGCAGGCTGCCATCTGCGCTTTCGCCGCCTTTCCCGAGCTGAAGACCGTCATCCTGGTGGACGACGATGTCGACCTCTTCGATCCGACTGACGTGCTCTGGGCGATGTCCACCCGGTATCAGGCGGATGTCGACACGATTATCCTGCCGGGCGTGCGCTGCCACCCGCTCGATCCCTCGCAGCAGCCCGGCTTCAGCCCCTCGATCCTCGCGGTCGGCACATCGTGCAAGACCATCTTCGACTGCACCGTGCCCTTCGACCGGCGCGAGTCGTTCCGCCGCGCACAGTTCATGGAGGTCGACTACCGCCGCTTTCTGCCGGGCGACCATCCACTCGGGTAGATCGTCGGCACGCTCCGGCCGCGCCCGCGCCCGGGTGGAGGCGGACAATCACCTCGCCGGCGTCCTTTCGGCCATGATCCTGACGAAGCGCTGCCGGACCGGATGCGACGTCATCCACCGGCACGACGTGCCGATGACCACCCAGCGACGGCTGTCGGGCCGGGCGAAGAAACATGCACTCGGGACGAGGTCGTGAATCCCGTCCCGTCCTCCCCGTGCCGCCCTCCCCCCAGGCTCTCGCCAGGCGGGTCCCCGCCGTCAGGGGAGGGGTGGAGAAAATCCGCTGCGGATAA
>JAEWYT010000025.1 GCA_023458595.1 Pseudomonadota bacterium
CCCGCATGCGCGACCGGGTCTTCGATATCGACGGCCGCAAGATGCGCGTGCGCACGCTGGGCGTCTCCCATCAGGCCAAGCGCTGGCAGCTCACGATCGAAGGGGAACGTGGGGAACGTTTTCCGCAAGGTGTCGCGGCATCGGGCGGGGAACGTTGCGCCGAAAAGGGGAACGTCGAAATCCAACGTTCCCCGGCACAACCCATTGAAACAAAAGGCTCCGGGGAACGTGGGGAACATGGGGAACGTTTTTCGACACTAACGCATGTGCGCGGCTGCGCCCACGCGATGGAGGATGGGGAAAAACGTTCCCCACCTTCGTCACCTTCCCAAAGCGCTTGTTTCTCAACGGCTTGCACCGGGGAACATGCGGGGGAACATCGCTCGCCACGTTCCCCGAACGGCGCAGCGCCGGACTGGCTCAAGGAGGTGCTCTGATGGGCATGCTCCGTCAACTCGGCCGTCTTCAGGCGGCAGCGACCGGTCCGCCGCGATGGGTCTTCGATCCGAAACCCGACCCTTGCTCCCGCTCCTTGGAGAGAACCATGGCTTCGACCATCGAACCCGGCCCCGCCGCAGCAGGGGCCATCGTATTCCGTCCGCATCCGGCTCATGCGCATCGCGCCATCCTCGCCCTCGACCTCGGTACCTCGACCGGCTGGGCGTTGCGCGGCCTGATCACCAGCGGCACCGTCTCGTTCCGCCCCGGCCGCTTCGACGGGGGCGGCATGCGCTACCTGCGCTTCACGAACTGGCTCACAGAGATCGATCGGCTGTCCGGACCCATCGCGGCGATCTGGTTCGAGGAGGTCCGCCGCCACGCCGGCACCGACGCGAGCCACATCTACGGCGGGCTCATGGCCACGCTGACCGCATGGGCTGAACTGCGGGGTGTGCCGTACGAGGGCGTCCCGGTCGGCACGATCAAGCGGCACGTCGCCGCCAAGGGCAACGCCGACAAGGCTGCCGTCATGGCCGCCGTTCGCGCCCGCGGCTTCTCGCCCGCGGACGACAATGAAGCCGACGCCATCGCCATCCTCCTCTGGGCGATCGAGACGAACGGGGGTGTCGCATGAGGTGGTATCCTAAAGGCTACGGCGGCGAACGCCGGGATCCCGAGCAGGTCAAGCGCGAGGGCTGGCAGGAACAGGGTGTCCTCGCGGTCTCTGCCGATGATGACCGCCTGACATGGCCCGAGCGCGAACTGGTCCGGCAGTTGGGCGAGAAGCTCTACGGCCCGCGCCCCACGGAAGTGGAGGCACGCCATGGCTGACCGCATCTGGACCGCCGACTGCGTCGCCGATCATTTCGATGAGGCGTTCCGCACCCTGCGCAAGCTGCCGCCGGTGAAGGTGCAGGGCTATTTCAACACCTGGCCGGAGATCGTGCGGACGAGTCGCGAGATTGCCTTCATGGAACCCGAGCCGATGCATATCCGGCCGTCGGCCGCCGCCATCACGCGGCTCGAGCAGACGTTCGACTGGGTGCTCTGGATCGAGGAGGCGGAGCGCAAGCTGGTCTGGTCGCGTGCGGCCCGCGTGCCTTGGAAGGTGATCAGCCATGAGCATGGCTGCGATCGCACTACGGCGTGGCGACGCTGGCAGCTCGCCCTCACCAAGATTGCGGCGCGGCTCAATGCGCAGTGACTCCAATGTGTTGCAACACTTTTCCATGCAACAGATGGGGGCAAATCAGATATGTTTCTGGCTATGCTCGGGAGAGGCGCGCCCGCGACGGAAACGAACCCTCGCGGGCGTTGTCGTTTCCGGTGTCGTCGCCATTGCCATCCTCGCCATCATTGAGACCAGCATCATGCCCGTCCGCCCTCCGATCCATCGCCCGGTTGGCCGGCGCGAGAAGCGCGAGCGCGATCGTGATTACGCAAGCTGGCGCAATCCGGTGGCGCGTGCGCTCTACCGCTCGAAGCGCTGGCGAACGGAACGCGCCGCGTTCCTGCACGATCATCCGCTGTGCGTGGAATGCGCGCGCCATGATCTGATCCAACCGGCCAGCGTCGTCGACCATATCGATCCGCATGGCGGTGATGAGACGGTGTTCTGGGACCGCAGCCGCTGGCAGGCGCTGTGCGCGTCGTGCCACGGCCGGAAGACGGCCGGCAGCGACGGCGGCTTCGGCAATGCGCGCCGCCGCTCGTGAGCCCAAGCCCTCCCCCGGGGAGGTCAAATCTCTGGAGAGTTCGCTCCCAGGACCGCGCGCCACCAAAAGCGCATCCGTGGCCAAAATGAAGCATGGGGGGTGCGCAACCAGGATGTTGATTTCATTGGATACAGACAATGGCAGTCGCTGAAACCGCGCACATCGGCGCCGACGACCACGCACGCCAACTTTCGGTCGAATACCGGCCGCTCGACAGCCTGGTGCCCTATGCGCGCAATGCCCGCACGCATTCGGATGCGCAGGTGGCCGAGATCGCCGGGTCGATCCGCGCCTTCGGCTTCACCAACCCGGTGCTGATTGCCGAGGATGGCACGCTGATTGCCGGTCATGGCCGCGTGCTGGCGGCGCGCAAACTTGGCATGGAAACCGTGCCGGCCATCGTGCTATCGGGCTTGTCGGAAACCCAGCGTCGGGCACTGGTACTTGCCGACAACCGCATCGCCATGAATGCCGGCTGGGACGAGGATTTGTTGGCGCTCGAGCTTTCAGACCTGCAGGAGGCCGGTTTTGACCTCGGCCTTACCGGCTTTGACGATGATGAATTGCAGAACCTGCTTTACGGCAGCCATGACGAACAGGATGGGCTGACCGAGGACGACGCCATTCCGGAAGTTCCGGCAACGCCTGTCACACGGCGCGGCGATCTGTGGCTGCTGGGTGATCACCGGCTGCTGTGCGGTGATAGCACCTCGCCGGAAGATGTTGGTCGCCTGATGAACGGCGAACGGGCGGCGCTGTTTGCCACCGATCCGCCCTACCTGGTCGACTATGACGGAACCAACCATCCGACAAAGAAAACCGCCTCGGCGCGGGCGAAGAAAATCGCCAACAAGGACTGGGGCGACGATTATATCGAGCAGCCACACTGGGATGATTCTGCCCAAGGACCGCAGTTCTACGAGGCCTTCTGCAAGGTGGCGATCGAGCATGCCATTGCCGAGGATGTGGCATGGTATTGCTGGCACGCCTCGCGCCGCCAACGCATGCTGGAAAATGTCTGGGACAAGTTTGATGTTCTGCATCATCAGCAGATCATCTGGGCCAAATCTCGCCCAGTGCTGACCCGGTCCGTAATGCTGTGGGCGCATGAGCCCTGCCTGTTCGGCTGGCGCCGGGGCAAGAAGCCCCGCATCAACCGTGAGGGCTTTGACAGCTGGCCGACTACGGTGTGGAACATTCCGTCCTCGGAGATCGAGACCCGCGAGCATCCGACTTCGAAGCCGGTGCGCGTGTTCACGCTGCCGATGCAGCTGCACACAAGACCGGGCGACATCTGCTACGAGCCGTTCTCCGGTTCGGGCTCACAGCTGATCGCCGGCGAGAAGACCGGCCGCCGCGTGTATGGCCTCGAACTGTCGGAGGCCTTCTGCGATGTGGTCGTCAAGCGCTGGCAGGCATTCACCGGCAAGGCGGCCACGCTCGATGGCGACGGCCGCCGTTTTGATGAGATCGCCGCCGACCGAGTGCCTGATGCCAGGACCGCGACCAGGGATGCGGCAGCGGCATGAAGCAATCCCGCACCATGTCTCTGGTGGAGGCTTTCGCCAATGTCGCCGTCGGCTATGGCATTGCCGTGGTGACGCAGATGCTGGTGTTCCCGCTGTTCGGATTGTCCACCACGCTGGCTGACAACATGGCCATGGGCGCGATCTTCACCGTGGTGTCGATCCTGCGCAGTTTTACATTGCGGCGGGTGTTCGAGGCCATCCGGATGCGGCGTGCCAACGAGGCAACCGCCGCCCCGAAGGGGCGACGGCCGTGACAGGATGAGAGCTGCGGCGTCAGGCTGCGGGCAACCGGTAGACCCGCCCACGTCCTTCGACCTTCTCGGAACTGACCTCGAGACCAAGCTTCTTCTTCAGCGCACCGGCCATTGCACCGCGCACCGTGTGCGACTGCCATCCGGTCGCGGCCATGATCTCTTCGATTGTCGCGCCGTCGGGCGCCTGCAGCATGGCGATCAACGTTGCCTGCTTGGTGCCCTTCCGGCGCTGGAGCGGGGCGGTCAGCGTTTCGGCCCGCGGGGTGTCGGTCTGCTCGTCCGTGATCGCGAGGGTGCTGTAGGCCAGCGGAGTAGCCCGCAGCGTGATCGGGCCGCGTTCTTCGTCGTGCCGCCAGACCGTGTCGAGGTCCGTGGCGGCGATTTCCTCGATCAGCCCCTGCTTCAGGAGGCTCTTGCAGACGTTGCCGACGGCTCCGCCCTTGAGGCTGGCGGTGACGGGGAACACTGCCCCGTTCTCGCGCGCGCAGGCGGTGGACAGGATGACGGCTTGGGCGTCGGAAAGCTGAATCTGGGTCATGGGGGTCGTCTCCTTGATCGGGGCCGCGCCATCGCGGCCCTTCTATGACCCCAAGCCCGCCTTGCGGCGGGCAGGCTTCGGAGAGGCTGGCGCTACTGGGCGTATTCGCCTTCGCGGAACGCCATGTCGGTGATCTCGCGCAGCTTGTTGCGGTAGTGCTCGAGCGTGCCGACATGGCCCCAGTCGATCTCGTCGGGGTCGGTGTCGAAATGCTCCGCGCTGAGCGCCGACAGGCGTTCGAGCATGGCGTCGATCTCGAACTTCGCGGCGAGGAAGGCGTCGATGGCTGTGGCTCGGGTCTTGGACTGGTTGCTGTTCGTCATGGCTGTTTCCTTCATCCTGGCAATCACAGTCATGCTCTGAACGACGAGATCATCAACCGGATAAGACGATCATTTTGTTGCTGTTTTTGACGCCGGCGCCGCTGCAACGCTGGCGCAGGGAGTTTTGACATGGCGGGACGCAAGCCGCTGCCGACACATCTGAAGCTGGTGAAGGGCACGGCCCGTCCGCATCGCCTGAACAAGGCCGAGCCGAAGCCGGTGGTGGCGACGCCCGAACCGCCTGACCATCTCGATGAAGCCGCCAAGCTGAAGTTCACCGAAATGGCGGAACTGCTTGCCCGCCACGGTGTCATGACGGAATTGGATGCCGGCGCACTCGCCCGCTACGTCGTGATCTGGCGACGCTGGCTGGAGGCGGAGCAGGAAGTGAAGCGCCGTGGGCCGGTGGTGAAGACGTCGAATGACAACATCATCCAGAACCCGTTCTTGGCTGTGGCCAACAAGTGCCTGGCGCAGATGGCGCAGATCGAGAGCGAATTCGGACTGACGCCGTCGAGCCGCTCGCGCATCCGCATGGCCGAACCCGTCGCGACCACTGATCCATTCGAGGATTTTTTGACCCGTGGCAGAAAAGCGTAAATCCGGCTCGTCGAGGAAAGCGCCACCCTGTCCGGTCTCGGCCTATGCCCGCGCTGTCGTCACCGGCAAGATCGTCGCGGGTCGGCTTGTTCGTTTGGCCTGCGAGCGTCATCTCGCCGATCTCAAACTCGGCAGCAAGCGCGGCCTGGTCTGGGATTGCGCTGCGGCACGTCATGCAATCGACTTCTTCGGCCATCTGCGCCACTCGACCGGCGAATGGGCCGGCGAGCCCTTCGTGCTGCAGGACTGGCAGCAGTTCGTCGTCGGCTCGCTTTATGGCTGGAAGCGCAAGGATGGATTGCGCCGCTTCCGCACGGCCTATGTCGAGGTGGCGCGCAAGAACGGCAAGTCGGTGCTTCTGGCCGGCACGGCGCTCTATGCGCTGATCGCCGATGGCGAGCCCGGTGCGCATGTCTATTCGGCGGCAACGACGCGCGATCAGGCCAGGATCGTCTTTGGCGAGGCCGAGCGCATGGTGGCGGCGAGTTCGGCGCTGCAATCGAGGATCACACGCACGGTGAACAATCTGGCCGTGCTGCCGACCTCGTCCTGGTTCCGGCCGCTGTCGGCCGATGCCACCAAGATGGATGGGCTCAATATTCACTTTGCCGCCGTCGATGAGGTGCATGAACATCCCGGCCCCGAGATCATCCAGAAGCTGAACACCGCCACCGGTGCGCGGCGCCAACCGCTGATCTTCGAGATCACGACGGCCGGCTATGATCGCCATTCGGTCTGCCGCCAGCATCACGAGTTCTCGGTGAAGGCGCTGGAAGGCACGGTGCCGACGGAATCGTCAGATAGCTGGTTTGCCTATATCGCCACCATCGATGAGAGCGACGACTGGACCGACGAAAAGGTCTGGGTGAAGGCCAATCCGAGCCTTGGCATCACCGTGAAGGTGGATGACCTGAAGCGGCAGATCGACGAGGCCAGGGAAATGCCGGCGCAGCAGAATGCGATCCGCCGGCTGCGCCTCAACGAATGGACCGAGCAGGTCACCCGCTGGCTCGACATGGCAGTGTGGGAGGAAGGCGGCCTGCCTGCTTCCACGGACTGGCGCATCGTCAAGCAAGAGCTGGAGGAACTGGAAGGCAAGCTGCTCGGCCGCGAATGCTATGGCGGGCTGGATCTTGCCCGCGTCAATGATCTGTCAGCCTTCGTGCTTCTCTTCCCGCCGACGCTCGACAACGATCTTGGCACCCTTGCCGATAAATGGATCGTGCTCTGCCGCTTCTGGATCCCGGAAGACGACATTCTACGCCGCGTGCGCCGCGACCGCGTGCCCTATGACGTCTGGCGCGACCAGGGATTCCTGACCGCGACACCCGGCAATGCCACCGACTTTGCCTTCATCGAGGCCGAGATACTGGAGCTGGCCTCACGCCATGATCTGCGGGAGCTGTCCTATGATCGCACCTTTGCCGGCGAGATCGTCCAGCATCTGCAGGATGAAGGCTTGAACCTGGTGCAGTTCGGACAAGGGTTTTTGTCCATGGCGGCACCCACGGCGGAGCTGGAGCGGCTTTCGGTGGCACGCTCGCTCTGGCATGGCGGCCATCCCGTGCTGCGATGGAACGCCTCCAATGTTGCCGTGCGCCATGATCCGGCCGGCAACATCAAGCCGGACAAGGAACGCTCCAGAGAGCGCATCGACGGCATTGTCGCCATCTGCAACGCTCTCGGGCGGGCGCTGGCCCGCGACGTCAATGCCAGCCGCTCGGTCTATGAGACCCGCGGCATCCTGATGCTGTAAAGAGCTGACGAAAGAACCCAATGGCATTCTGGTCGAACTGGTTCGGCGGCGCAAAACCGCCGGCCGCATCTCCGCGCGCGTCGTTCCAGGATGCGGGTGGCGGGATCGTCATCACCACGGCGCAGCAGCTGGAAGAGGCGCTGCGCTCGGGAACGGTGACCGCCTCGGGGGCTGCGGTGACGCCCGACAGCGCCATGCGGGTGGCGGCCGTCTATGCCTGTGTGCGCATCATCTCGGGTGCTGTGGCGACATTGCCGCTGCACATCAAGCGCCGGGTGGATGAGCGCACCCGCGAAGACGCCTCCGACACGCCGATCTGGACGGTGCTGCGACGACGGCCGAACCGCTGGCAGACGCCGTCGCAGTTCCGCCGCATGCTGCAGGCGCATCTGCTTTTGCGCGGCAATGCCTACGCCATGATCGTTCGCTCGCGCGGACTGGTGCAGGAACTGATCCCGCTGCATCCCGACCGGGTCGAGGTCAGGCAGACGGACGATCTGGCGCTGGAATACATCTACACCCGCCAGGACGGACGGCGCATCCGGCTCCGCCAGGATGAGGTGTTCCATCTGGTCGGGCTGACGCTGGATGGCGTGCATGGCGTGTCGGCGATTGCCTACGCCCGCGAGACCATCGGGCTGTCGCTGGCCATGGAAGACCATGGTGCAACCACCTTCCGTAATGGCGCCCGCGTCAGCGGCGTATTGAAACATCCGAACAAGCTCGGGCCCGAGGCGGTCGCCAATCTCAAGGCCGGGCTCGAAGAGTTCCGCTCCGGCGGCGAGCAGGAGGGAAAGAACCTGATCCTCGAAGAGGGCATGGACTATGCCCGCATCGCCATGACGGCCGAGGATGCGCAATGGATCGAGAGCCGCAAGTTCAGCCGCACCGACATTGCCATGTTCTTCGGCGTGCCGCCGCACATGATCGGCGATACGGAAAAGTCGACCAGCTGGGGCACGGGTATCGAGCAGCAATCGATCGGCTTCGTCGCCTGGACGCTCGAGGACCATCTGACCATGTGGGAAGAGGCGATCAACCGCGACCTGATCGGCGCGGAAGACGATCTCTACGCGCGCTTCAACCGGGCGGCGCTGGTCAAGGGCGACATCAAGGCGCGCTGGGAGGCTTACGTCAAAGGCCTGCAATGGGGCGTCTACAGCCCCAACGAAATCCGCGCGCTGGAAGACCAGAACCCGCGCGACGGTGGCGACGTCTTTTATCCGCCGCCCAACACCGCCGGCGTGCCGGAAGGTGGTGATCGTAATCGCAATGCCGGTGGCAGCGATGACGATGGCGATCGCGCTGAGGCTGCCAGTGGCAGCAATGGTGATCGAGGCACTGGTGGCCGCCGCAATGACGAAACCGAGGAATCGTAACAATCAAGGAACAAGACAGATGACCCTTCTGAACACGCTGAAACTGACCTCGACGCTGATCACTTTTGCCGTGGTCAGCCTCGCAATCATCAGCCCAGCCTTCGACTTGGGTATCTTTCTCGGCGGCTTTGTCCTTGGCTGGTGTTTCCTCCTGTGGCTGGAGACTAATCGATGAGCCTTCGTAAATTGCCGGAGGCGCGAACATTTGCACAGCCGCGGAATTACCAGTGGGACGCACCGAGCGACGTGCTGGCAAAATGGGCCGAGCATCCGCTTGCTGCCGCAGACGATGTTGACGCCACCATCTCCATGTTCGACGTCATTGGCGAGGATGGCTGGACCGGAAGCGGCGTCACGGCAAACCGCATCTCCGCTGCGCTGCGCTTGATCGGCAATCGGGATCTTACTGTCCGCATCAACTCGCCCGGCGGCGACATGTTCGAGGGGATCGCCATCTACAATCTGCTACGCGCCCATCCGGCCCGGGTGACGGTCGAGGTGTTGGGCTGGGCCGCGTCCGCCGCCTCGATCATTGCCATGGCCGGTGACGACATTCGCATGGGGCTCGGCTCCTTCATGATGGTGCACAATGCTTGGGGCGTGGTCATCGGCAACCGCCATGACATGCGCGAGGCCGCCACCCTGTTCGAGCAGTTCGATGCCGCGATTGCCGACATCTATCAGGCCCGTACCGGCATGGAGCGCGCCGAGATCGAACGGCTGATGGATGCCGAGACGTTCATGACGGCGGCACAGGCGGTCGAGAGCGGCTTTGCCAACGCCGTCGGCGACGGCGTTGATGACGACATTCAGACCAAGGCTGGCGCGTCCAAAAACGTCCGGCCCGAAATCCGTGCGAAGCGCCGCATCGATGCTGCCTTGGCACAACAGGGCATCTCCCGCGCCGAGCGGCGCAAAATGTTCAATCAGATTGCCGGCACGCACGACGCTGCCGACACCGCCACGCATGACGCTGGCATCAATCCGGCCGCGCTCCAGCGGCTGATCCAAACCATCCGCTCATAGGAGAACATCATGAGCATTCATTTGAACCCGCGTACGCGCGGGATTGTCGGCGTGCGCGCCGATTCCGGCAATGCGACCAAAATCCTCGCCGAGTTGCAGAAGACCTTCGAGGATTTCAAGGCCGAGCGCGACAAGGAACTTGCCGACATCAAGACCGGCATGGCCGATGTGGTGCAGACAGAGAAGGTCGACCGTATCAATGCCGAGATCACCGCCCTGCAAAAGGCCCTCGACGAGACCAATGCCGCGCTGGCAGCGGTCAAGGTCGGTGCTGTTGGCGGGACGACCGATCCGGACAAGGCCGAACATGCCCAGGCCTTCGACCGCTTCTTCCGGCGCGGTGTCGATGCCGGCCTGCGTGATCTCGAGGTCAAGGCCAAGCTGACCACCCAGTCCGATCCCGACGGCGGTTATCTGGTGCCGGAAGAGACCGAGGCCGGGATCGACCGGGTGCTCGGCACCGTCTCCACCATCCGCTCGCTCGCCCGCACCATCTCGATCTCGACCAGTACCTACAAGAAGCTGGTCAATATGGGCGGGGCGACGTCGGGCTGGGTTGGCGAGGAACAGGATCGTCCTGGCACGGCCACGCCGACCTTGCGTGAGATCGCCATCAATACCGGCGAGATCTACGCCATGCCCGGTGCCACGCAGACCTCGCTCGACGATGCGCGCATCGATCTTGCCGCATGGCTGGCCGAGGAAGTGGCGATCGAGTTCGCCGAACAGGAGGGTGCTGCCTTTGCCCATGGCGACGGCATCAACAAGCCGCGCGGCATCCTTGCCTATGACACGGTGGCCAATGCCTCCCATGCCTGGGGCAAGATCGGCTTCGTCGCTTCAGGCAAGGCTGACGGCTTTGTTGCGGCGACCGCCTCGGCCAATCCTGCCGATTGCCTGATCGACCTCTACTATGCCCTGAAATCCGGCTACCGGAACGGAGCCTCCTGGCTGATGTCGGATGCGACCATGAACACGGTGCGCAAGTTCAAGGACGCCGAAGGCGCCTATGTCTGGGCGCCACCCTCCGGCCCTGCACAGGTGGCCACCATCCTCGGCAAGCCGGTCCATACCGACGACAATATGCCGGCGGTGGCGGCCAATGCCTTTCCCGTCGCCTTCGGCGACTTCGGCCGCGCCTATCTGATCGTCGACCGCATCGGCATCCGCGTCCTGCGCGATCCCTACACCGCCAAGCCGAACGTGTTGTTCTACACCACCAAGCGGGTCGGCGGCGGCGTGGTCAACTTCGAGGCGCTCAAGCTGCTGAAGGTCAGCACCTGATCATCATGACGGGCGGCCATCATCCGGTCAAAGGAGATGCCGCCCGTCTCTTCGCCTCACCATCCCCATTCATCGAAAGGACTTCTGTCATGAAGGACGGTATCTCCGGCCTCAGCCTCGTCGCATCGCTGGTTCCCGCCGTGGTCACCGCCACGACCAAGGGCAGCCATGCCGATTTGCAGGGCTTCAACTCCGCGACTCTGATCATCAACACCGGCGCGATTGCCGGCGATGGCCTCTTCGTCGTCGCCATGCAGGAGAGCAACACGACCACGGATGGCAATTTTACCGATGTGGCGGCCGGCGATCTGCTTGGATCTCTGCCGGCAGAGCTTGCGGCCAACACGGTCTACAAGCAGGGTTACAAGGGTACGAAGCGCTATATCCGCGCCGTCATCACCAAAACCTCGGGCACGTCGATTGCCGCCGGCGCGGTCTTTGCGCTCGGCCATCCCCACGACGCGCCGGTGTCCTGACATCATTGAAGCGATCAGCCCATCACTCGCCCGAACGGCTGGTCGCTTCTCTCTATTATATGGACCTGAAAACGTGATCGTACCCGTTCGCACCGTCGCCCCGGTCAACATGCCGGTGTCGCTGGCCGAGGCCAAGGCTCATCTGCGCGTCGATCATGATGATCAGGACGATCTGATCACCGCCCAGATCAAGGCGGCGACCACATATCTCGACGGCTATTCCGGCATCCTCGGCCGGGCGCTGGTGACGCAAACCTGGCGGCAGGACTTTGCCGGCTTTGCCGATCGTCTAGCTTTGCCAGTATCGCCGGTGACTGCGATCGTCAGCGTCAGCTACTTCGATGTCGGTAATGTTGTGCAGACATTGGACCCCAGCGTCTGCGATCTGTTTACCGACGCGCGCGGGGCCTATGTTTCGCTGCGGCCGGGACAATCCTGGCCCGCCACCTTCAACCGCGCCGATGCCGTCTCCGTCACCTTTACAGCCGGTTTTGGCGCGGCCGACGTGCCGGAGCCCATCCGGCAAGCTATCCTGCTGATCGTCCAGCGCCTGTTCGATGGCACCGACACCAGCATTGATGTTGCTATCGATCGCACCGTCCATGCCCTGATCGCGCCCTACCGCAGAAGTCCGATCTGATGGCCAGGATCACCGCCAATGATCTACGCGACCGCGTCAGCTTCGAAAAGCGCGAGGAAGTCGACGACGGCTACGGCAACACCGTCGGCATGTGGGTGGCCCGGTTTGAGCGCGACGCCTGCATCCTGCCCTCCAAGGGCGGCGAGACCGTCATTGCTGCCCGCCTGCAGGAGGTGCAGCCGGCGCTGATCATCGTACGCTTCGATGCCGAGACCGCCACCATCACCGCCGAATGGCGACTGATCGAGACCCGCTCCGGCTCCATCTACAATATCCGCACCGCCGCCGACATGGAGCGACGGCGCCGCTTCATCACCATGCTGTGCGAGGCCGGCGTGGCGACGTGAGCCGTCACCGGCAAGGCCGCGAGCCGAAACAAGTCTCTCCTGGAGAAACGCCATGACGCCGCCGAAAGCGGGCCACCAGTTCCGCATGCCCGACGCCGAGTTCGAGGCGATCCTGACGCGTGCCGCCGAGGAAGGCGCGAAGCGCGCGCTCGCCGATGTCGGCCTCGACGGCGACGAAGCCGCGCTCGACATTCGCGATCTGCGCTCCCTGGTGGATTGCATCCGGCTGGTGCGCCGCACCGCGATGCAGACTGCCGTCCGCATGATCACCACCGGCGTCATGCTGGCGTTGCTCGCCGGCATCGCCATCAAGCTGAAGATCTTCGGCGGCAGCCCGTAGTCGCGCCCCATCCCATCCATCAGCCCAACCGCACCCGCCCTCGAGGCGGGTTTTTCGTTTTCGGAAGACCCTCATGACCACGACCTTCCACCGCCACTGGCGCGACGTGCCTGAAAGCACCTGGCGCTGGCCGAATTTCAGCCCTGCCGAGATCGCCTGCCGGGGGACGGGCAAGCTACTCGTCAACGAACCCGCCCTCGACAAGCTGCAGGCGCTGCGCGACCGGCTTGGCAAGCCGCTCATCGTCCGTTCGGCCTATCGCAGCCCTGAGCACAATCGCGCGGTCGGCGGCGCGACCCGGTCGAAGCACATCGAAGGCGCTGCGTTCGACATCGCCATGGCGAACCACGACCCCGCTGCGTTCGAGGTCGCAGCGCGTGAGGTCGGGTTCCTCGGGTTCGGCTTCTATCCACGCTCGGGGTTCGTCCATGTCGATCTCGGGCCAGCGCGGCAGTGGGGCGAGCGGTTCCCGGTGCGGCCTGTGCCCTTCGCGCCGGAACTGCCACCTGCGCGCGAGGTTCTGGCGGAGAGCCGCACGATGAAGGGCGGCGGCGCGGCTGGTGTGGCGACGCTGGGCGCAGCAGGGGTCGAGGTGGCGCAGAGCGTCCTCGCCGAGACCCAGACCGCGATCCTACCGCTGGTGCCGTATCTCGAAACTCTGCGCTGGGTGTTCATCACCGTGGCTCTCATCGGGATCGCGGTCACGGTCTACGCGCGGCTCGACGACTGGAAACGGGGCCGGCGATGATCACCACTCTCCTCACCGGGTTCGCCGCCAGCCCGTGGATTCGGGCGGCTTTGCGCTACGGCGCCATCGCGCTGGCAGTACTCCTGTTCCTGTTTGCGCTTCGGCGGTCCGGCGAGCGTGCTGGCCGCCTCGCCGAACGCCTCGAAACCTCGGAGAAGACCAATGACGTCCAACGCCGGATGCTGGAAGCGGCGGCTCGCCGTCCTCGCGATCACCACGAGCTTGCTGAACGGCTGCGGGACGGTTCGTTCTGACGACGGCAGGCACGCGACGTGCCCGCCCGTGGTCGAGTATGGCCGGGAGTTCCAGGCGCGGGCAGCCGAGGAACTGGCCCTGCTGTCGGAAGGCTCTGCGATAGCGGAGATGCTGAGCGACTATGACGTGATGCGGGAGCAAGCGCGGGTTTGCTGATGTTCCGGCACTCGTCTCCTTCTACGCGTCGCGCCTCGCAGTGGTGTCCGGGACTTCAGTTGGCAACCGGATCGACGCCTGGAAACCGGATGATGCACCCGGACGTGGCGACTCCAGAACGAGCGAGCTGCCGATCCGGTCAGCAATGGCGGCAACGATAGCCAAGCCGAGCCCGCTGCCGTCGGTATTCGCGTTCGCCCTTTCGAAGCGCGCCGTGAGGCGGTCGAGGGTGTCGCGTGGCAGGACCGGGCCGTCGTTCGCGACAGAAAGCAGCCCGTCCGGGGTCAACGTGACGTCGACCGTCGTGTTTTGGGCTCCGTGCCGGAGCGCGTTTTCCACGAGGTTGCGGCACAGGATGGCGAAGGCGTCGGGGTCGATGTCGGACATGACGGCTGTACTCGGCAGCGTCAGCGCGATGCGGTCCTTCGTGCTGGCGCGCTCAAGATCGTCCACCACCACGCGGGCGACCGCCATCAGGTCCCCGCTCCGGTCCATCCGCAACCGCCCGCCTTCGGCCCGCGCAAGCTGCATGAGGCGTTCGGAAAGCCGGGTCAGGCGCTTGAGCGTCGCCTCGATTTCGGCGGCACGCGCTTCGGTGGCCGGCTCCTGCGTCTCCGCCCTCAGCCGCTGCGCCTGAGCGATTGCGCCGGCCAGTGGCGTTCTCAACTCGTGGGCCGCGTTCGCAGCAAAGCTGCGCTCGGCCTCGAACGCCTCGCGCAAGCGGGCCAGAAGGCCGTTGAGCGTCTTCGCCAGTGGACCAATCTCCGTCGGCAGATCGTTGGCAGGAACCTCCGACAGGTCGCGGGCGCCGCGCGCCTCCAGCCGAGCACGGAACCGGCGCAGCGGATCAAGGCTGAAGCGAACGGCAAGAATGATCGCCCCCAGAGCGATCGGCAGCACAATGAGCAGCGGCAGGCCGAGGCCCATCTGGATCTCACGCGCGACCGACGCGCGATGGGCCAGCGGCTCGGCCACGGTGATCCGGATCGTGTCCTGAAGCGCTGCGTCGCTGTAGAACCGGTGGGTGGCGGTCTGACGGAACCCGGGTCCGTCCCAGGGCGGGAATACCGCCGGGTCGGCCGCGTGGGATTGCAGCAGAATGCGCCCCTCGGCATCCCGCACGAGGTAGGTGAAGAACTCGTCATGCTCCCGGATCGGCGCGAGCCGCTGCGTGATACCCTGATCTTCGCGGCCCACGATATCGGTCACCGCCAGCGGGAGGATGCGTTCCGCAGTCTCCTGCAGGGCGCTGTCAAAGACCTCGTCCAACTCGCCCCGGACGATCACGGCCGTCACCGTCGCAGCGAGCAGCCACAGCACCGTCAGCGCCAGGCCGAGCGACAGGCCGAGTCGGCCCTGAAGGCTCGCGGGCCATCTCATGGACGGCCCAGCCTGTAGCCCATGCCGCGCTCGGTCTCGATGACCGACGTTCCCAGCTTCTTGCGCAGGCGGCTTACATGGACCTCGATGGTGTTGCTCTCCACCTCCGCGTCGAAGGCGTAAAGCTTCTCCTCCAGCTGTGCCTTGGACAGGAGTTGACCGGGACGCGCGAGAAAGGCCTCGAAGAGCGCCCATTCCCGCGCCGTTAGGGCAACGGGCTTGCCGTCGCGGTGCACGCTGCGCGCGGCGAGGTCGATTTCGAGCGGCCCGTGGGTCACGATGGGGTTCGGATTGCCGCTGTAGCGTCGGGCGACCGACCCGATCCGCGCAGACAACTCAGCGAGATCGAAGGGCTTCACGAGATAGTCGTCGGCGCCCGCGTTCAGTCCCTCGATCCGATCCGACACCTGGTCGAGCGCGGTCAGGATGATAACCGGCGTCACGTCTCCGCGCGCGCGCAGGCTCTTCAGGAAGCCGATCCCGCGCCCGTCCGGCAGCATCAGGTCGAGCAGGATCATGTCGTAGGTCGCGGATTTCGCAGCGTCGCCGGCCGCATCGAGGCGCATCACCCAATCGACCGACTGCCCATCGGCCGCGATCTGGTCGCGCACCGCCGCGCCAAGCACCGTGTCGTCCTCGATCAGCAGGATGCGCATGCTCGTTCCCGTCCTCTTCCGATGACCCTCCATGATCCGTCTGGCTGACACGAAGCTGAAGCGGGTGGTTGCGTCCCTTCAGGCTGCCGTCAGCTTCGCCGCGCATGAATTTCGTCAAGATGGCCGCAGCGAGGAGTTTGGCCCATGAAGAAGACATTGACAATTCTCGGCTTTCTCGCGGTCGTCCCGGCCGGTGTCGCGCTGGCGGACGACGACTGCTTCGTGCCGATGGCCGACTGGCAGCCGCGCGACGCCGTAGCCCGGCTGGCCGAGGAAAACGGCTGGACGGTGCGCCGGATCAAGATCGACGACGGCTGCTACGAAATCGACGGCCGCGACGCCGAGGGGCGCCGGATCGAGGTGACCGTTCATCCGGCGACGCTCCAGGTGATCGAGTTCGAATACGAGGACGAGGACGACGATGATCGCCCCCGCCGGGATCGCGAAGGAGGCGACGATGACTGACGCAATCTCACATCAGGCGCCGGAGATGAACACGGCGCCGCGCAGCAAGGTCCGTGTCTGGGACCCGCTGGTCCGGGTGTTCCATGGGGACTGGTCGCGGCCTTCGCGACCGCATGGCTGACCGCGGACGAGCTGCAGCCTTTCCACGAGGTCGCAGGCTACACCGTCGCAGGTCTGGTGGCCTTCAGGCTGGTCTGGGGCCTCGTCGGCACTCGCTACGCGCGGTTCGCGCAGTTCCTGAAGGGGCCCGGCGAGACCCTCGCCTATCTCGGGGACATGACCCGCGGACGCGAGTGGCGCTACCTCGGCCACAACCCGGCGGGCGCGGCGATGGTCGTGGCGCTGCTGGTTGCGCTGTTGGGGACGGCTTTCACCGACTGGCTAATGGAGGACGAAGCCCGTCTTGCCATGCTGCCGTCCATGCCCGCCATCGTGGCGCCCGCCTGGGCCGACGACGACGGTGGCGAGCGCGAATATGGCGAGCGCGGTGAAGTCGAGGGCCCGCTGAAGGAGGTCCACGAGACGCTCGCCAACCTGATGCTGCTGCTTGCCGCGCTGCATGTGGGCGGCGTCGTGCTGGCCTCCTTCCGGCACCACGAGAACCTGGCGCGCGCCATGGTGACGGGCGACAAGCGCGGCGCCGGTCCCGGCGACATCGCCTGACGCACCTACCCCCAGGGCCGACCGTCCCTTCGGTCCCGCCTGGCCTCGCCCTCACGGGCGGGGCCTTTTTCGTCCGAAGCCGCTCTCTTCCTGACGGCAAGCTGAAGCGGGAATCGCGGACGCGTCAGGAAGCCCTCAGGTCGTGTCTCCAGATTGTCCTCAGCAGATGACAAGGAGACCCTGCCATGAAGAAAACCCTGACACTTCTGGTCGCGTCCACGGCGCTGACCGCCGCGATCGGCGTCCCCGCCTGGAGCGCGATGCAATCCCCGCCCGACGTCCTTCGGCCCGTCGCCGCTCTCTTCGATGACGCCCCGCAAGCCATGCCGCTCGTTCTCGCAAGCGACGATGACGACGACGATGACGACCGCTGGCGGGACGGTTCTCGTCGCGGCCACGACGACGACGACGACGATGACGATTGCCGCGGTGGCGCTCGCAATCCCGCGCCCGCCGGCACGGTCGCCCCTCCGCAGAACGGCCTCTTCGGGAACGGCGCTCCGCCGCAGGTTCAGGTGAACTGAACCGCTCTCGAGCTCCTCTCCCAAAAAGGATCAACCCGATGAAATCACTTCTTGCAACGCTCGCGCTCACCACCGCGCTGACGCTCCCCGGGCTCGCCATGGCACGGCCGGTGACGCTCACCACGACCCTCAACAATTATGGCGGCGACGGGGCCTACCTCGCGCTCTACGTCACTGACGCCTCCGGCGCCTATGTCGGCAGCCTGTGGATGGCGGGCGGCAAGTCCAAGTACTACGAGCATCTGAGCGATTGGTACCGCGCCACCGGCGGCGACACCGCGCAGGTCAACGGCATCACCGGCGCCAGCGTCGGCGCAGGCCGCACGCTCGAGATCACGCTCGACCTCGCCGACGCGCTCTTCGACGCGGGCTACACGCTGCACATTGACGCCGCCGTCGAGGACATGCGCGACAGTCCGAACGAGGTGGCGGTGCCGCTCACGACCGATGGCGCGGGCACGCCGGTGACCGGGCGCCGGTACATCGCCAGCTTCGCCTACGACATGTGAGGAGCGGGGCCATGATCCGTGCACTCCATCGCTGGCCGGGTCTTCTGGCCCTCGCGCTCGTCACGATCCTCGCGCTGAGTGGGGCGGCGCTGTCGGTCTTCCCTGCGGCCGAACGGCTTGCCGTCCCGCAGGCGGAGACCGGGCTCACGGTCGCCGCCCTCGCGCACCGCATCCACGCGGTCTATCCGGGCGTCGAGCAGATCCGCCGATCACCCTCGGGCCGGATCACCGCCTACTGGTTCGACCAGGGCGCGCCGGGTGCGGCCGTGATCGACCCGGCGACGGGTGAGGGCGTGGCCTCGGCCGACCCGAACCAGGCCGAACGCTGGCTCACCAACCTTCACCGCTCGCTGTTCCTCGGGGATGGCGGGCGCATCGCCATGGCCGCGGGGGCTGCCGCGATGCTGATCCTCTCGCTCTCCGGCGCGGCGCTGGTCGCGCGGCGGTCGGGCGGCTGGCGACACTGGTTCGCGCGCCTCCGCGGACCGCTTGCCGGGCGGCTGCACGTCGAGATCGCCCGGATCGCCGTCGTCGGCCTCGTCCTGTCCTCCACGACCGCCCTCTGGATGACGGCGTCCACGTTCGATCTCCTGCCGGATGGCGGCGTCCTGCCGGCCGCCCCTGCCGAGGTCAGTGGGGAGACAGGCTTCGCTCCGGGCCGGATGCCCACGCTTCGGCAAACGCCGGTCGCCGAGTTGCGCGAGCTGAGCTTTCCCTATCCCGGCGACGCGACGGACGTGTTCACGCTCAAGACCGACCGGGGCACCGGATACCTCGATCAGGGCAACGGCGCCCTCCTGGCCTGGGCGGATCTGACCGGATGGGAGAGCGTCTCGGAAACCATCTACATGCTGCACACCGGACAGGGTGCGGCAACGCTTGGCCTCGTGCTCGGGCTCATGGCGCTCGGCGTGCCGGCGATGGGCGCGACTGGCGTCCTGGTCTGGCTGGCCGGGCGGCGCGGTCGGCCTCGCATCCGGGGCAACCGGCCCGCGGGGCGCGCTGAAACGGTCCTGCTCGTCGGGAGCGAGGGCGGCAGCACCTGGGGCTTCGCCGCGACGCTTCACGCCGCACTGACGCAGGCCGGGCAAAGCGTCCATGTCGGCCCGATGTCGGGGTTCGCCCCGGAGCGCTACACCAACACCAAGCGGATCATCCTGCTCGCCTCGACCTATGGCGACGGGGCTGCGCCGGCCTCGGCGAAGGGCTTCCTCGACCGGTTGAACGCCCTCGACGGGGCACCGGATATTCCCATGGCTGTGCTTGGTTTCGGAGATCGGAGTTTTCCGGCCTATTGCGCCTTTGCCAAGGACGTTGCGGCAGCAGCGCAAGCGAAGGGCTGGCCGGAGCTTCTGCCGCTCGACACAATCGACCGCCAGTCCCCGCAGGATTTCGCCCGCTGGGGCCGCGCGCTAGGTGAGGCGCTTGGGATCCCGCTGGAATTGTCGCACCAGCCCGTCCTGCCCCCCATCGAGACGCTGACCCTTGTCTCGCGCCGCGACTACGGCGCCGAGGTGCAGGCCCCGACGGCGATCCTCCGCTTCGCGCTTCCCCGCGTCTCGCTCTGGCAACGGCTGCTTGGGGGCGGGTTCGCACGGTTCCAGGCGGGAGACCTGATCGGCATTCTGCCCGAAGGCGGGTCCGTCCCGCGGCTCTATTCGCTCGCCTCTGGGCGCCGCGACGGTTTCGTCGAAATCGTGGTCAAGAAGCACCCGGGCGGCCTCTGCTCGGGCCAGCTCACGGCGCTGGAGCCGGGCGACACCGTGAGCGCTTTCCTGCGCCCCAACCCCGGCTTCCGTCCGGGCGGGAGCCGTGCGCCGCTGATCCTGATCGGCGCAGGGACCGGCGTCGGGCCGCTCGCGGGCATTGTCCGCGGCAACGCACGCCGCAGGCCCGTCCACCTGTTCTTCGGCATGCGCCATCCCGACAGCGACTTCTTCTACGGCGAGGAGCTGGCGACCTGGCAGGACGAGGGGCGTCTGAGCCGGCTGGTCACGGCCGTCTCACGCGGGGCGCGTCCCCACTACGTGCAGGACGCGCTGCGCGGCGAGGCCACTCAGGTGGCAGACCTCATCCGCAAAGGGGCGCGCGTGATGGTCTGCGGAGGACGGGACATGGCCGCGGGCGTGGCCGATGCGCTGGCCGAGATCCTCGCGCCGGCCGGGCTGACGCCGGCGGTCCTGAAGGCGGAGGGACGGTATGTCGAAGATGTCTACTGAGAGCGCGCGGATCGCCCTGAACGGGCCGACCATGGGCACGCGCTGGTCGGCGCTGTTCTTCGCAGGGCCCGGTCTCGACCCGGCCCCGATCCGCGCGGCGTTGCAGGCGGCCGTGGACGAAGTGGACGGACAGATGTCGACCTGGAAGCCAGACAGCGACCTGATGCGGTTCAACGCGGCGCCGGTGGGCGAATGGATCGCGCTTCCCGCGCGGCTCGCCGAGGTGCTGCGCCTCGGCCTAAAGATCGGGCGCATATCCGGCGGCGCGTTCGACATCGGCATGGGTGACGCGGTGACGGCCTGGGGCTTCGGGCCCGGGGACGCCACGCCGGATGGCATCCGCGTCGCGATGAAAAACCCGCGCCGCCCGGCGCACGAAGTTCTGGAGTTCGATGGCGACCACGTGCGCAAGGCTGAGCCCGTCACACTCGACCTGAACGGGATCGCCAAAGGCTATGGCGTCGACCGGCTCGCCGAGACCCTGCGCGATCATGGGATTTCCGACGGACTCGTCGGGATCGATGGCGAGATGCGCGCAATGGGCCTCAGGCCGGACGGCGAAGCCTGGACCATCGCAGTCGAGGCGCCGGACGCAGAGCGCCGGACGCCGCATTCGATCCTCGCGCTTCAGGATGCCGCCGTCGCCACCTCCGGCGATTATCGCCACTGGATCGAGGTTCAGGGACGACGCCTGTCGCACACGATGGACCCGAGGCGCGGTGCGCCGCTGATCGCGTCGCCGGCTTCCGTCACCGTTGTGGCTCGAACCTGTGCCGAGGCCGATGCCTGGGCGACCACCCTTATGGTGCTTGGCCCGGACAAAGGCGCGACGCTCGCAAGACGAAGCGGGCTCGACGCCCTGTTCCTCCTGCGCGATGATGATGCCAGCGCAAGGGGCGTGGGAGTCGGACAACTATTTTCCGAAGAGCCAGCGGCAATCGCCTCAGCCGAGGGGAGATAAGTCGCATGGAGACGACACGGACCGACCGCTTCAAGACCGCTATCCTGCTCATTGCCGCGACCGGCCTGATTGCGGGACTTGTCTTCTACTTTTCCGGCCGACCCAACGCTGCGAACCTGATCTGGATCGCCGGCGTCGTTCCCGCACTCGCCGCGCTCGTGGTCGAGATCCTGCGCAGCCTGCGCTCCGGCGAGGTGGGCCTCGATATCGTCGCCGCGCTGTCGATGTCGGCGGCGCTCGTCTTCGGCGAGACGCTCGCCGCGGCGGTCGTCGCGGTGATGTATTCCGGCGGCACATTCCTCGAAGCCTTCGCCGAGGGCCGTGCCCGCCGTGAAATGCACGACCTGCTGTCCCGCGTGCCCCGAACGGCGACCCGGCACCGCAACGGCGGGCTGGAGGACGTGCCGCTCGACGACATCGCGCCCGGCGATCGCCTGCTGATACGGCAGGGCGACGTGGTGCCGGTGGACGGCACGGTGGCCTCGGAGACGGCCTTTGTCGATACGTCCGCGCTCACGGGCGAGTCCCTGCCGGTGCGCCTCGCCCACGGCGCCGACGCCATGAGCGGCTCGACCAATGCAGGCGAAGCCTTCGATCTGACGGCGACGCGAGAAGCCAAGGACAGCACCTATGCCGGGATCGTCCGGCTGGTGGAAGAAGCGCAGGCGTCGAAGGCGCCGATGTCGCGGCTGGCCGACCGCTGGTCGCTGGGGTTTCTGGCGGTCACGGTCAGCATCGCCTTCGCCGCCTGGTGGGTCTCCGGCGACCCGATCCGGGCCGTCGCCGTGCTGGTCGTCGCCACGCCCTGTCCGCTGATCCTCGCCGTGCCGGTCGCGCTGGTTGCCGGTCTTTCGCGCGCCGCGCATTTCGGCGTGCTCATCAAGGGCGCGGGACCGCTCGAGACGATGGCACGCATCCGAACGCTGATCCTCGACAAGACCGGCACGCTGACCGACGGCCGCCCGCAGATCGTCTCGATCGACAGCCACGACGGCATGGCGGAGGACGACATCCTGCGCCTCGCGGCATCGCTCGACCAGGTCTCGAAGCATCCGGTGGCGCAAGCCATTGTCGCCGCCGCGAAGGAGCGGGGCTTCGCCTTGCCCGTGCCGTTGGACGTGGCCGAGATCCCGGGCGAAGGCGTCGTGGGCCATGTCGAGGGCCGGAAGGTCATCGTCGGTGGAGATGCCTTCGTCGCGTCCCGCGTCGGACGGCGTCCCGGCGATCATTCAGTCATCGCTGCCGGCTCGGTCCTTGTCGCCGTCGCAGTAGACGGGCACATGGCGGGGCACCTCGTCATGTCCGATCCGCTACGCGAAGGCGCGGGCGCCATGCTCGACGGTCTGCGCCGCGAGGGGATCGCGCGCATCATGCTCGCGACCGGAGACCGCGCTGACGTGGCCGAGCGTGTCACCGAGGGGCTTGGGCTCGACGGTCTGCGGGCCGGGCTGACGCCGGACCAGAAGGTGTTGCTCGTCCTAAGCGAGCGCAAGCACGGGCCCGTCATGATGGTGGGCGACGGGGTCAACGACGCGCCCGCTCTCGCGGCGGCCGACGTGGGTGTCGCCATGGGCGCGCGGGGCGCCGCAGCCTCGGCAGAGGCAGCCGACGTCGTGCTGCTCGTCGACCGTATCGACCGGCTCGGGCCGGGGATCGAGATCGCGCGGGGTGCGCGCCGCATCGCCGTCGAGAGCGTAGTCGCCGGGATCGGCCTGTCGGTCATGGGCATGATCGCGGCCGCTTTCGGTTATCTCACCCCGGTGCAGGGGGCGCTCTTGCAGGAGGTCATCGACGTCGCCGTGATCCTGAACGCCCTGCGCGCGCTGCGCATCGCGCCCCATGAACCCACCATTCCGAAACCAAGGGCTGTCTCCTCCGGGCAGGCCGACATCGCGCAAGGAGCCACGCCATGAGCCGCCTCTCGCATTCCGAAATCCACATGGTGCATCGCATCGGCTGGCTGCGGGCGGCCGTCCTCGGAGCGAACGACGGACTGGTGTCGACTGCGAGCCTCGTGGTCGGCGTCGCCGCAGCGGGATCCGGAAAGCCGGAGGTGCTGATCGCGGGGCTTGCTGGCCTCGTGGCCGGGGCGATGTCCATGGCCGCAGGCGAATACGTCTCGGTCAGTTCCCAGACCGATGCGGAACAAGCCGATCTTGCCCGCGAAACCCGCGAGCTGGCGGAAACGCCTGAGGCGGAGCTCGAGGAGCTCACCCGGATCTACGTAGACCGGGGGCTTGATCGAGACCTGGCGGAAAAGGTGGCTCGTCAGCTGACCGAACGCGACGCGCTCGGATCGCATGCCCGCGACGAACTCGGCATCTCCGACACCGTCACGGCACGGCCGATTCAGGCGGCCTTGGTTTCCGCGCTGACGTTCGCCCTCGGTGCGGTGGTTCCGCTGATCGTAGTGTTACTCGTGCCTCAGGCGCAGATCGCAATTCTGGTAGCGGCATCGACGATCGTTGGTCTCGGCGTCCTCGGCGGCCTCGGAGCATCCGCTGGCGGCGCGGGGCTCGTTCGCGGTGCTGCGAGGGTCACCTTGTGGGGGGCGCTCGCGATGGCGGCGACGGCAGCCGTTGGCACGATCTTCGGTGTGGCGGTCGGGTAAGGGAACGATGATGGTGACCAAGGATTCAGAAAAATAAACGATTTCCGTAACTTAAGGTGGAGAAGGTTGGATTTGAGACCCATCCCCTCCGCCAGACATCTAATAAATTCAATAGGTTAGGCAACAAAAGCGATCCGTGACATAACGTCCGACATACTTGTAAGTGAGAAAGCAGAAGTTGGCCTCCGGTGCGCCAGCGGGTGCGGATCGCCCGCATTGGCACCATAGAAAAGCCCGCCGCAGTTTCCCGCGACGGGCTCGGATGCCGCCTGGGCTCTAGCCGGCCGCTTGCGCTTTCGGTGGCTCTTTCAGCAATTCCGCATCGTAGGCGTCCATGATCGCATCGAGCCCGTCCCGCCCGATGTTCAGCAGGGCAATCACATCGTCGATAGCGGCTAACGCGCGGGCGAGCGACTTCCGGTCCGTGTTCGTGAGGTCTTCGATGGCCTTGTCCAGCAGAACTCGCAGGTTGCCCGCGTAGCCGATCACGTCTTCTTCCGTCGTCATGCCGCACCGCCTTCCGCGAGGATGGCCCGCAAGGCGTCGGCGACGTGCCGGCCGATCGGGTCCAGCTCCGTCAGCCTCGCCAGCGCCGCGCGCGCGTCGTCGGCAGCGGCAGCGGCAGCATTTGCTATTTCATCTTCAGTGAACTCCGGCTCTACCGTGGCGAGCTTCACCGCCACGCCGACGAGGCCGTGCGCCTCGGTGCCGCGGATTTTCGCGATCGTCGCATGCATCCATTCGGACGTTTCGATCCAGGCATCGTAGGTCGCTTCCGCGCCGCTGGCGTGATAGAGCGGCTCATGTGCTCTCCAATGATCACCAGGACGAACGCCGGGCGGACAGGGCGGCATTTCGGAGAGGAACGCGGCATGGGCCTGGTCGCTGATCTTCTTGCGGGCGACATACTCTTCGACCGCGGCGCGGTATTCGGCGAACAGGCGAAGCAACTCGGCGTCGTTGGCGGCAGGATTGGCGGCGGCGAGCGCGGGCGCCTGGGTAGCGGCTAGAGCGGCCGGGGCGGCGGCAAGGGCCGTGACCGCGTCGCGGCGCGTGATTGTCTTCGACATATCGCTTCCTTCGCGGTTGATGCCGGGAAGGACTCGTGCCGAGCCGTCTTTTTGGTAGAAGTGTTGTCGGTCATCGAACGCCCTCATCCGGCGTTGGGTGTCAAGTGCCGGCCGGGAGCGCCAACTCCCGGTCGGTGCGCTTATCGTGCGCCGCGCTGCGCCAGATTGCAAGCGGAAGACCTGGTGTGCGGATCAGCAAGGGTAAGAGGTGATGACGGTACCCAAGGTGGAACGGGCGCGAGGTTGAGGATGGGCGGGCTGTCGTGATCACCATCGCGGCCTATGTCGGGGCGGCGCTCGCCGAGATCGCGGGATGCTTCGCCTTCTGGGCATGGCTACGGCTCGACAGGTCCGTCTGGTGGCTTGTGCCAGGCGTGGCCTCGCTGGCCCTGTTCGCCTATCTGCTGACGCTGGTGGAAAGCGCCGCCGCCGGTCGGGCCTATGCGGCCTATGGCGGCGTCTACATCGCCGCCTAGCTGCTCTGGCTCTGGTTCGTCGAGGGGGTGCGGCCGGACTGCTGGGATGTGACCGGCTCCGCCGTTTGCCTCGTTGGGGCCAGCATCATTCTGTTCATGCGGCGATCAGCGCCCCCGCCGGCCGGCTCGAGCTGCTTGAGCAGTTCCCCTGCTCAGTTAGCGCCGTCGTCCCGGCCGAGGTCCTCCCCGGGCTCGTTCTCGGAGCGGAAATTGATCCGGTCCGGGGCGAGTGCACCTCCGGAGACGATGAAGGCGATGGCGTCGTTCTTGGTCCAGTCCAGCCAGATGAGCCGGGACGTCGGAACGATCTCGACGAAACCGGAGGTCGGATTGGGCGTGGTGGCGACGTAGACGGCCGCCAGCTCCTCGCGGTCTGGCGTCGCGGGGAAAATCCGGGTGACTATCCCCACGGCGCGCATCTGCGGCGTCGGGAACTCGATCAGCACCACACGTTGACCGCCTGGCTGGCCGTCGCCGCGCAGCGCTTCGACGAGGGTATGAGTCGCGCTGTAGACGGTGCGCGCAAGCGGGATCGCGTCGATCGTACGGTTCAGGCGGTGCAGCAGTCGCCGCCCGACGACGGCGTTCGCAATCCGCCCGAGCAGGGCAAGCAGCGACAGCGTGATGACGAGCGCCAGCGCCGACTGGAACCATCCGGTCAGCACGAGGTCGGCCAGGTCGCCCGATGTCGGCCGCAATGCACCTGATACACCAGCGGCGATCGGGCGGCCGATCTGGATAAGCAGATCGGCCGCGAACCAGACCACCCAGACCGTCACCCAAAGAGGGACGATCGTCAGAACGCCGGTGATGACGTGACGGGTCAGCGTCTGCATTGCAGCCCCTCCTCCGGCGCGAATCCCCGGCGCGCGCCGGTCGGCGCCGGTCGACGCGGATGCACGGCTATTGCTCTATGGCGGTCGTATCGGTTCCCAGGAAGAGGCCGACCGTTCCGCTGATGAGAAGCGCCACCCCGCCCGACACCCAGGCGGTGAGAAGGAGCGCACACACGGTGGCGGCCGCCTCGCTCGCCAGGAACGCCACGCCACCCGCGGCCGCCCGCCTCGCCAGTATGCGCACCACCCACACCGCGGCGGCGAGTACCGTCAGGCCTATGAGCGCGTTCATTCGAGCACCTGCGAGCTGGCGATGGCGCCCTGTCCCGATTCCGGGATCGGGCCGCCTTCGTCGTTGTGCTTCGGATCTCCGAAAAGCGGCTCGCTCGTAAACGCAAGTCGCGCGAAGACGACGGTCAGGGCGATGCTGGCGATGGTCGCGATGGCCATCAGCCCGTAGTCGGCGATCGGCCCGAATTTGAGGAGCCCGGAGATCGCCCATGCCCCCGAGTAGAGGCACGCGAACGTCTCCGAGCCGACGAGGACGACGGCCGAGCCACCGGTCCACAGGTTCATCCAGTTCAGTTTCATGACGTTTCCCATGCGCGCGGCCAGGCGCGCGTTGCCGGAGCCGGTCCGGCTGAACGACCAGGAACTGCCTTTCCTCCACGGAAGGCGGATTGTCAGAGGTTGCAGGCGGTTCCGCTGCTACGCTATGTGCGGGTAGCAGGCGGGGAGCGCGCGGAGGCTGTCGGCGCGAAGGACGCCCGCACAGCCGCCTGCGGATCGGACCGGGAGGCCGACCGATCGGGGAGAGGCAACGCAGGCGTTTCGAAGAGCGCGGCGGCGTCGGGTCCGGGCGGCCAGCCGTCCAGCTTCGGGACGGCCCGGCTGGCGACGCGCGCCCGGCTCTCGACGTTGTGGCGGCCGTACGCCTTGATCTCGTCGCCGGCGGTGGAAAGGGCCACGCCGTCGGAAACCGCGCCGCTCAGGAAATGCCGGGCATCGATGCCGACCTCGGCGAAGCTCGCCAGCAGCACGAGCGCGACTGCAAGCGACAGCCACCGATGCAGCCGGCGGCGCCAGGGTGTTTCGGGAGAAAGCTGCCCGTGGAACAAGATAGGAAACCCGATGCGCGACAAGAAGCGCCGAGGGCGCGGACGCGATGCTAGTGTTTTCCCGGGCGCCGGTCCAGCGTCGGCCGTGCCGGCTGTCAGCACCTTGCGCGCGTTGCCGACGGTGCGGTCGGAGACGTTGAGGAGCCTCGCGGCATCCGCCTTGCTGATTTTTGGGGTCGGCAAATTTGCCGACCCCACATGCTGGTTGCCTCGAAATTCCCCGAAGTCGATGTTTGCCATCTTCGCGGCGACCAGCGCCCGCTGGCTTTCGTTCAGGTGACGGCGATGCAGGTTCTTGTCGACGACGTAGGCGTGCGGGTCCGCGTACTGCCCCGTGTTTCACGGGTGACACGCACTCTAACGCGTTGAGGTTGCTCAGACAAAAAGAAGCCCCGCCGTGTTGGGGGGGCGGCGGGGCCGGGGGATTCGTTCATGCTGGCAGCATGAACGTTCGTCAAAATAATCCAGTGTTTTGGCCCCATCACGCGGTGTCCAGGCCTTCGGCGGCAAGGCCGCCGCTACCTGGGCAGGCGAGGAACGGGTTCGGCTTAGCCGGTACAGACGCGGAATTACCCATGTGCGGTCGAGGCAAATCGGTCGTTTATGCAAGCAGGTCCTCGTCCTGTCCGAGCACGTACCGGGCGACGGCCCCCATGATCTTCATGGTTTCGTCCGGCGTCGGCGGGCGGCCTATGACGGCGGTGAAATTTGCGATGGCGCGAGTGACACCTTCGGCGATCTGACGGGCGGAAGGTCCCATGGTGCTTTCGATGTCCCGCAGCTCGACGAGCGTGCTTGCCTGGGCGAGCCATTGCTCGACGTGCATCACCTCCTTGGTCACAGGGTCCATGACCATCGGTGCCGGTGTGTTGTTCGTCATCTCGCGTCCCTCCCGTCTTTTCCGGCCTTCACCATGAGCTGCCAGCATGCAGGATCTACACCGGGGGCCGTGTCCCCCGGCACGTCCTTCAGTGCGACCCAGGCGGAACCGGCGAAGGTCACGACGCTGCCGCGCTTGTAGCCGTCGCTGGCGCGCTGGTAGGTGCCCAAGTATTTGAGTCCGCGCTCTTCGACGGCCGCGACGCGGGCTTCCAATTCGGCACAACGCTGGAAGGACCAGGCCGCCGCGCCGAGACATTTGCCGATCATGACCGACACGTCGGCGAACGTGACCTTTTCGTCGGGGCTGGTCCCGCCGGCCGACAGCAGCTTCGACACGCGGTCTGTTTGGTAGTCGCATAAGGTGTCGAGCGCGGCTTGGCGGGCCTCCCGCGGCATCATGGCGATGCTGTCCGGCACCGGCGGCTGCGGCAGGTTTTGGATGTCCCAGGCCGCAGCTTTCTGGTCCGGCGCGGCCTTCGTCTCCGGCGCGGGCGTCTCGGCTTCGGCGGCCGGATCGATCAGGCCAGCGCGGATGCCAGTTTGGCGCTTGATCAGCGTTTCGCGCTCGCGCTCAAGGGCGCGGAGCGTTTCGGTGTGGGCGCTTATCAGCACGGCGTCCGGCCCGGCGAGTTCGTCCATCCGCAGGACGTGCGCCTTCGCCTTCTCTATTTCACGAAGCCGTCTTGCTATCCTCGCTAGTTCACTGCGGCGAAAAACTCCAGGGTTACACTTCCGGGCCGCGGCGTAATCGGCCTCGGTCACCGCTACCTTCCGGCTGCGCGGCCGGATGGCTTCAGGGACGACAAGCGGCGACGACTTGGCCTTGGCCACGTTGTCGATGAGCGCGTCCGGCTGGGCGGGAATGCTGACAAGCGAGAGTTCGAGTAGCTCCCAGCGGGTGTAGCGGACACCGCCGCCTCTGAGTGGTTCGCTCGCGAGGCTGCGGAACCCGACTGACACCGCACCGCGGAGGCCGGCCTGGACAAGATTCCAGGCGAAATCGACCAAATCCTTCGCCTTGCCGGCGTGCTCGATCCGGCTGATCTCAGCGGTGAATCGTATGCCGCGCTGCCCGGCTTTGAGGGCTTTGACGTGGCCTATCTGTTGAGCGTGGTTGTGGTCGAGCAGAAGCGGCACAGGCAGGGTCCATTCGGCCCCCTGCGGTTCGAGAATGTCGCCCGCTCGATCGAGCCGGGCGGTCGACGCGGTGCCTTCGAACAACCGCGCCACGGCGTCGGGGCTGGCGAACTTCACGCGGCCGATCCTCACGACGCGGGTCTGGGCTTCAGTCATCACGTGTTGCTCCGGATTCTTCTGCGAATCATCGTTAGCAGGTTCGCGCGGGGCGCGGCGTCACGCGTGACGGGCCAGGTCATGCAGGAGCTTACGCAGCGCTTTTCGAACGCGATCCGGATCGTCAGAACGGCTGTCGAGATAGCCGCCGTTCTCGAGTGCGATTTCGAGGTCGGCCTCGTCCACTTCGACACTCACGACACGGCGACCGGCGCGGAGGCGGTCGCGGCGGCGCCTCTGACGTTCTCTGGCCTTTCTGCGGCGTTCGTCGGCGTCGTCAGTCATCCTCCGCCCTCGCCGAGGGTGTGCTCGATCCCGCTCTCCCCTTCGCTCTGCGACGGGCGCGGTTCGACCACTTGCCGATCTCCGCCCGCCACACGGCGATGGCTTGCTCGTCGCCGGCGGCGGCGACGTGGCCCGCCAGCGCGCGGCGCTTACGCTCGCGCTGGCGTTCGCGGGTGGTCGGCTTCGGGTCCGTCATTTCCCGGCGCGGGACTTGCGTTCCGCCTGACGGGCCCGCCTGCAGGCCTGTGAGCAGAGTCGGCGCATCCTGCCGGCCGAACGCTTGTGCTGTTCGACCACCGCGCCGCAGGCAAGGCACCGCGCCTCGAGCGGCCGTTCGGCGCCGTCGTTTTCTCGGTGCCAGTCGCGCCGCTGTTCGGCGGCGTGGTCAGCTCGGCACCGATCGGAGCAGAACGCCAACGGCCGGCCCATCCGGCCCCGCTCGGGCTGGAACGAGCCTCCGCAGTGACGGCAAACCGCCATGCCGTGCGCCTCCGGGACCCACGGGAGCTTCAGCTGTTCCAAGGCCTAACCCATTGAAGAAAAAAGTTTTCGGAAACTTGCGGATATAAGTTTTTGACTACCCCGCCGGTCCGGGGCCGGCACGGCTCGACTTTTCGACCCACCCCCCCCCCTGGCGCGGGCGCTTGCTCGGCGAGGCGGTCGTCATCCTGCGCCTTCCGCCTGGTCGCTCGCAGTCGCGCGCCTCGCCGCCGCGATCACGTCGGCGGAGAAGTACCAGCCGGCCTCGTTGCTATGTTCGGCGGATGCTGTCGGCGGCGGGCCGCTCCGTTTGCTGTGCTCGCTGCGCCAATGCGCAGCGCACCATGGCCATAAGGGCGACGAGGTCGCGACGAACTCGGTCTGCTTCCTGAAAGCCCTCTTTGGTGCCTCTGCGGCTCGCCGTGTGGGGGGACTATAGGGGGGTAGATTATATTCTAAGGTTATATGCGCGGCTTTCCGCGCGGCTAGGCGCGCGGCTTTCCGCGTATCATCTGGCACTTGATGCGCGGCTTTCCGCGCATCTTCCGGCCCCTTTTGATGCGCGGCTTCCCGCGCATCAACATGCTCGGTTCCGCCGACGATTCGCGGCGTGTCGACGAGCTCGAATGCGAACTCATAGGACGGGACGCCTCTTGTTCTGATCTGGCGCACATAACCGCGCGCGACGACGTGGCCCACCCCGGCGGTGGCCTGCCGGCGCGAGCGGCCCATCTTGTGCGCGACGACGTCAAGAGACGGAAAGCAGGCGCCGGTCTCGGTGTTGTGGCAATCGAGCAAAGCCAGCAGCGCTGCGGTGCCGGTCGCTGACAGTTCCGGATCTGCGTTCGCCAGCATCAGCAGACGCCACTTGAGTGCGACGACGCGGCGGCGGCTTCGATCGTCCATCCGCGTGGCCGCAGCCTCAGGCATTGCGGCCCGCCAAAACCGGGGTCGGTGACACCCCGGTCTCCGCTCGCCGGGCCGCGCGGATCGCCGCCGCCGCATCGGCGCGGTTTGCAAACCGACCGAGCTGCAGATCGCGGCCGTCGACGACGGCGATGGCGACGCAGCCGCCCTCGCTTTCCCGGATGTGACCGATCGCCTCCAGGCCCGCGGAGATCGTGACCTCGCCCATGTCGACGGCCTCGGCTACGCGGCTTCGCGCGACCTGGCGGCGGCGATCCGGTCGGCAATCCAGCTCTCGACCTCCTGCCGGACGAACGCGATGCGGCGGCCGTCGAGAGGGATCGGCTGGGGGAAGGTGCCGGCTGCTCTGCGAACATTGATCGCAGTGCGCGACAGCGAAGTTAGCCGACAGGCTTCGTTGAGAGAAATCAGTGCGGGGGCGTCAGACATTGCCGCTCTTGGGTTGCGAGCGGCTAATTCGCCTATGCCGCTCTGGGTCAAACGGCTTACCAATATTCAAATATCTGGCGGCGGCGCCACAATGCCGTGTTCAGCAAAGTCGGCGACTTTTATAGAGCCTCATCCGGGAACGGTGACTTGCCAGGAAACATTGCGCGGAATAACCGCCAAGAATTTCCAACCGCAGTCTTGCTGACTGCGTGTTCCTTGGCCACTTCCTCAACAGCAATGTACTCTTTGTCGCCGTTCAACATGCGTGAGCGAACATTCGCGCCGAAGACCATCCAGTCCGCATGATAAGTGACAAGCGGCGAGCCTCTCCCTTTGCTCGCGAGGCCAAACGTCTTGGCGATCGCAGGTCCAAGGTCTTTTCCGGTGCCTTGAGCGCTCGAATGTGACGACAGGCTCAATAGTTCGCGGCTACATTGATCGAGATATTTAAGAACCCAGTCGGGAATAGGAGAGCCAACAACTCGCGCGAGCCGAAACGCGGCCCAAGCATGCATCGGGTTCCCGGTCTCTTTGAAGCAGCGCCGCTCCACTTCAACAAGTTCTGAATTGTCATCAACGCTCATTGCCGGCTCTTTCCGTCGCCGCAGTAGGCTGCCCATGCATCCATCAACTGCCGCCGCTTCGCCAGCGCGTCGGAACGCCTGTATGCCTGTTCGGCCTTGTCGCCGACGACATGCGCCAGCGCGGCTTCTGCGACCTCGCGCGCCGCGTCGCTGCAATCGCCGCACCAGTCACGGAACGACGACCGCAGGCCATGCAGGGTCGCCTTCTGGTCCGGCGAGGCGAGCCGCAACGCCTTTGTCATTGCGGTGTCGCTGATTGGCCTGCCGTCTACGCCGCCGCCGAATATCAGGTCGCCCGTCGCCCTCTGGCGCATGATCTCGACAATGGCGAGCGCCCGGTCGGACAGCGGCACGACGTGCTGCCGGCCCGCCTTCATTCGCCCGGCAGGAACCGTCCACGTCGCGGCCTCGACGTCGATCTCGTCGAAGGTCGCGCCCCGGACCTCGCCGGATCGCGCGGCGGTCAACAACAAAAATTCGACGGCGCGAGCCGCGATGCCGCTGGACTCGCGCAACTTCGCAACCATGACCGGCACGTCGGTGTAGGCGAGGGCGGCGTGGTGTCCCCTGGCGAGCTTCTGGCGTTTGGGAAGCAGCTTGTCGAGAAGGCCGCGCCACCGGGCCGGATTGCCGGCGGTGCGCCAGCCGTGCGCGATGCCGTAATCGATGACCGCCTGTATCCGGCTGCGCAGCCGGTCGGCGGTTTCCGGTCGCTCCTGCCAGTGCGGTTCGATGCAGGCCTTCACGTCGCCAACGACGATGTCCGCGATCGGCATGTCATGCAGGGGCTTCGCATACTCGCTGAGCGTCATTTCCCACTGCTGGCGATGCTTATCGTTGCGCCATTCGGACGACTTCGCCTTCAACAGATCGTCCATGCAGTGTTTGAAGGTGACGATCCGCGCCGGCCTGCGATCCTCGCGAGGATCTATGCCGCGCGCCAGCTTGTCGCGGATGGTTTCGGCTTTCTCGCGGGCAAGCGCCATGGATACCGGCGCGGTGCCCTGTCCGTAGCCGCCAAGGCCGATCTCGACGCGCTTGTCGCCGCGCCGATAGATGAAGAACCATTGCTTCGAGCCGCCCTTGCGGACCCTCAGAAACAGTCCGTCGCCGTCGCTGTAGATGCCGGTGACGTTGCCCCCTGAAGTGCCTCGGTTTGAACTGGACTCCGTCAGAAGGAGACGGAGATGAAGAAGAACCGATACAGTGAGGGTCAGATCATTGCGGTGCTGAAGGAGCACCAGGCAGGGAT
>JAEWYT010000026.1 GCA_023458595.1 Pseudomonadota bacterium
GGCATGGGCGGGTTCGGACTACCTGCGGGGAAATGCGGGCGGACTATGGCCGGAACGACGGCCCCTGTCCAGCCTGCCGGGGCGCGGCCAGGCGGTATTGTCCGCCCCGCCGCCGGAACCGTGCGCCAGGACGTCGGCCGCGGCGCGGCGGGCGGCGCGAATCCGGGGAACGGACGCGGCGAATTAGCGCGAGGTGACGTTCCAGCTGTTCCAGGTGACCTTCTCGGCGTCGGGCTTGGCGGCGGCGATGCCGTTCTCGTCGACCTCGCCGTTGACGATCTTGTCGACCAGGTCCTGGGCGTTTTCCGCACGCTTGGCGAGCGCGTCCTGCATCGCCTTCTGCTTGCGCAGCAGGTTGCCGATGTCGGCGCGGCGGATGCGTTCCTCAAGCACCTCCTCCATGCCGTCCAGGACGTAGTGGTCGTCCTGCAGTACGAATTCGCGGTCGTCCTCCAGAAGCCACTCGAATCGCCGGCGCAGGGCGACGGGCGAGATCGGCATGACCAGGATATTGTTCACGCCGTTCGAGAAGGCCCGGTCGACCATGGTCAGCGTCGGCATCGGCGTGATCGCCAGAACCGGCACGAACGACAGCGGCTCCATGCCCTTCTGACGAATCGTCCGCACCAGCCGGAAGCAGCTCATCGGCTTCATTTCCCACTCGGCGACGAGCACCGTCGGCGGGTCGACCATCATGTCGCTGAGCGCCTGCTCGGCGTGGTCGTAGACCCGCAGCCGACTCACGTGCATGGCGGAAACCATCGATCGGAGCATCGTCTGCGCGCCCCGGTTGTCGTGCACCAGCACGACATCCAGGGACGCAAGCGGTCTTCCGAAGGCAAGACTGGTCGGCATCGGGTCGGGCTCCGTCTCTTCGCGACGCAAGGTATCCCCGCCGGCTTAAACCGCGTTGAAATCGATTGTGACAATTCGAGGCGAATCGTCCTCAATATCGTCAGCCGGTTCGGACGGCCCAAAGGTGGCCGGTCCGGGCACCCGCAGAGGCGTCTGCGCAAGGGGGTGAGCCGGTTGTCCCCACGATTCACCGGTCTTTAATTATCGCCACAATATCTTGTTGGCCAGAAACCCAATGACCACAAGGGATTGTGAAAAATCGATGTCGGTGATCCCAAATCTCCTTGACGCAATCCGTGCGAGTCTTTTAGCGTGATCAACGTTGTCGCCGTCGGCACAGCTTTCGCCGACCGGCGAAACTTCCTTAAGAGTATCAGTGAGTTAAGCCATTCGGGCATTCCCGGAGGCAATCAAAAAATTCGTCCCCGGCTCGAGGTCGGTCCGGGAACAACAGCGAGAGGTAGTGTGGCGTCGCGAGGCGCCACTGGCGGAATACCTACCGTCACAAATCGGACAGGGGCCGGGTCAGTTTTGGTCCGGCGCGGGGCAACTGCGCGCCGAAAGCGCGAACGGGGAATATCGAGATGCGGATCGAGCGACGTTATACCGTCGAAGGAAAGTCTCCCTATGAAGGTATCGAGTTCCGGACAACCACGAGCGAGATCCGCAATCCCGACGGATCGATCGTCTTCCGGCTCGAGAACATCCAGGTCCCCGCGAACTGGTCGCAGGTGGCCAGCGACATCCTCGCCCAGAAATATTTCCGCAAGGCCGGGGTCCCGGCGCGGCTGAAGCCCGTCGAGGAGAACTCCCTCCCCTCCTGGTTGTGGCGCTCGGTCGCCGACACCGAAGCGCTCGCCGCCCTGCCGGAGGCCGAGCGCACCGGCTCGGAGACCGATTCCCGGCAGGTGTTCGACCGGCTCGCCGGCACCTGGACCTACTGGGGCTGGAAGGGCGGCTACTTCGATTCGGAGGCCGATGCGCGCGCGTTCTTCGACGAGCTCGCCTATATGCTCGCGACGCAGAAATGCGCTCCGAACAGCCCGCAGTGGTTCAACACCGGCCTGCACTGGGCCTACGGCATCGACGGCCCCGGCCAGGGCCACCACTACGTCGACTTCCAGACCGGCATCCTGACCGCGTCGGCCTCGGCCTACGAGCACCCGCAGCCGCACGCCTGCTTCATCCAGTCCGTCGACGACGACCTCGTCAACGAGGGCGGCATCATGGACCTCTGGACCCGCGAGGCGCGGCTGTTCAAGTACGGCTCGGGCACCGGCTCGAACTTCTCGCAGCTGCGCGGCGACGGCGAGCGGCTGTCGGGCGGCGGCAAGTCGTCCGGCCTGATGAGCTTCCTGAAGATCGGCGACCGGGCCGCCGGCGCCATCAAGTCGGGCGGCACAACGCGGCGCGCGGCCAAGATGGTCGTCGTCGACGTCGACCACCCGGACATCGAAGCCTACGTCAACTGGAAGGTGAAGGAGGAGCAGAAGGTCGCCGCCCTCGTCACCGGCTCGAAGATCTGCCAGAAGCACCTGACCGCCATCATGAAGGCCTGCGTCAACTGCCAGGGCCCCGGCGACGACTGCTTCGATCCGGCGAGGAACCCGGCGCTGAAGCGAGAGGTGCGCGCCGCCAAGAAGGCGCACGTGCCGGAGAACTACATCCGTCGCGTCATCCAGTTCGCACGGCAGGGCTATACCTCGGTCGAGTTCCCGATGTTCGACACCGACTGGGATTCGGAGGCCTACCTCACCGTCTCCGGCCAGAACTCGAACAACTCGGTGCGCGTCACCGACGGCTTCCTGAACGCGGTCGAGAACGACGGCGAGTGGAGCCTGGTGCGCCGGCTCGACGGCGAGATCGCCAAGACGCTCAAGGCGCGTGACCTGTGGGAGGACATCGGCCACGCCGCCTGGGCATGCGCGGATCCCGGCATCCAGTTCCACACCACCATCAACGACTGGCACACCTGCCCGCAGGGCGGCGAGATCCGCGCCTCCAACCCGTGCTCGGAATACATGTTCCTGGACGACACGGCCTGCAATCTCGCCTCGCTGAACCTGCTGCAGTTCCGCGGCGAGGACGGCCGGTTCGACGTCGGCGCCTTCGAGCACGCCACGCGGCTGTGGACGATCGTCCTCGAGATCTCCGTTCTGATGGCGCAGTTCCCCTCCAAGCGCATCGCCGAACTCTCCTACGAGTACCGCACGCTCGGTCTCGGCTACGCCAATATCGGCGGCCTTCTGATGACCTCGGGCATATCCTACGATTCCGAGGAAGGCCGCGCGCTGTGCGGGGCGATCACCGCGCTGATGACCGGCGTCGCCTACGCCACCTCGGCGGAGATGGCGTCCGCGCTCGGCGCCTTCCCGGGCTACGAGCCGAACCGCGAGGCGATGCTCCGCGTGATCCGCAACCACCGCCGCGCCGCGCGTGGCGAGGCGGCGGGCTACGAGGGCCTCAACACGCCGCCCGTCCCGCTCGACCACGCCACATGCCCGGAGGCGGAACTCGTCCCGGCGGCCTGCGCGGCCTGGGACAGGGCACTCGAGATCGGCGAGGAGCACGGCTTCCGCAACGCGCAGGTCTCGGTGATCGCGCCGACCGGCACGATCGGCCTCGTGATGGACTGCGACACCACGGGCATCGAGCCCGACTTCGCGCTGGTGAAGTTCAAGAAGCTCGCCGGCGGCGGCTACTTCAAGATCATCAACCGCGCGGTTCCCGCCGCCCTGTCGATGCTCGGCTACGAACCGTCGCAGATCGACGAGATCGTCGACTACGCGGTCGGCTACGGCACGTTGAAAGGCGCGCCGGCGATCAACCACGAGACGCTTGCCGCGAAAGGCTTCACGAGCGAAAAACTCGAGGCGGTCGAGCAGGCGCTCAAGTCGGCTTTCGACATCAAGTTCGCATTCAACAAGTGGACGCTCGGCGAGGAATTTGTCCAGGGGGCCCTGGGGGTCGCGGCGGACAAACTGGCGGACCCGGGCTTCGACCTTCTGTCGGAGCTCGGGTTCAACCGGCGCGACATCGAGGCCGCCAACACCCACGTGTGCGGAGCGATGACGCTGGAAGGCGCACCGTACCTGAAGGACGAGCACCTCGCCGTCTTCGATTGCGCAAGCCCGTGCGGGCGCATCGGCCGGCGCTTCCTGTCGGTGGAGAGCCACATCCGCATGATGGCGGCGGCCCAGCCGTTCATCTCGGGCGCCATCTCCAAGACGATCAACATGCCCAACGATGCGACCGTCGAGGACTGCACGAGCGCGTACATGCTGTCCTGGCGCCTCGGCATCAAGGCGAACGCGCTCTACCGCGACGGCTCCAAGCTCTCCCAGCCCCTGTCGGCGCAACTTCTGGCCGACGAGGACGAGGACGAGGAAGACGTCGTCGAGCAGCTCGTCGCCCAGCCGGCCCAGGCGAAGGCGGCGGCGATGGCCGAGCGCATCGTCGAGCGGGTTATCGAGAAGACGATCCGCGAGCGCGAGAAGCTGCCGCACCGGCGCAAGGGCTACACCCAGAAGGCGATCGTCGGCGGCCACAAGGTCTATCTGAGGACCGGCGAGTATGAGGACGGCCGGCTCGGCGAGATCTTCATCGACATGCACAAGGAAGGCGCCGCCTTCCGCAGCCTGATGAACAACTTCGCCATCGCCGTGTCGCTCGGCCTGCAGTACGGGGTGCCGCTGGACGAATACGTGGAGGCCTTCACCTTCACCCGCTTCGAGCCGGCCGGCTTCGTGCAGGGCAACGACTCGATCAAGAACGCCACCTCGATCCTCGACTACATCTTCCGGGAGCTGGCGATCTCCTATATCGGCCGCCACGATCTCGGCCACGTCGATCCCTCCGACATCGGCTCCACGGCCATGGGCGCGGGCATCAGCGAGGGCAAGGCGGAGCCGGGCGTTCCCGCCGCCAAGTTCGTCTCGACGGGCCTCGTGCGCGGCCGGGTCAACGAGAAGCTGGTCGTCGTACGCGGCTCGGAGTCCGGCCGCGGTGTCGACACGGCCCGCGGCTCGGTCGGCCAACTCCAGGCGCGCGCCGCCCAGAGCTTCGGCAGCAGCGGCTCGGCCAAGCAGGCCACCGCGCTGAAGCACGAGGTCGAGATCGACATCGAGGTCGAGACGGAAACCGCGGTCGTGGCGACGCCGAGCGTCGAGGAACAGCGCGCCCAGGCCCGCCTCAAGGGCTATGTCGGCGAAAGCTGCGGCGAATGCGGGAACTTCACCATGGTGCGCAACGGCACGTGCCTGAAGTGCGACACCTGCGGCTCGACGAGCGGCTGCAGCTGAGCGATCGACCGTCTCTGGGAATTGCGGCGGGCGGCCTTCGGGCCGCCCGTTTCGTTTCGGCGACTGGCGAGTATGCCGTCGGAGAACGCCGTCGTCCCTCGCCCCGCCTCCGTCCTCCCCCCATGACAACCCTGCCCCGACCGGCTCTAATTGCGAGGCGAAACGATCGAGGGAATCATCCGCATGAGTGGACCGGGCGCGCGCGTGAACCTGCTTCGGGAACGGAAGACGGGCGAGCATGCCCGCGTCGCCTTCGTCGAGCTGTTCTTCGACCTCGTCTTCGTGTTCGCGATCACGCAGATCTCCCACACGCTGCTGCACCACCTGACTCCGATGGGCTTCGTCGAGGCCGGGCTGACGATGATGGCGGTATGGTGGGTATGGGTCTACACGTCATGGGTGACGAACTGGGTCGACCCGCAGACGACGCCGGTGCGGCTCATGCTCTACACGCTGATGCTCGCCGGCCTCGTGCTGTCGACGTCGATCCCGGAAGCGTTCGGGGAGCGCGGCCTCGCCTTCGCCGCCGCCTTCGTCTTCATGCAGGTCGGCCGCAGCGTCTTCATGCTGTGGGCGCTCAGACACCACAACGCCGCGAACTTCCGCAATTTCCAGCGCATCACCGCCTGGCTCGCCGCCTCCGGCGTGTTCTGGATCCTCGGCGGCCTGTCGGAAGGCGAGACGCGGCTCGCGCTGTGGGTGATCGCGGTCGTCATCGAGTACCTGTCGCCGTCGGCCGGGTTCTGGACGCCGGGCCTCGGACGTTCCGCGTCGACGGACTGGGACGTCGAGGGCGGGCACATGGCGGAGCGCTGCGGCCTGTTCATCATCATCGCGCTCGGCGAGTCGATCCTCGTCACCGGCGCGACCTTCGGCGAGCTCGGCTGGACACCGGAGGCCACCGCCGCGTTCGTGTCCGCCTTCGTCGGCAGCGTCGCCATGTGGTGGATCTACTTCGACGTGGGCGCGGAGCGGGCGAGCCACCGCATCGCCACCTCCGCCGATCCGGGCCGCATCGCGCGGCTCGCCTACACCTACATCCACATCCTGCTCGTCGCGGGCATCATCCTCGTCGCCGTCGCCGACGAGCTGCTGCTCGCCCATCCGCTCGGCCACACCGATCTGAAGACGGCGGCGATCATGCTCGCCGGACCCGCCGTCTACCTGGTCGGAAACATCCTCTTCAAGAAAGCCGACGTGCAGGTCGCGCCGCTGTCCCACTACGTCGGCATCGGGCTGCTCGCGGCGATCGCCCCCTTCTCGACCGCCGTGCCGCCGCTCGCGCTCGGGGCGGCGACATCGGCGATCCTCGTCGTCGTCGCCATATGGGAGGCGACGTCGCTGAAATCCTACCGGACGAACCACCGGCGCTGACACCGCGACGCGGGGACCGCGCGGCGGCGATCGGGCCTCACCGCCCCTCCGCCCCCCCGGCCGATCAGCGCCATCGCCCCGCCGGCCTCCTCGATGAGGCCGGACACGTGCCGGTAGCACCGCTCCTCCTGGGCGCGGCCCAACGGCCAGTCGAGCAGGCGCATGCGCTCCAGCGCGGGCAGCCGGACCAGCAGGTCGGACCCGATTTCGGTGTCGCGCAGGCAGCGCCGGCTCGTCACCATCATCGAGCGGGAGAGCACGTCGAACAGTCCGGGGAACCGCCGCCGGCGACGCAGCACGAGGTCGCCGATGAGGCGTTCGCGACCCGGCGCCGCGTCGTAGTCGATGGCGCGCCTGCCGTCCTCGTCCTCGAAGAAACCCGCCACCACATTGGGTCCGAGCTTCAGGTCGCGCATGACCGAGACCGGCAGGTTGTCGACCAGAGCCCCGTCGACGAGGAGCTCGCCCTCCCCCGTCGCAAACGGCGGCAGGGCGCCGGGGATCGCGCCGGAGGCGCGCACGGCCTGCCAGACGGCGCCGGAACGGTGGACGTGCAGGCGGTTGCGCGTCAGGTTCGTCGATACGGCGAAGGCGTTGAGCGGCAGATCGGCGAGATCGGCATCGCCGTAGGCGGCGGCGAGCTCGCGGTCGAACACCGTGTGATCGAGAAGGCTGAACACCGGCAGCGTGTAGCGCCGCATCGCGCCCTTCTTCACGAAGATCTCCTCGATGCGGTCCATCACCTCCTCGGGCGAAAAGCCGGCGGCGAGCGCGAGCGCCATCGCCGCGCCGGCACTGGTGCCGCCGAACATGTCGAAGCCGACCCCGGCATCGCGGAACGCGCGGGCGAGGCCGATATGGCCGCAGCCGAGCGCACCGCCGCCGCCGAGCACCACGCCGACCGCCACGCCGGCGACGAAGCGCGCAACGCGCTCGGCGTCAGCGGGCCGGTCGAGGGCGACGTGATGGTGCAGGGCGACCGAATGGGCTGAGAGCCAGCCGGCGGTTCCGGCGATCGGCGTCGCGGCGGTCTCGCGCCACAGGAGGAGGCTGCGGTCGCGCTTCAGGAAGAGATCGGCACAGGCCGAATCCGCCCGGCGCGGCCGCGCGCCGTCTTCCAGACGGCCGACCAGAACCACGGAATCGCAATGGCGAAGCAGCCGGTCGGCGATCTCGCGGCCGGCGTCCTCGCCGTCGCGGACGGCCGGCAGGGGGCAGAGCACGAAGCGGCAATCGCGCTCCATGCTCACGAGCGTCGCCTCGAGGGCGTCGGCGTTCCTGTTGCCGGGCTCGGAGCGGACGATCTGGGTGCGCCCATGGCCCATCAACGCTGCGCCGAGCCGCTGGACCAGGATGTCCGGGACCGGGGTGTCGCCGACCGGGCAGAGCGCGATCGTGCGCCCCGGCGAGCGGGCGGGCGGATGGGCCGTCGGTGCTATCGTCTGCATCCGCTCGGCCAGCCGCATCAGCAGGCTCCGCTGAAGCAGCGGTACCTTCTCGAACAGGAGCTGATAGGACGCGCGCGAGACGACGACGACCTCGCTGTCACGGGCGGCGACGACGGTCGCGGTGCGCGGCCGGCCGGTCAGGAAGGCGAGATCGCCGACCGGCTCGCCGGCACCGATCTCGGCGACCGGATCGCGATCTAGATCGGTGAAGACGAAGAACCGCCCCGTCGCGACGAGAAACAGGGTGTCCGAGGGCTCGTCGCGGCTGAACAGCGCCTCGCCGCGCCTTACGATCCGAAGGTCGACCATGTAGGAGACCTCGTCGAAGACGCGGCGCGGCAGGCCGCGGAACGGCTCGAGGCCGCGCATGGCGCGCGCGAGGCGCGGATCGATCCGCCCGGCTTCGGACGGGCCGCCCGAAACACAGGCGGTGAGCATGGACATGGCGCGCACAGCACCGCTCCCTTCGGCAACAGCGGACGACGAGGCCAAACCGGATTCGCGAGGAACGGCCTCTACGCCCGTTCAAATCCCGCGCGGAGAGAACCACCTCCGCGTTTCAGGAATTTTTCCGATGAGGGGAGGATTTCGCCCCGTCTGTTTCGGTACTGTTTCGGCGGGCGGTCCGGGATCCGCCGGATCGGCCGCGCTTGACTTCGCCGCGCGCCGGTGAAACCTCAACCCATGATCGCGCGCTCCGACTATCTCACGCCGCCGCCCGTACGGACCGGGTCCTTCCAGGACGCGGAGAAGGCCGTCGACAGGCTGACGGAAATCTACGAACGCAACACCGCGTTCCTGCGCCAGCGGTTCGCGGCCTATCTGAACGGCGAGGCGCCAGCGCTTCCGGTCCGGGCGACCTACCCGTTCGTCAGGATGACGACGGGCACGCACGCCCGCGTCGACTCGCGGCTCTCCTACGGCTTCGTCTCCGGCCCGGGCGTGCACGAGACGACCGTGACGCGGCCCGACCTCTACCGCCGCTACCTGACGGAGCAGATCGGCCTGCTGATCGGCAACCACGGGGTTCCGGTCGAGATCGGCGAGTCCAACGAGCCGATCCCCATCCACTTCGCGTTCCGGCGCGACATCAACCTCGAGACGGAAGCCGGACGGCTGAGCGAGGAGGACGGGCGGCCGCTGCGCGACCTGTTCGATACGCCGGACCTCGCCGCGATGGACGACGCGATCGTCAACGGAACGTTCCGGCACAGGTCGGACGAGCCCGCGCCGCTCGCGATGTTCCGCGCGGCGCGCATCGACTATTCGCTGCACCGTCTGTCGCACTACACGGGAACGGCTCCGGAGCACTTCCAGAACTTCGTGATCTTCACGAACTACCAGTTCTACGTGGACGATTTCGCGCGCATCGGCCGCCAGCGCATGGCGGACGGCGAAGGGACCGGCACCGCCTTCGTCGAGCCCGGCAACCTCGTCACGCCCAACGCGCGGACCGGAGAAGAGCCCTCGGGCCAGCCGCCGGCGCGTTTGCCGCAGATGCCGGCCTACCACCTGGTGGAACCGGGCGACAGCGGCATCACCATGATCAACATCGGCGTCGGCCCCTCCAACGCGCGCACGATCACCGATCACGTGGCGGTGCTGCGGCCGCATGCGTGGCTGATGCTCGGCCACTGCGCGGGCCTCAGGAACACGCAGAAGCTCGGCGACTACGTGCTCGCCCACGGCTACGTGCGCGAGGACCACGTGCTCGACGAGGAACTCCCGCTATGGGTTCCCGTGCCCGCCCTCGCCGAGGTGCAGGTCGCAATCGAGCAGGCGGTCGGCGAGGTCGCCGGACTGAAGGGCTACGAACTGAAGAAGGTGATGCGGACGGGCACCGTCGCCAGCGTCGACAACCGGAACTGGGAGCTGTCCGACCACGGCGCGATCCTGCGCCGGCTGTCCCAGTCGCGCGCGGTCGCCCTCGACATGGAATCGGCGGCGATCGCCGCGAACGGCTTTCGCTTCCGCGTGCCCTACGGCACGCTGCTTTGCATCTCCGACAAGCCGCTTCACGGGGAGATCAAGCTCGCCGGCATGGCCGGGGAATTCTATCGCCGACGGGTCGGCCAACATCTCGAAATCGGGCTGAAAGCTCTTGAAAAGCTCAAATCGCAGGAGCGCGAGAGATTGCATTCCCGAAAACTGAGAAGTTTTACCGAAGTCGCCTTCCAGTAAGCGCGATACCACAGGTGACAATACTGTGTCACATCGGCAACAGACCCGACAAACTTCCGAGAAATCGAACCGGCCGCGAGCACTAAGCCGTCGAATCAGACACTATGTGTCCAATCACGAGGGGCTAGCCCCTCGCCCGCGACGGAGGGGTCGCGGGGGCGAGACATCAACGTAACCTCCCTCCGTTGGTGCGTATCAAACTCAGGCGGCCATTGGCCGCCTTTTGTTTTTCGGGGAAACTTGCCAGCAGGCGCGCGGCGCTCAGTACGGTCCGCGGGACGCGATGTCCTTGAGGACCCTGTCGAGCTCTCCGATGCGGTTCGCGGTGATCTGGCCGATGCAGTCCGCGTCCCCGCCGCAGGTCTCCCGGGCCTTCAGGAACGTCTCCTGCCCCACCGCCAATTCGGTCGCGGTCTCCGGCTTCACCAGCACCTCGAGAACCTTGAAGAGTGTGAGCATCTGCAGATCCATGGCGGCCAGAACGGGCGTCCCGCAGATAGCGGAATCCACCGGGCGAACCTGGAAACGGCAGTCGACCGTGCCGGCGACCAGGGTCTGCTGGTCCTGCTGCTGCTGAGCGGACGCCCCTTGGGCACCCAGTGCCGCCACGGCCAGGGCAAAACCGGCGAAGATGGCATTGCGAAACATGGTGGGATGGTCCTTTTCCTTGCGTGCTGCCCCGCTCATAGCCGGAACGACCTCCGCCATGCAATCTCGGCGAATGCGGGACCCCGCTTCGGCTTGAACGCCCCCAGCGCGGCCACTAAGTTCGACCGGCGACAAGACCGTATGTTCACAAGGGAGGCGGCCGCGGCATGGATTATCGCGACGGAGTCGTCGAGGCGATCGGCGATACACCCCTCATAAAGCTCGAACGCGCCTCGGAAGCGACCGGCTGCACGATCCTCGGAAAGGCCGAATTCCAGAATCCCGGCCAATCGGTGAAGGACCGGCCGGCCCGCCAGATGATCCTCGAAGCGGAGAAGCGCGGCGCCCTGAAGCCGGGCGGCCTCGTCGTCGAAGGCACCGCGGGCAATACAGGCATCGGCCTCGCGCTGGTGGCGGACGCGCGCGGCTATCGCACGGTGATCGTCATCCCGGAAACGCAGAGCCAGGAAAAGAAGGACATGCTGCGGCTCGCCGGCGCGACGCTGATCGAGGTGCCGGCCCTGCCCTACTCCAACCCGAACAACTACCAACACGTCGCCCGGCGGCTCGCCGACAAGCTGCGCGAGAGCGAGCCGAACGGCGTCCTCTTCGCCGACCAGTGGAACAACCTCGACAACCGCAAGGCCCACTACGTCTCCACCGGCCCGGAAATCTGGGCACAGACGGAGGGCAAGGTCGACGGTTTCATCTGTTCGGTGGGAACAGGCGGGACACTGGCCGGCATCTCGACCTTCCTGCGCGAGCAGAACCCCGGCATCGTCATCGGCTGCGCCGATCCGCGCGGGGCGGCGATGTACGAGCTTTTCACGAACGGCCAGGCCAAGGCGACGGACGGCGGCTCGATAACCGAGGGCATTGGGCTCGGGCGCGTTACGCCGATCATCGAGGACATACACGTCGACAAGGCCTATCTGATCGAGGACAGCGAGGCGGTGCCGGTGGTCTTCGACCTCCTCCAGCACGAGGGCCTGTGCCTCGGCGGGTCGAGCGGCATCAACGTCGCCGGCGCGATCCGCCTGGCGAAGGATCTCGGGCCCGGGCATACGATCGTCACGATCCTGTGCGATCCGGGCACACGCTATCAGTCGAAGCTGTTCAATCCCGATTTCCTGCGCTCGAAGAACCTTCCCGTGCCGGCCTGGATCGAACGCAAGATCGATATCGAGATACCCTTCGAATAAACGGAGACTGCCGTGCCGGCGACCGAACCGCTGTTCCGCGACGACGCCTATCTCAAGTCCTGCGAAGCGACCGTCGTCGCCGTCAACGATCGCGGCGGCATCGTCCTGGACCGCTCCGTGTTCTATGCGACCGGCGGCGGACAGCCGGGCGACAAGGGCTTCCTGAAGCTGAAGGACGGCACCGAGATTCCGATCGCCACAGCGGTGAAGGGCGAGGAACCCGGCGAGATCGTTCACGTTCCCGCCGGGCCCGGGGTGTTGCCGGAGCCCGGCCAGCCGGTCGAAGCGGTGCTCGACTGGAGCACCCGCCACAGCCGGATGCGGGTTCATACCGCCCTGCACCTTCTTTCGGTCGTGCTGCCCTATCCGGTGACGGGCGGCCAGATCGCCGACGACTACGGCCGGCTCGACTTCGCCATCGAGGGGCCGGTTCCCGAGAAGGAGGCGCTGACCGAGAAGCTCAACGCCCTTATCGCCGGCGACCATCCGGTCACCACGGAGTGGATCACCGACGCCGAACTCGAGGCGAACCCGGATCTCGTCAAGACGATGAGCGTCAAGCCGCCGATGGGCGCCGGACGGGTGCGGCTCGTGCGGATCGGCGCCGACGTCGACCTGCAGCCCTGCGGCGGCACTCATGTTGCGCGGACGGGCGAGATCGGGCGCATGGCCGTCACCAAGATGGAATCGAAGGGCGCGAAGAACCGGCGCGTCCGTATCGCTTTCGCGGAAGGATCTTGAGATGCTGCTCGAAGGTTCCTGCCACTGCGGCGCGGTGAGGTTCTCGCTGGAGTCCGCGACGCCCTACCCCTACATGCGCTGCTACTGTTCGATCTGCCGCAAGACGGCGGGCGGCGGCGGCTACGCCATCAATCTCGGCGGCGACTTCTCGACGCTGGAAGTCGAGGGCGAGAAGAACATCACGATGTTCCACGCGAGGATCGACGGCGAGGAAAGCCCCGGCGAGCGCCGCTTCTGCAAGAAATGCGGCAGCGCATTGTGGGTCTGGGACCCGCGCTGGCCCGAGCTCGTGCACCCCTTCGCGTTGGCGATCGACACCGAACTCCCGGTCCCGCCGGAGCGCGTCCATCTCATGCTCGCCTACGCACCGGACTGGGTGCAGCCCGATATCCGGGAGAACGACGACGCATTCGACGAGTACCCGCTTGAATCGATTGCCGGCTGGCACGAGAAACGCGGCCTCACCTCAAAAGACTGAACGGACGACACGAAGGACGAACATGGCCGGCGAACGCACACAGTTTCTCGTTTCCACCGACTGGCTCGCCGAGCACATCGCGGCGCCGGACCTCGTGGTGGTCGACGGTTCCTGGTACCTGCCGCAGATGGAGCGCGATGCGCGCGCGGAATACCTGGAGCACCATATCCCCGGTGCGGTGTTCTTCGACATCGACGAGATCGCCGATATCGACGCTGGCCTGCCGCACATGCTGCCGCGTCCGGAGAAGTTCTCCTCGCGCATGCGCAAGATGGGCATCGGCGACGGCCAGCGGATCGTGGTCTACGACGGCATGGGCCTGTTCTCGGCCGCGCGCGTCTGGTGGACGTTCCGCGTGATGGGGGTCGCCGACGTCGCGGTGCTCGAAGGCGGATTGCCGAAATGGATGGCGGAGGGCCGGCGGGTCGAGTCCGGCCCTGTCGAACGCACGGCGCGGCACTTCACGGCACGGCTCGACAACGGCGCCGTGCGCGACGCCGCCGACGTGCTGCGCTCGCTCGGCAACGGCTACGAGACGGTCGTCGATGCGCGTTCGGCCGGCCGCTTCGCCGGCACCGAGCCCGAGCCGCGCGAGGGCCTGCGTGGCGGCCACATGCCCGGAAGCCTCAACCTGCCGTGGGACGGGCTGGTGACCGCCGAAGGCGTCCTGAAGGGCGACGACGAGCTGAAGGCGGCCTTCGAGGCCATCGGCATCGACCGGCGCAAGCCGGTGGTGGCGAGCTGCGGCTCGGGCGTGACCGCGGCGACGCTCGTGCTCGCCCTGCAGGTCCTCGGCCATCGCCAGACGGCGATCTACGACGGCTCGTGGACCGAATGGGGCGGCCGCAACGACCTGCCCGTGGCGACGGGACCGGAATAAGCGTCGCCACAGCCCGGGCCCCGTCCCGCGGCGACCGCGCGCGACCGTCTCCTCCCCGGGGCCCGCGACAGCGCGGCCCGAGGAGAGGCTCGAGACGGCCGCTCGGCCCTCGACGCTTCAGTGCAGGATCTGGCTCAGGAACAGCTTGGTGCGCTCGTGCTGGGGGTTCTCGAAGAACGCCTTCGGCTCGTTCTGCTCGATGATCTGGCCGGCGTCCATGAAGATCACGCGGTTGGCGACCTGACGGGCGAAACCCATCTCGTGGGTCACGCACAGCATGGTCATGCCGGACTGGGCGAGATCGACCATCACGTCCAGGACTTCCTTGATCATCTCCGGGTCGAGCGCCGAGGTCGGCTCGTCGAAGAGCATGATGCGCGGGTTCATGCACAGCGAGCGGGCGATCGCAACGCGCTGCTGCTGGCCGCCCGAGAGCTGGCCGGGATACTTGTTGGCCTGCTCCGGGATCTTGACTCGGCGAAGGTATTCCATCGCCGCCTCCTCAGCCTCCTTCTTGGGCATCTTGCGGACCCAGATCGGCGCGAGCGTGCAGTTCTCGAGGATGGTCAGGTGCGGGAACAGGTTGAAGTGCTGGAATACCATGCCGACTTCGCGGCGGATCTCGTCGATCTTCTTGAGGTCGTTGGTGAGTTCGATCCCGTCGACGACGATCCTGCCCTGCTGGTGCTCCTCGAGGCGGTTGATGCAGCGGATCAGCGTGGACTTGCCGGAGCCCGAGGGGCCGCAGATGACGATGCGCTCGCCCTTGAAGACCTTGAGGTTGATGTCCTTGAGGACGTGGAAATCGCCGTACCACTTGTGCACGTCGACCATTTCGACGGCGACCTCCTCGCCGACCTTCATCTTGGAACGGTCGACCTGGGGTACCGAGGTTTCGGTGGTTGTTGCCTGAGACATCTATCTTCTCCTCAACGTCGGTGGCCCGTGTGGAGCCGTTTTTCCATGTAGATCGAATAGCGGGACATGCTGAAGCAGAAGATCCAGAACACGGCGGCCGCGAACAGGTAGCCCGTATGGCTCTGCGTCGGCGTCGACCAGGTCGGGTCGGTGAAGGACGACTGCACCTGCCCGAGCAGGTCGAACAGGCCGATGATCAGCACCAGGGTCGTGTCCTTGAACAGCGAGATGAAGCTGTTGACGATGCCCGGAATGACCAGTTTCAGCGCCTGCGGCAGGACGATCAGCCCCATCATCTGCCAGTAGCCGAGACCCAGCGCCTGGGCGCCCTCGTACTGGCCCTTGGGGATCGCCTGCAGGCCGCCGCGCACGACTTCGGCCATGTAGGCGGCCGAGAACAGGGCGACGCCGATCAGCGCGCGCAGCAGCTTGTCGAACGTGACGCCTTCGGGAAGGAACAGCGGCAGCATCACGCTCGACATGAACAGCACCGTGATGAGCGGCACGCCGCGCCAGAACTCGATGAAGATGATCGAGACGAGGCGGACGAGCGGCATCTTCGAGCGGCGGCCGAGCGCGAAGGCAATGCCCAGCGGCAGCGACGCGGCGATGCCGGTGACCGCGATCACCAGCGTCACCAGCAGACCGCCCCACACTTCCGTCTCCACCTCCGGCAGTCCGAAATCGACGGAGACGAGGAACAGCACGAAGGCGATCGCGGCCATCGCCGCCAGCGTCGAGAACACCGTGGGCCTGGGATCGTTGTCCCCCAGTATCGCGATGCCGAAGGCCGCCCCCGCCAGAACGACCGTGAGGATCAGGTATTCGATCCAGAACGACATGGTGCTGCCGGAAAAGACGAAGCCGCTCAGCTTGAAGTCGCCGCCTGTCAGAAGGATGAAGGCAACGACGGGAAAGACGCCGAACATGTATGCGATGTTCCAGCGCTTGTAGGGCACGCGCGGGATGAGCATCGGCACCAGGCCGGCCGCGAACAGGAAGAAGACCAGGTTCACCCGCCAGCGTTCGGCGTCGGGATAGCGCCCGTAGATGAACTGCGGGAAATACGCCTCCACATAGGCCCAGCAGGCGCCGTGAACGCCGACGCAGGCTTCGCGGTTCTCGCCGGTCCACACCGCGTTGAAGAAGGCGAACTCGAGGACCGGCGGTACCACGGTCCATATGAGATAGACGCCGACCAGGGTGAGAACCGTGTTGAGCCAGCTGGAGAACAGGTTCTTGCGTATCCAGCCGACGACACCCACCTCGGATGCCGGCGGCGGCACCTCGGCCACTATTTCCTTGCGAACGTAAGCGTAGTTCGTCGTCATCGTGGCGCCCCCCTACCGCTCAACGAGCGCCATGCGCTGGTTGTACCAATTCATGAAGCCCGAGGTCAGCAGGCTCAGCGTCAGGTAGACCGCCATCCAGATGCCGATGACCTCGATGGCCTGGCCGGTCTGGTTCAGGATCGTGCCACCGACCGAGACGAGATCCGGATAGGCGATGGCGACGGCCAGCGACGAGTTCTTGGTCAGGTTGAGGTACTGGTTCGTCAGCGGCGGGATGATGACGCGCATCGCCTGCGGGATGACGACCAGCCTGAGCGTCGGCCCCTGGCGCAGGCCGAGCGAATGGGCGGCCTCGGTCTGCCCGTGACTGATCGCAAGAATGCCGGCGCGCACGATCTCGGCGATGAAGGAGGCGGTATAGATCGACAGCGCCAGCAGGAGCGCAAGAAATTCGGGGATCAGCACGAAGCCTTGACCCGACTGGAAGCCGCGCTTCAGCATCGGACCGGTATCGAGGAACTCCGGGAAATCGAGCCGGATCGGCATGCCGGACAGCAGGTAGACGACGAGCGGCAGGCCGACGATGAGGGCGAGCGCGGCTCGACCCACCGGGAACTGCCGCCCGGTCTCGATCTGCCGCCGGCGCGCCCACGCGTCGACGCCGAAGGTCGCCAGGACACCGACCAGAAAGGCGATCACGGTCGGCAGCGAGCCGCTCTCGAAGATCGGGCGCGGACCGTAGAGGCCGCCGATGTTCAGGTGGAAGGAATCGAACAGCGACCACTTCTCGCGCTTGCCGGGCACCGCGCGCAGCACGGCGAAGTACCAGAAGAATATCTGCAGCAGCAGCGGGATGTTGCGGACGATCTCGATGTAGACGTAGGCGATGCGCGAGATCACCCAGTTCGTCGACAGCCGGGAAATGCCGATGACGAAACCGAGGACCGTGGCGAAGACGACGCCTAGGAAGGCGACGAGAAGGGTGTTGAGAAGGCCGACGAGCAGGGCCTGGCCGTAGCTCGACGTCTCGGAATAGGGCACCAGCGACTGGATGATGCCGAAGCCCGCGGTCGTGCTCAGGAACTTGAACCCGGACGCGATGTTCTGGCGTTCGAGGTTGGCTATCGTGTTGGTGACGATCTCGTAGCCGAAGAAGACCAGGACCGCGACCAGCAGGAGCTGAAAGAAGATGCCGCGGACTTTCGGGTCGTAGAAAACCGACGCACGGGCGGACTCCGCCTGCACTGTGTGCTGTACGGCCATGTTCCCCCTCCACTGGCACCCGGGATGGCCTTTTGCGGGCGCCTAAACTCGAAAACTCGCACGGGAGCGGGAAACGGATTGCCGGCGTCAGCGCCGCATTTTCTGTCGTCGATCCGATGCCGCACCCGTAAACGACCCCCGGCCGGTTTGCGGCCGGGGGTCGAGGAGTCGATCAGCGGACCGGCGGCGCGTACATGATACCGCCCTTGGACCACAGCGCGTTGATGCCGCGCGCGATGCCGAGCGGCGTCGCCGGGCCGACGTTGCGGTCGAAGACCTCGCCGTAGTTGCCGACCGCGGCGATGGCGTTGACGGCCCAGTCGGTCCCCAGGCCCACGCCCTCGCCGAAGGCACCCTCGGTGCCGAGCAGGCGCTTGATCTCCGGATTGTCCGCGTTCTTCATCTCGGCGACGTTCGCCTGGGTCACGCCGAGCTCCTCGGCGTTGATCAGGGCGAACAGCACCCACTTGGAGATATTGAACCACTGGTCATCGCCCTGGCGCACGGCCGGGCCGAGCGGCTCCTTGGAGATGATCTCCGGCAGCACCATGTGCTCGTCCGGATTGGTCAGCTTCAGGCGCTGGGCATAGAGGCCCGAGGCGTCCGTCGTGTAGACGTCGCAGCGGCCCGCGTCATAGGCGGCGACGACCTCGTCGGCCTTCTCGAAGGCGACGATCTCGTACTCCATGTTGTTGGCGCGGAAGTAGTCGGCGACGTTGAGTTCGGTCGTCGTGCCGGTGTTGGTGCACACCGAGGCGCCGGACAGCTCGAGCGCCGAGGAGACGCCGAGCGACTTGCGGACCATGAAGCCCTGGCCGTCGTAGTAGGAAACGCCGGCGAAGTTCAGGCCGAGCGAGGTGTCGCGGCCCATCGTCCAGGTCGTGTTGCGCGACAGGATGTCGACTTCACCCGACTGCAGTGCGGTGAAGCGCTCCTTGGCGGAAAGCGGCGTGAACTTCACCGCGTCGCCGTTGCCGAAAATGGCGGCGGCGACGGCACGGCAGTAGTCCACATCGAGTCCGGTCCAGTTGCCCTTGTCATCCGGATTGGAGAACCCGGGCAGGCCCTGGCTAACGCCGCACTGGACGAAGCCCTTGGCCTTGACGTCGTCGAGCGTCGCGGCGGACGCGGCCGTAGCCACCAGTCCGAATGCCGCGCCGAGCAGTACCGGCATCAGTTTGTTTTTCATCATGCAGCCTTCTCTGTTACCCATTGGATTACGTCTGGTTTCCGTGTAGATCGGACCCGTTTGTCGCCCGGATCCGCCGTTATCCACTCCCCCACTGGTGAGCGGCCCGCTCGGGTCCTCTTTCGGGACCACGACGGGCCAGACCCGCGCATCACAGGCGATTATGACCGTTTGGTCAAGGCTATTCGGCCCACCGAATAGTTGCGCAACAGAAAGCAACGCCACCGACGAGAGAAGTTCAGGCCATCATGGGAACCGAAGGTAACAAGGGCTCGCATCGTATCGATACCGAAATCGTCACTGTCGGACGCGTGCCGTCCGAGCAGTTCGGCTACGTGAATCCTCCGGTCTACCGGGGCTCGACGGTGCTCTATCCAGATCTGGAGCATTTCGAGAAGCGCCAGGCCCGGTATCCCTATGGCCGATACGGCAGCCCGACCACGGACTCGCTGGAGGCCGGCATGACGCTTCTGGAAGGTGGCGCAGGCACCGTGCTGGCCGCCTCCGGCCTGTCGGCGATCGTCATCGCGCTGCAGGCGATCGCCAAGGCCGGCGACCACGTGCTGATCACGGATTCCTGCTACGCGCCGACCCGCAAGTTCTCCGACGGACTGCTGGCGCGCTTCGGCGTCACGGTCGAATACTACGACCCGCGCATCGGCGGAGGCATCGCCGATCTCGTGCGTCCCGAGACCTCGGTGATCTTCCTGGAGTCGCCCGGCTCGCAGACTTTCGAGGTGCAGGACATCCCGGCGATCACCGAAGTGGCCCGCAAACACGATATCGTGACGATGATCGACAACACCTGGGCGACGCCCGTCTTCCTGCGTCCGCTCGACCTCGGCGTCGACATCTCGATCCATGCGGCGACCAAGTATGTCGGCGGCCATTCCGACGTGATGCTTGGCACGATCACGGCCAACGAGAAGACCTTTGCCAGGGTGAAGGAGACCTGGCACCTCCTCGGCGAGTGCGCCGGTCCGGACGTCGCCTGGCTCGGCCAGCGGGGCCTGCGCACGCTTTCGGTGCGCGTGCACCGGCAGATGGCGGCGGGCCTCGAAGTCGCCCGCTGGCTCGAAGGGCGGCCGGAGGTCGCGCAGGTCCTCCATCCCGCGCTCGAAAGCCATCCCGACCACGGCCTGTGGAAGCGCGACTTCAAGGGCGCGACCTCGCTGTTCTCGATCGTGATGAAGCCGGGACCGAAGGCGGCGCTCGCGGCCTTCGTCGACGACCTCGAGCTGTTCGGGATCGGCGCGTCGTGGGGCGGCTACGAGAGCCTCGTGCTGCCCTTCGATCCGCGCGCGGTGCGTACCGCGACGAAATGGAACGCGGAGGGCCCGGCGGTGCGCCTGCACATCGGCCTCGAGGACACGGCCGATCTCGTCGCCGATCTGGGCGCCGGCCTGGAGCGCTGGCGCAAGGCCGGCGGCGGCGCCTGATCGCGCCGCCATGACGGCTGCACGGTCTCGCTTCCGATCGATCAAGGAGCGCACGATGCGCGGATCGCTACTGGCCCTTCTGCTTGCCGGCACATTCGCCGCGACCGCGTCGGCCAACGACTCCTCGGCCGAACTCGGTGCCGGCGGCATCCGCCTCGTGCCCAACTGGGACATCGTGCTCGACCGCGAGGATCTCTATCTGTCGCCGGACCGCGTCGACGTGCGCTACGTGTTCCGCAACACGAGCGACCAGCCGGTCCGGCTGCTCGTCGCCTTTCCGCTTCCCGACGTCGACATGTCCGACCTGTTCGAAGTGCCGATCGACATCCCCTCCCCCGAGAGCGACAACTTCGTCGACTTCCAGGTTAGCGCGAACGGGGCGCCGGTGCCGGTTCAGGTCGACCAGCGCGTCACCGCCCAGGGCATCGACCGCACCGATCTGCTCGACAGCCTGTCGATCCCGCTCAATCCGTTTTCGGAGAAGACCTATCGGGCGCTCGCCTCCGTCGATCCCTCGACGGGCGCGGAACTCGCACGCCTCGGCGTCGGCTACTCCGACGAGCCGCAGGCGCCGCTCCGTCCGTTCTGGACGCTGAAGACGGTATTCTACTGGGAGCAGGAATTCCCGCCGATGGCGCAGACGGTGATCGAGCACACATACCGCCCGGTCGTCGGGCAAGGCTTCTTCGGCGCCTTCATCTTCGGCGGCGAGGATCAGAACGGATACCTGTCCGACTACTGCGTCGACCGTTCGATGGAGTCGGCGATCCGCAAGCGCATCCAGCAGGCCGGCGGCGACTATCTGATCGAGCACCGTCTCGCCTACATCGTCACCACCGCGCGCAACTGGCGCGGGCCGATCGGCGAGTTCCACCTCATCATCGACAAGTCCGATCCGGGCTGGCTCGTAAGCCTGTGCCAGGACGATCTGAAGAAGGTCGCGCCGACCCGGTTCGAGTTCGCCGCGAAGGACTACGTGCCGGAGAACGACATCAAGGTGTTGTTTCTCTCCCCGCCGCCGCCTCGATGACGGTCGGCGGCGGGCCGTCGATCGCCGTCTAGGCGCGCCGGCGCGGCCGCTCCTCGCCGTAGAAGCCGTACTGGACGGCGACGTTCGAAACCGCCAGGCGAAGCGCCGCGGACGGCTGCGGATCGATCGCCTTGAGCACCGCCCCGACCATGCGCCGGGCGAGTTGCGGATCGTCGTTCGCGGAGAGCAGCATCTCGCCGGGCGCGCGCGCCGGCGGCGGGACTTCGCCGGAGGCGAGCCACTCGGCGAGATGATCGGTCAGGGCGCGCCGCGCGTTCACGACGGCTTCGTCGAGGCTGCGCCCGGACGAACGGCACCCCGGCAGGTCTGGAAAGCTCACCAGCCATTCGAGGCTGTCGAGCGGATAATGAATCAACGCTATATATCCAGTCATCGTAACGCCTCCTTGGCAGCCCCTTTCGGGACCGGCCCTGCGACCGGCGCCGCGCCACCGATGCGCACTATGACGCAGAGGCATGGCCGTATGATGTCGAGGACATGACGATGTGACGTCTATTCGCCGGCCCGGCCGCCTCGCCTCATCCGACCGTCGGGGAGACGTCGGCCGGTCTTCCCTCCGGGCCGGACGGCGGACGGATGGCGACCCCGGCAGGACTCGAACCTGCGACATGCAGCTTAGAAGGCTGCCGCTCTATCCAGCTGAGCTACGGGGCCGTCTCAAGGGGCATGCGCCCGGGGGCGCGATCGCCCGATCAATGAGTCCACTGGCCAATCCGGTTGTACCGGAAATTGTCGGAGTACACGACGGTGCGTCGTTTCGGGTCGTGCGGCTCGGACACGGTATAAGGAATGCCGTTGCGCTCGGCGTACTCGATCGCGGCTTCCTTGGTCGGAAACGTCAGGCGCAGCTGCTGCCTGGTGTCGGCCGAGCTCGTATAGCCCATCAGCGGCTCCACCGCGCGGGGCACCTCCTGCTCGAACTGCAGCATCCACTCCTGCGTCCTTCCCTTGCCGGACTGCATGGCCGTCTTGGCAGGCTTGAAGATCCGCGCCGACATGTTCCCTAAACTCCCAAGCTCTCGCCACACGTGGTCGGGGTCGATTGGTCGGGGCAGCAAGATTCGAACTTGCGACCCCCTGCTCCCAAAGCAGGTGCTCTACCAGGCTGAGCTATACCCCGGGCCACCCCCAAGAGGTACCGCGTATCTAGCGATTCCGATCGAAGGCCGCAAGCAGCCGATCGGACCGCCCCGACGATACTGGACGACAAAGCCTGCGGCTTCGTTACAGTCATACTATGGGACGGAAGGACGACGGGTTCGAAACGGAGCGGCGCTGGCGCTGGTTCGGGCGCGTCATGCTCGCGGTCATGGCGCTGGCGCTGGTGGCGATCGCGCTGCTCGCGGACAAGTAGGCGCGGCCGCTACTCGGCGTTGCCGAACATCTTGTGACGAACGACGTCGCCGTGCTTCAGGCCGATCTCGTCGGCGATGCCGGCGTTGAGCTCCAGCACCGCGCGCACCGGCCCCTTCGAGGAAACGATGTCGGTCGAGAACGGCGTCGTGTTGCGCGCGATCCGGTGGACGGTTCCGTCCGCCTCGATGAACACCATGTCGAGCGGGATGTACGTGTTCTGCATCCACATCTGCGCCTCCGCGTCGGCGCCGAAGTCGAACAGCATGCCGGCGTCGTCGGCCATCGACCGGCGGAACATCAGGCCGCGGCCGCGCTCCTGCGGCGTGACCGCCATCTCGACGGTGAACGGGTGCGAGCCGGTCGCGGTGTCCACGACGAGCGTCGACGTCTCGAAGGCGGCGGCGGGCAGCGCGGCGACCAGCAGCCACAACGAGAAAAGCGCGGCCGAAACCGCGCTCCCGGACATCTTGCGTGAAACCGCCCCGATCAACGCGACGGCGATCAGTGCGACGGGGGACCGCCGCCGCCGTCGGGACGGATCTCGGCGGCCATCAGTCCCTTCGGTCCCGGACCGAAGCGCACCAGCAGGGTCTGGCCGGGGCGCAACTCGGCGAAGCCGAAGCGCCGCAGCGTCTCCATGTGAACGAAGATATCCGGCGTCCCCTCGCCGCGCGTCAGGAACCCGTAGCCGCGAACGCGGTTGAACCATTTCACCTCGACCCGCTCGAACTCGCCCGTCGGCGTGACGTTGACATGCGTGCGCGGCGGAACCTGGGCGGGATGGATCGCGGTCGACTCGTCGATCGAGACGATGCGGAACGCCTGCAGACCCTTCGGACGGTCGAGCGCCTCGCAGACGATGCGGGCACCTTCGTACGCGGTCTGGTATCCGTCGCGCCTCAGGCAGGTGACGTGCAGCAGCACGTCCGGCAGCCCGTTGTCCGGCACGATGAATCCGTAGCCCTTGCCCGCGTCGAACCATTTGATCGTGCCGACGACCTCTATGACGTCGACCGACCCCTCTTCGCTTGGCTCAATGGCCACGCCAATCTCTGGCGCGATTTTGGCCCCCATTCCAGACTCCAACGTCCGTACGCGACGCCCGACGACGTAGCCGCCGCCCCCCGATTCGCAATGAGGATATCATTGCATCATCTTCGTGGAAGGCCAAATCGACAGAACACTTCATTCGCCGTCGCGATCAGCCGTTGAGTGTGGATAAAGGCTCCATCACCGTGCCGATGTCGTCGCCGACGAGGAGGTCGGCATAGGGGTCGAGATCGGTCGGTTCGCGATTGACGATGACGAGACGCGCGCCGTTTCTCTTCGCGACGAGCGGAAATCCGGCGGCGGGATAGACGACGAGCGAGGAACCGATCGCGAGGAAGAGATCGCAGTCCTCCGTCGCCGCGTGGGCGCGCAGCATCGCCTCCTGCGGCATCGGCTGGCCGAAGGAGATCGTCGCCGTCTTGACGATGCCGCCGCAGTCGCGGCAGTCCGGCGCCTCGCCGGTCGCCTCGAAGCGCTCGCGGATGTCGTCGATCTCGTGACGCAGGCCGCAGTCGAGGCAGAGCGCGTAGGTCGTGTTGCCGTGCAGCTCGATGACGCGGCTCTCCGGCACGCCCGACATCTGATGAAGGTTGTCGATGTTCTGGGTGATGACGTGCGCGACCTTGCCGATGCGCACGAGGTGGGCGATCGCGTTGTGGCCGCGGCCGGGGCGCGCCGCGCGGAAGGTCGGCTCCATCGCGAACTTGCGCCGCCAGGCTTCGGCGCGCATCTCGGCGGAGGCGACGTAGTCCTGGTAGTCGATCGGGCTGAACTTCGTCCACATGCCGCCGGGGCCGCGGAAGTCGGGGATGCCGCACTCCGTCGAGATGCCGGCGCCGGTGAAGACGGTGACGCGGCCGGCTTCGCGCACCATGCGTGCCAGCCGTTTGGCCGGCGGCTCGAGATCGTCCATCAGTCCCATCGTGTCGATCCAGCTCTTGTGCGCGGGTCGCGGCCTTGGCCCGGCGCGCGGGGCGGCCTAGTTTGCCCGCCTGAGAGGCGCGGCGGAAGACGGCCGCGCCTGCGTCCAGCACCGGGAGAACCCGCCGTGAAATATCTGCACACCATGGTGCGCGTCACCGACGTCGACAAGTCGCTCGACTTCTATTGCAACAAGCTCGGTATGGTCGAGGTCAGCCGCGACGACTATCCGCAGGGCCGCTTCACGCTGATCTTCCTCGCCACGCCCGACGACGCGGCGCGTGCCGAGCACGAAGACGTGCCGATGCTCGAGCTCACCCACAACTGGGACCCGGAGGAATACGGCGAGGGCCGCAACTTCGGCCACCTCGCCTTCGCCGTCGACGACATCTACGCGACCTGCGAGAGGCTGATGGCCGGCGGCGTCACCATCAACCGGCCGCCGCGGGACGGACGCATGGCCTTCGTGCGCTCGCCGGACAACATCTCCATCGAGCTTCTGCAGAGAGGCGACGCGCTGCCGAAGGCCGAGCCGTGGGCGTCGATGCCGAACACCGGAAAGTGGTGAACGCCGCCCCGCAATTCGCGGCCAGTTGCAGACGGCCGCAATCCCTTCTATATCCGTGCCGGCGCCGCCCCCTTCGTCTATCGGTTAGGACGCCAGATTTTCAATCTGGAAAGAGGGGTTCGACTCCCCTAGGGGGCGCCAGCGTCATCTCCCCCGCACCGCTCCGAGATCGACTTCGCAACGCGCCGATCGCACCCCTCGCGCATCTCCCGCACGCACGCGTCGGGGCGACCGGCGACAGTCTCGCGCGACACGCCGCGCGAAAATTTCCGGCTTGCGCGGCGGTCGGCCGCCGGTCGCGATGAAGATTTTTCGACGTGCGTCATTTTCGTCGAACGGGCATCGACGATGCACCGATCACGTCGCCCATCGCGGTCGATCGAATGTACGTCGCGCGCTGTGTCGAAGGTCTCGGCGAGCTGCACGCACGACGCCGGCGCGATCTTTCGCGTCACCTTTGACTAATTGAAAACAAAAGCGAAACAGCTTCGACGGATAATCGATCGGCGTTGCAGTCGGACCGCGAGGCTAGTCGGATCGCGCGCCGGTTTCGCCGAACTCTGCGACGCGAATTTCGCTTCGCGGCGATCGCCGATTTCCGATCCGCGGAGAGAGCGACAATGCGACAGGGCGCATTTTTCGGTTACTTTGTATTCATCTAATTCGTCATAATTCCTCGCATTGTCAGGCGAATCAGTTGAATAGCCAGAGAGTCTACGGCTGACAGTTCGCTGATCTTGAAAGGGCGAGAAACATGGCCACGAAACCTACGACGAAAAGAACCGCTTCGGCTTCCAAGAAGACCGCGGCTAAAAAGACAACCTCCGCCAAGCCGAAGGCTCCGGCGAAGAAGGCTGTAGCCGGCGCGGCGAAGAAGTCGGCACCGGCGAAGAAGCCGGCGGCCAAGAAGGTCGCGGCGAAGAAGCCGGCGGCGAAGGCTGCCGCTGCGAAGAAGCCGGCTGCGAAGAAGACGGCTGCTGCGAAGAAGACAACTGCTGCGAAGAAGCCCGCCGCCGCGAAGAAGCCGGCTGCGAAGAAGACGGCTGCGAAGGCTACCGCCGCGAAGAAGACGGTTGCCAAGAAGCCGGCGGCGAAGAAGCCCGCCGCCAGGAAGCCCGCCGCCAAAAAAAAATAACGCTCTGAAACGGACGGCCTCTCACAAGGTCCGTTCGAAGAAGACGCGTTCCGAAAAAGTCTCGGCGGCAGATCCCGTGTTTGCCGCCGGACTTGCGGTCCGCCACTCGATGTGGGGACCGGAAGGCGGTGAAGACCAGATCAATGCGGCCAGCGATTTCGTATGGCCGATGCAAGAGGTCGTCACCCGCTATTGCTTCGGCGAGACCTGGACCCGCGAGGCCCTGTCGCGCGAGGCGCGCAGCATGGTCACGCTCGGCATCCTCGTCGCGCAGGGTCGTCCCCACGAACTCAAGGTCCATGTCCGCGGCGCGCTCGCCAACGGCGTCTCCAGGGAGGAGATCGGCGAGGTGCTTCGTCATGCCATGGTATATTGCGGCATCCCACGCGGGGTGGAAGCCTTCCGCTCCGCTGCGGAGGTGCTGAAGGAACTCGGGCTGGATTGACCGCATGACAGACAAGGCGCACGTCGGCTTCATCGGTATCGGCAACATGGGCTGGCCCATGGCGGCCAACCTGGTGCGCGCCGGCCATTCCGTCACGGTCCACGATCTCGATCCGCAGCGCGCGCGCACGTTCGCCGACGAGTTCGGCGCGGATGCCGCGTCGACGCTCGCCGACCTCGCCGGATGCGACATGGTCGTCACGATGCTGCCGACCGGCAAGGAGGTGCGCGAGGCGCTGCTCGAAGCCGGAGACGGCGGCGCGGCCGCTCACCTGAAACCCGGCACGATCGTCGTCGACATGAGCTCGGCGGAGCCCGTCGGCACGCGCTCGCTCGGCGGCGATCTCGGCAAGCTCGGGATACGCCTTGTCGACGCACCGGTCTCGGGCGGCGTTCCCCGCGCGCAGAACGGTACGCTCGCGATCATGATCGGCGGCGACGCCGATGCGGTGGCGGCGGCCAGGCCCGTCCTCGCCGCGATGGGCGACCGACTGTTCGAGGTCGGCCCGCTCGGCTGCGGCCATGCCATGAAGGCGCTCAACAACTATCTCGCGGCGACGTCCTTCGCAGCGATGAGCGAGGCGGTGCTGATCGGCGAGCGCTTCGGCCTCGATGCGAACGTGATGGCCGACATCTTCAACGTGTCGACGGGCAAGAGCTTCTGCACCGAAAACCTCCTGAAGCAGCACGTGCTGAGCGGCGCGTTCGGCACCGGCTTCGCCGCCGGCCTTCTCGCCAAGGACGTGAAGATCGCCGCCGATCTCGGCGAGCAGATCGGCGTCGACGCACCGGTCAGCCGGCTCGTACGCGAGCGCTGGGCGGCGGCCCGCGACGGCGTCGGGCCGAGCGCCGATCACACGCGCGCCGCGCCCTACTGGGCCTCGAAGGCGATCCGCGACGGCATCGACTGAGGCTGCGGCTTCACGCGATCTCGACTTGCCCGATGCGCGAGACGACGGCGTCGGTCATCTCGCGCACGCCCGACCGGCCGCCGATCTCCCAGGTCCGCAGTCCGCTGGCGAAGGCGTCGTCGACGGCCGAACGGATTATCGCGGCGGCGGCTTCGGCTTTCGGCTCGTCGTGCCGCTCGGCCAGCCACTCGAGCATCATCGCCCCCGACAGGAACATCGCGGTGGGATTGGCCTTGCCCTGACCGGCGATGTCGGGCGCGGTGCCGTGGCAGGGCTGGAAGACGGCATGCCTGTCGCCGATGTCGGCGGACGGCGCGAAACCCATGCCGCCGATCAGACCGGCGCCGAGATCCGAGAGGATGTCGCCGAACATGTTCTCGGTGACGATGACGTCGAAGCGCCACGGGCGACCGACGAAGTCGAGCGTCGAGGCGTCGATGTAGACATGATCCACGGTGAGATCGGGATGCAGCTTCGCGCGCTCGTCGAACACTTTCCGAAAGAAGGCGTACGACGCGAAGACGTTGGCCTTGTCGACGCAGGTGACATGGCCCCTGCCGCCGCGCGCCTTGCGGGTCGCGGCGAGATGCATCGCCGCATCGACCACGCGCGCCGTGCCCTTCCGGGTGATCAGCAGACGGTCCTCCGCCTCCTCGTCGCCCCGCACGGTGCCGTGCCGGTGGGAGACGAACAGGCCTTCCGTCGACTCGCGCACGATGACGAAATCGAGCGTCGATCCGCGCGGATCGGCGAGCGGCACCGGCACACCGGGAATGGAGCGCACCGGCCGGACGCCGGCGTAGAGATCGAGGATGGAGCGCAGTTCGATCTGCGGGGCGATCTCCGTGCCGTCGGGATAGCGGATGTCCGGAAGGCCGGCGGCGGCGAGCAGGATCGCATCGGCCGCGCGCGCCGCCTCGATCGACGTCTCCGGCAACGCGGTCCCGGTCTCCACATAGGTCGCGGCACCGGCCGGCACGACCTCGTAGCCGAGCCGCAGGCCGCCCACGCGACCGAGCGCCGCGTCGATGACCGCGATGCAGGGATCGGTGATCTCGCGGCCGATACCGTCGCCGGGAAAGACGGCGATCCGGAATTCCCGGGCCGCGCTCACGGTGCACCGGACCGGTCTGAGGGAAATGCTGTGCGGAGACCGCGACGATCGGTCTTCCTGGGGCGTGTGGTCATGGTATATCCCGCGCGGGGGCGTCAGCGAGCGCCCGCATCTATGTATGCATTGCTGTATACACATGGCGGTGAATAGGCAATCTTCTCGGGAATTCCGGCGCGCGGCGCCGGACGGGAATCGGGAGAAACGATGCTGATCGGTGCCGTGGCCGACGACCTGACCGGCGCGACGGACCTCGCGCTGATGCTGACCGCCGGCGGCATGCGGACGATCCAGGTGATGGGCGTGCCGGGCGACCCGGCATCGCTCGAGCCCTACGACGCCGTCGTGGTCGCGCTGAAGTCGCGCACGGTCCCGGCGGCCGACGCCGTCGCGATGTCGCTCGACAGCGCGCGGGCGCTGAGGGCCGCGGGCTGCAGACAGCTCCTGTTCAAGTATTGCTCGACGTTCGACTCCACCGACGCCGGCAACATCGGCCCGGTCGCCGAGGCGATGCTGGCGTTGACAGGGTCCGAGCTCACCCTCGCCTGCCCGGCCTTCCCGACCAACGGGCGCACGATCTACATGGGCAACCTGTTCGTCGGCGACGTGCCGCTCGCGGAAAGCTCCATGCGCGACCATCCGCTGACGCCGATGCGCGACTCCAATCTCGTGCGCGTGCTGCAGCGGCAGACGGCGCTCGAGGTCGGGCTCGTGCCCTTCCCCGTCGTCGACGAGGGGCGCGGCGCGATCGCTGCCGCCTTCGACGCGGCGAAGGCGCGCGGCGAGAGGATCGTCGTCGTCGACGCGATCACCGACGGTCACCTGACCGAGATCGGCGCGGCGGCGAAGGACTTCGCGCTGATCACCGGCGGATCGGGCATCGCCATCGGCCTGCCGCAGAACTTCGCGGAGACCGGCGCGTTCACGCCTTCCGAGGCGCCCGCACGGATGCAGGCGCCGGCGGGGCGCGCGGCGATCCTGGCGGGAAGCTGCTCGCAGGCGACGCGCGGCCAGGTCGGCGCGGCGATCGCCGCCGGCGTCCCGGCGCTGCGCATCGATCCGCAGTCGCTGGCCGACGGCAGCCAGACCGCCGGGGCGATCCTCGACTGGGCGCTCGCCCGGCCCGCCGACGCGCCCGTTCTCGTCTACTCGAGCGACGCGCCCGACGCGGTGCGCGCGGTGCAGGAGGCGCTCGGGCGCGAGGCGGCGGGCGACCTCGTCGAACGCACCCTCGCCGCGGTCGCGAAGGGCCTGAGGGCGAGCGGCTTCACGCGGCTGATCGTCGCCGGCGGCGAGACGTCGGGTGCCGTCGTCGGCGGCCTCGGCGTGTCGATGCTGGAGATCGGGCCGCAGATCGATCCCGGCGTGCCCTGGACGCGGGCCGTCGGCCACGACATGGTTCTGGCGCTCAAGTCCGGAAACTTCGGCGCGGACGATTTCTTCCTGAAGGCCTGGGGCCGGCTCGCCTGAGCCGCGCTCGACCGCGACAAGCGACAAACGAAACGAGGGAATGGAAATGACCAACAAGATCGATCTCAACGGCAAGATCGCGGTGGTGACCGGCGGACGGCAGGGCATCGGCGAGGCGATCGCGCGCCGCTTCGCGGAGTCCGGGGCCCGGGTGGTGATCTGGGACCGCGACGGCGCCGGCGCGCAGAAGACCGCCGCCTCGATCGGCGCCGATGCGCGGGGCATGGACGTCGAGATCACCGACATCCACTCGGTCGAGGCGGCGCGCGACGACGTCCTCGGCAACGAGGGGCGCATCGACATCCTCGTCAACAATGCCGGCATCGCCGGGCCGAACGTGCTGACCTGGGACTATCCTGTCGCCGACTGGAACCAGATCATGGCGATCAACCTGACCGGCACGTTCCACTGCTGCCGGGCGATCGTTCCCTCGATGATCCGCAACAACTACGGCCGCGTCGTCAACATCGCCTCGGTCGCCGGCAAGGAGGGCAATCCGAACGCCTCGGCGTACTCGGCGTCCAAGGCCGGCGTCATCGCGCTCACCAAGTCGCTCGGCAAGGAGCTCGCCGAGTACGACATCTCGGTCAACTGCATCACGCCGGCGGCGGCCAAGACTCCGATCTTCGACCAGATGACCGAGGAGCATATCGGCTACATGCTCTCGAAGATCCCGCGCAAGCGCTTCGTCATGGTCGAGGAGATCGCGGCGCTGGCGGCCTTCGCGGCCTCGGCGGAGTGCTCGTTCACCACCGGCGCGGTGCTCGACATCTCCGGCGGGCGGGCGACCTACTAGGGCCTTTCAGGGTCAAATGGAACCATTCCGACGCAGCGCTTTCGGACCCTACTCCTTCACCCCGTTCGCCTGCGCGATGATCTCGGCGAGCAGCGGCACGTAGTCCTGGCCCCGGCCGATCGCCTCGGCATAGGCGAAGGCGTTCTTCGCCGCCGAGCCGACGTGGTTGGCGATGCCGGCTTCGTTGGCCATGGCGGCGAGATAGCGCAGGTCCTTGTGGGCGTTCGACAGCGTGAACTTGTGCACGTTCCGGTCGCCGGTCAGCGTGTACTGGATGAAGGTCTGGTAGAAGCCGCAGTCCATGCGGCTGCCGCGGATGACGCTGTCGAAGGTCTGCGGGCTGATGCCGACCTTGCGGGCGACGGCGAGCGCCTCGGCATAGAGCGCGCCGTAGCCGAGCGACAGGAAGTTGTTGAGGAGCTTCATCTTGTGGCCGTCGCCGACGGGGCCGAGATGGACGATCTTCGCGGCCCAGGTCTCGATCACCGGCTCGATCGCGGCGAACACCTCGGGGCTCGCGCCGACCATCGCAGAGAGCTCGCCGGCCTCCGCCTGCGCCGGCGTGCCGCCGAGCGGGGCGTCGGCCATCGCCGCGCCCCTGGCCTCCAGCTCGGCGGCGAGCGCCATGGTGGAATCCGGGATCGCGGTCGAGGTGTCGACGACGATCAGGCCCTCGTGCGCGCCGGCGAGGATGCCGTCGGCGCCGCGCACCAGGTCCTCGACCTGCGGACTGCCGGTGACGCAGATGAACAGGATGTCGGAGGTCGCGGCGATCTCCTTCGCGGTCTTCGCCTCCCCGGCGCCGCGCTTCAGGAGGTCCTCGACGGGCTCGCGGTTGCGATGGCCCATGACCGTCAGCGGCCAGCCCTTCTCGACGATGTTCTTCGCCATGCCGTGGCCCATGTAGCCGACGCCGATGAAGCCGATCCTCTTGTCGCCCATCCCTCTCTCCTCTCGCTGTCGAACGGTGCAGGCGCTACGCGCGCGGCACCTTCATGCCGCTCAGGGCCTCGTACGCCTTGAGCACCTGCGAATCGTCCTCGTCGCCGTGGCCGAGGCCCGAGGCGCCGAGGAACATCTGGTGCGCGGCGGCGGCGAGCGGCAGCGCCGCCTTCAGGTCGCGGCCGGCGTCGAGCACGATGTCGAGATCCTTGACGAAGATATCGACGGCGCTGGTCACCGGCGGATCGGCCTGCAGCATGCGCGGACCGCGGTTGCCGAGCATCCAGCTCGCCGCCGCGCCGGCCATCAGCACGTCGCGGGCGAGCGTCGCGTCGAGCCCGGCGCGGGCCGCGAGGCTCATCGCTTCCGCCGCGACGGCGATGTGCGCGCCGCACATGAGCTGGTTCACGGTCTTCATCATCGAGCCGAGGCCGGGCTCCGGGCCCATCCGCCAGACCGCCTTGCCGAGCACGTCGAGGACCGGGCCGGCCCTGTCGAAGGCCGCATCGGGGCCGGACGCCATGATCGACAGCGTCCCCTGCTCGGCCCCGACGACGCCGCCGGAGACCGGCGCGTCGAGCATCAGCAGCCCCTGCGCCTCCAGCCGCGCGGCGAGCGCCCTGGCGCGCACGGCGGGCTGCGTGCACGAGGCGACGACGACGGCGCCCGGCCTCATGCCGGCCGCCGCGCCATCGTCGCCGTACAGGACCGCCTCGGCCTGGTCGGCGTTGACCACCATCAGGATCGCGACGTCGGCGTCGCGGGCGGCCTGCGCCGGGGTCGCGGCCGCGGTGCCGCCGGCGGCGACGAGCGCATCGAGTGGCTCCTTGCGCACGTCGCAGCCGGCGACCGCATGGCCCGCCGCAACAAGATTCCTCGCCATCGGCAGGCCCATGGCGCCAAGACCGACGAAACCAATGTTCATTGGCTGATGTTCCCGTATTCGACGAAGCGGTCCCCGCCGCCGGCCGGCGCTATTCCTTCACCGCGCCGGTCATGGCCGAGACGTAGTAGTTGACGAAGAACATATACACGATCGCGACGGGAACCGAGCCGAGCAACGCGCCTGCCATCAGCGAGCCCCAGCGATAGATGTCGCCGTCGACGAACTCGGAGATGATGGCGACGGGAACGGTCTTCTTCTCCGGGGTGGAGATGAAGGTCAGCGCGTAGATGAACTCGTTCCAGCACAGCGTGAAGGCGAAGATACCCGCCGATATGAGCCCCGGCACGGCGAGCGGCAGGACGATCTTGGTCAGGATCTGCCAGCGGCTCGCCCCGTCGATCAGGGCGCATTCCTCCAGCTCGAAGGGGATCGACTTGAAGTAGCCCATCAGGAGCCAGGTCGAGAACGGGATCAGGATCGTCGGATAGGTGAGGATCAGGGCCCATGGCGTATCCCACAGACCGTACTTCACGACGATCAGGGACAGCGGGATGAACAGGATCGACGGCGGCACGAGATAGGCGAGGAAGATCGCCCCGCCGATCCACTGGGCGCCCTTGTAGCGCAGCCGCACGATGGCGTAGGCCGCCAGCACGCTGGCGACGATCGACAGGAACGTCGCGACGAGCGCGATCATCATCGTGTTCCACATCCAGCTCAGGTACGGCGTCTCGAACAGGAGCTTCAGGATGTGGTCGAGCGTCGGCGAGACGACCCAGTAGGGATTGACCGTGTCGAGGTTGACGAGCTGCTCGTTCGGTTTGATGGACGTGATGAACATCCAGTAGAACGGGAACAGCAGCACGAAGACGATGATGGCGAGCGGTATGTAGATGGTGACGACCTTTCGCGGGGTCGACATCAGGTAGTCCATGCCACTCTGGCTCGCCTCCTCCGCCTTGCGGATGCGCCGGCGCTCGCGCCAGCGGGCGAAGAAGCCGGGCGCGGTCCCGGTCGGCTTGGAGAAGGCGGTCTCAGTCATCCGCCTCTCCCTGCTGCCACTTGCGCCGCTGCAGGCCGAACCACGACAGCATGATGGCGGCGAGCAGGAACGGGATCATCGCCGTCGAGATCGCCGCCCCCTCCCCGAGGTAGCCGCCCAGGATGGCGCGCTGGTAGCTCAGCGTCGCCATCAGATGGGTGGCGTTGACCGGACCGCCGCGGGTGATCGCCCAGATGAGCTGGAAGTCGGTGAAGGTGAACAGCACAGAGAAGGTCATCACCACGGCGATGATCGGGGTGAGCATCGGATAGGTGATGTGGCGGAACATCTGCCACCGGCTCGCCCCGTCGATCGTCGCCGCCTCGTAGAGCGAGGGCGGCACGGTCTGCAGGCCCGCGAGCAGCGTGATCGCGACGAAGGGCACGCCGCGCCAGATATTGGCGAAGATCACCGACCAGCGCGCGTTCCACGGATCGCCGAGGAAGTTGATGTTGGTCGAGATCAGCCCGAACTCCTTGAGCGTCCAGGAGATGATCGAGAACTGCGGGTCGTACATCCACCAGAAGGCGATCGCCGAAAGCACCGTCGGCACGATGAAGGGCAGAAGCACGATCGCGCGCAGGAACGCCTTGAACGGCAGGTGGTGGTTCAGGAGGATCGCGAGATAGAGGCCGATCGCGAATTTGAAGACGCTGGCGACCGACGTGTAGAGCAGCGTGTTGAACACGGACAGCCAGAAGATCGGGTCGTCGTAGAGCCAGACGAAGTTCTCGATACCGACGAAGACGCCTTCGCGGCCGATGCGGGCATCGGTCATCGACAGCCAGACGCCGAGGCCCAGCGGATAGGCGAGGAACAGGATCAGGAAGGCTGCGGCCGGCAACATGAACCAGCCGCCGAGCCAATGCCGGTTGGTCTTCAGGCGCGACCATGCAGACGGCTCCGCCGGCATCGCCCGCACCCCGATCGCCGCATCCGCCATTCGCGTGCTCCTCGAAAAGGCGAGCGGGCCGGACGAGACGCCCGGCCCGCACTGCTCCTCAGCGATAGATGCGCTTCGCCTGGCGCTCGGCCTGGGCGATCGCGTCGTCTACGCTCATGTTGCCGGTCGCGGCGTTTGCGAACATGTCCAGCACGATGAACTCGGCCAATGCCGACGCGGCCTTCTCGCCGACCGACCCCTCGTAGCCGGCAGTCAGCGTGTCGCGGGCGGCGTCCTTGAACACCGTCAGCTTCGGATCGTCCGTGAAGACCGGGTTCGACTCGTACTTCTCGAGCGGCGGCGTCAGGTAGGCGAGCGCGGCCTCGAGCCAGGCGTTGTACTGCTCCGGCTGGAACAGGTACTCGATGAACCCCTTCGCGGCATTCGGGTACTTCGAATACTTGAAGATCATCATCGGGTAGGCGATGTGGAACTCGGTCGGCTTGCCGACGGGGCCCACCGGCCACTTCGCGTGGTTCATGTCGGCGGCGATGTCGGGAGCGTCCTTCTTGGCCGCCGGATAGATCGACGGGCCGTTGTTGGTCATGCTGACCTCGCCGGACATGAACGCCTTGTTGTTGTTGGAGTCGTTCCACGACGCGACGCCCGGCGCCATGTAGCCGTAGAGCTCCTTGACGTACTCGACCGCGGCCTTGGTCTCCGGCGAATTGATGACGACCTCGTCATTCTCGTTGACGAGCGAGCCGCCGAACGACCACAGCGCCCAGTGCACCCAGGCGTTGCCGTCGCCGGAGGCATGACCGAGCGCCATGCCCAGCGGCGTGCCCTGCTCCTTGAGCTTCCTGGCGAGTTCCAGGAAGTCGGCCGTCGTCGTCGGCGCCTCCTTGAAGCCGGCCTTCTCGAGCGCCGACATGCGATAGTTGATGTAGTTGCCGTTGTAGGCGATCGGAATGTCGATCCAGTCGTCGGTGCCGGCCCGCGTGCCGTACTTCACGGCGGAGGGAACCCACGGGCCGTACTTCTCGGCGAGCAGGTTGGCGATGTCGGTCATGTCGACCAGCTTGTCGGGGAAGAGGTGCGGCAGGGAATAGAGCCCCCAGACCATGTCCGGGCCCTGGTTCACGTTGGCGGCGACCGACGCCTTCGGCTGCACGTCGTCGAGGGATTCGTTCTGCACGTTGACCGTGACGCCGCAGTCGTTCTTGAAGTTCTCGACGATCTTCATGAACGCGTCTTCCTCGGCCTGGATGAAGCGCTTCCAGCGCAGGAGCGTGAGTTCGGCCCCCTCCTCCGGCTTGAACTGAAGGTCGCAGGCGGCGAGCGCGGCGGTCGATCCGCCGAACGTGCCGATCGCGAGCACGCCCACGAGGGCGACACTGCCTCCGAGCAGTCTGAGCTTACGTTTCACGGACATCCATTTCCTCCCGGTTCGGTTTTCAAGTTTCCAGCCCGTCGCCCGGTCGTTGCCGGGCGAAGGTCTTCTCACGCGGAAAACCGCCGTCCGGTCTCCACGTTGAAGAGGTGCACGGTGTCTAGATTGGGCATCAGCCTGATGCGCTGGCCCGGCTTCAGGTCGTGGCGTTCCTTGAAGGAGGCGAGCAGTTCCTGGCCGGCGATACGGGTCACCACCAGGGTCTCCGCACCGGTCGGCTCGACGACGGCGACTTCCACGTCGAGGCCCGAGCCGTTGGCAGCGAGCGAAAGGTGCTCCGGCCGCGTGCCGTAGGTGACCTCGGTGCCGACGCCCGCGGCGACGGATCCAGGCAGCGGCAGCACCGTGGCGTCGTCGACCCGCACGACCGGCCGGCCGTCGAGGCTGTCCACCCTGCCCTTGATGAAGTTCATCGCCGGCGAGCCGATGAACCCCGCGACGAAGGTGTTGGCGGGATTGTCGTAGAGGTCGAGCGGCGCGCCGATCTGCTCGACGATACCATCGCGCATGACGACGATGCGGTCGGCCATGGTCATCGCCTCGATCTGGTCGTGGGTGACGTAGATAGAGGTCGATTTCAGGCGCTGGTGCAGCTCCTTGATCTCGGTGCGCATCTGCACGCGCAGCTTGGCGTCGAGGTTCGACAGGGGCTCGTCGAACAGGAACACCTGCGGATCGCGCACGATCGCGCGGCCCATGGCGACGCGCTGGCGCTGGCCGCCCGAGAGCTGGCGGGGGTAGCGGTCGAGATATTCGGTGAGGTTGAGGATCTTGGCGGCTTCCTCGACCTTTCGCCGGATGGTGGCCGGATCGACCTTGGCGAGCCTCAGCGAGAACGACATGTTCTCGGCCACCTTCATGTGCGGATAGAGCGCGTAGTTCTGGAACACCATCGCGATGTCGCGCTCCTTCGGGGGAACGCGGTTGACCACGCGGCCGCCGATCGAGATGTCGCCGGAGGTGATCTCCTCGAGCCCGGCGATCATCCGCAGGAGGGTGGACTTGCCGCAGCCGGAGGGGCCGACGAGCACGACGAACGCGCCATCGTCGATATTGATCGAAACGCCGTGGATGACCTCGGTCAGGCCGAACGCCTTGCGCACGTCACGAATGCCGACAGGCGCCATGTCGCTGCTTCCCTCCCACGAGACGGACTTTGCCGCCCTTTTGTCCGTTTCGGTTCCGGAACTTCCGTCCGGATCCCCGGTTCAGCGTCTTGAAAGCGCTGTCAACGTATACGTCATTGCATTCAGCGGGGCCTATTCAAGCGCCTTTTATCATACAATTGCAAGACGTGAATGAGGCGGGCGACCGGCCGCGCCGGCAGGCGTGGAACCGCGGCGGCGAAGGAGGGGCGGAGAGCGAAAAGGGAGCGAAAAGGGAGCGAAACGGGGGAGATGCGCGGGCTGCGCGGGGGCGGTGCCGGCGGGCCGCCCGCGGCGAAAAACTGTACTGCCGAAAACGAACAGCCGGGACGGCCCCGGCGGACCGCCCCGCTGCCGCAATACCGGAGCCGCGATCAGTGATTGTCGCGGGGCACGCTCTTTCCGGCGACCCGCTGGTACTTGACCGCGGGCTTCAGCACCATGCCGTCGTCGAACTGGGCGACCATGCCGCGCTGGATCTCCTGCCAGGGCGTCTGATCGCCGGGGTACTTGTAGCCGCCCTCGCTTTCGAGTTCCTTGCGGCGCGCGGCGAGTTCCTCGTCGGAAATGAGGATGTCGACCGTGCGCTTGTTGAGATCGATGCGCACCCTGTCGCCGGTCCGGAGCAGGGCCAGCCCGCCGCCGGCGGCGGCTTCCGGGCTCGCGTTCAGGATCGACGGAGATCCCGACGTGCCAGACTGGCGGCCGTCACCGATGCAGGGCAGCTCGCGGATGCCCCTTTTGATCAGCTCGTCCGGCGGCTGCATGTTCACGACCTCGGCGCCGCCCGGATAGCCGATCGGACCGGCGCCGCGGATGAACAGCATGGTGTTCTCGTCGATCTTCGGGTCCGGATCGTTGATGCGGTGGTGGTAGTCCTCCGGCCCGTCGAAGACGACCGCCCGGCCCTCGAAGGCGTTCGGGTCGCCGGGCTTCGACAGGTAGCGCTGGCGGAAGGTGTCGGAGATCACACTGGTCTTCATGATCGCGGACTTGAACAGGTTGCCGCTGAGGTTCAGGAAACCTGCGTTCCTGACGAGCGCGTGGTCGAAGTCGCGGATCACGTCGGCATCGCCCGACTGGCGGCCGCGGCAGTTGTCGCCGATCGACTTGCCGTTCACGGTCAGCGCGTTCTCGTTGACCAGCTTGTGGCGCATCAGCTCGGCAATGACGGCGGGAACGCCGCCGGCGCGGTGGAACTCCTCGCCGAGATACTTGCCGGCCGGCTGCAGGTTGACGAGCAGCGGCACCTCGTAGCCGATCCGCTCCCAGTCGTTGTTGTTCAGCTCGACGCCGATGTGGCGGGCGATCGCGTTGATGTGGATCGGCGCGTTGGTCGAGCCGCCGATCGCGGAGTTGGCGACGATGACGTTCTCGAAGGCCTCGCGCGTCATGATGTCGGAGGGCTTCAGGTCCTCCTCGACCATCTCGACGGCCCTGACGCCCGTCTCGTAGGCGATCTGGCCCCGCTCGCGGTAGGGCGCGGGAATGGCCGCGCAGCCCGGCAGGCTCATGCCGAGGGCTTCCGCGAGCGCGTTCATCGTGCTCGCCGTGCCCATGGTGTTGCAGTGGCCGACGGACGGGGCGGAAGAGGCGGCGATATCCATGAACTCGGCATAGTCGATCTTGCCGGCCGCGTGGTCGAGCCGGGCATCCCAGACGACGGTGCCCGATCCCGAGCGCTCGCCCTTCCACCAGCCGTTGAGCATCGGTCCGCCGGAGAGGACGATCGCGGGAATGTTCACGGTCGCCGCCGCCATCAGGCAGGCCGGCGTGGTCTTGTCGCAACCGGTGGTCAGCACGACGCCGTCGAGCGGATAGCCGTAGAGGATCTCGACGAGGCCGAGATAGGCGAGATTGCGGTCGAGCGACGCGGTCGGCCGCTTTCCCGTCTCCTGGATCGGATGGACGGGAAACTCGAAGGCAATGCCGCCGGCAGCCCGGATGCCCTCGCGGACACGGTGCGCCAGTTCCAGATGATGCCTGTTGCACGGCGAAAGGTCGGAGCCCGTCTGGGCGATGCCGATGATCGGCTTGCCGGACTGCAGTTCCTCGCGGGTCAGCCCGAAATTGAGGTATCGTTCGAGATAGAGCGCGGTCATGCCCGGATTGTCCGGATTGTCGAACCAGAGCTGACTGCGCAGCAGACCCTTGCGAGACACGTTTGCGTTCCTCCCGACCCGAATTCGCACCTTCTTAGTCCAATCCGCGCGAAGTCCCTAGCTGTGAGGTTTCGTCAGGTTGTCCATTCGGACCGGACCGGGGAGACTGGAGTTACCAAGCTTCAGCACACACCGGAGGGTCCGAATGAACATCCACAAGAATGCCCGTCTGACACCGCTGCGTCGAGAGGAGATGGCGCTGTGTGTCATCGAGGGCCGGTCGTCCAGTGCAAAAGCGGCTCGGCTCTATGGCGTGTCGGCCAAGATCGTGGCGCGTTGGGTGGGGCGCTACAGGTCGGAAGGACGTGCCGGCATGGTCGACCGTTCGTCACGGCCCGGGCACAGCCCGAAGGCAACTGGTTCAGCCGTGGTCGAACGCATCATCGCACTCAGACGTCAGCGGCTCACCGGCAAGCACATTGCGATGGAAGTCGGCGTGTCGCCGGCCACGGTCAGCCGTGTGTTGAAGCGGGCCGGCCTGTCGCGGTTCAAGGACATCGATCCGGCCGAGCCGGTGCGCCGCTATGAACGCAAACGCCCCGGCGAGATGATCCATATCGACATCAAGAAGCTGGGCAGGTTCAACCGGATCGGACACCGCATCACCGGCGACCGGCACCGCCAGTCCAGCCAACGCGGCAACCGCATGGCGCCGGGCTGGGAATATGTCCATGTCGCCATCGACGATCATTCGCGGCTGTCCTTCAGCCAAATCCACGACGACGAAAAGGCCGTCAGCGCCATCGCCCATCTCAAGGCTGCCGTCGCCTGGTACCGGCGACTGGGTATCACCGTCGAGCGCGTCATGACCGACAACGGGCCCTGCTACACCTCGAAAGCCTTTGCCAGGACCTGCCGGCAACTCGGCCTGAAGCACATCCGAACCAGGCCCTACACGCCCAGAACCAATGGTAAGGCAGAGCGCTTCATCCAGACCGCACTCAGGGAATGGGCATACGCCCGGGCCTACCAGACTTCAGATCAGCGCGCCGCCGAACTGCCGGTCTGGAACCACATGTACAATTGGCATCGACCCCATGGCAGCCTAAACTCGAAGCCGCCAATCAGTCGCCTCGGCCTAAAAGGCGACAACCTGTTGAGGCTCCACA
>JAEWYT010000027.1 GCA_023458595.1 Pseudomonadota bacterium
CGGGGCATGCCGGCAGTCTACCGCAACCGCCACGGGCCCTCACCCCGGGCGGAAGCGCGATGCGCCAGGGTGGATCCAAAGGCGCGTCGTCGCGGACCGTCGCCACGGCCGGATGGACCCTGGATCAGGTCCAGGGAGCACCGTTTTCATCGAAGCACGACCGAGCGCCGAATAAAGGCCGGCGTGTCCTGGACTTGATCCAGGACCCACGGGCGGCACGCAAGGCCGTGGCGAAAGACGCGTCAGGCTGGCGCCGAGACGCTCCAGGTGCTCGGCGGGCGGCTTTTTGCTCGCACTCGCCGACCGGTCGCTGCCGGTCTCCATCGCGGGGACGGCGCGGGCCGGCGTGCTGGCCACTCTCAGACCAGATCGGCTTCGAGGTCGTATTCGCTCGCCTTGACGACCCGCGCCCGGACGATGTCGCCGGGGTTCAGGTCGTCCTCATGCGGGATGAACACCGAGCCGTCGATCTCCGGGGCGTCCCAGACGGAGCGGCCGGTGGCGCCGTCGCCGTCGACGGAATCGACGATGACGTCTATCTCGCGGCCGACCTTCGTCCGGAGCCGGGCGGCGCTGACGTCCTGCGCCGTTTCCATCAGCGCGGCCCAGCGTTCCTCGATCACATCCCCGGGGACCGCGCCGGGCAGCTCGTTCGACTTCGCGCCCGCGACGGGCTCGTACCTGAAGCAGCCGACGCGATCGATGTCGGCCTCCTCGACGAAGTCGAGCAGGGCCCCGAAATCCTCCTCCGTCTCGCCGGGGAAGCCGACGATGAAGGTCGAGCGGATGGCGAGGTCCGGGCAGACGTCGCGCCAGCGGCGGATGCGCTCGAGCGTCTTTTCGGCATGGGCGGGCCGGCGCATGGCCTTCAGCACGGTCGGGCTCGCGTGCTGGAAGGGGATGTCGAGATAGGGCAGCACCTTGCCCTCGGCCATCAGCTCGATGACCTCGTCGACGTGCGGGTAGGGGTAGACGTAGTGCAGCCGGACCCAGGCGCCGAGCTCGCCGAGCTCCTTCGCCAAGTCGAAAAAGCGAGTCCTTACAGGGCGTCCCCGGTATTCCTTCTCTTCATACTTGAGGTCGACGCCGTAGGCCGAGGTATCCTGGCTGATGACGAGGAGTTCCCTGACGCCGGCCCTGACCAGCTTCTCCGCCTCCATCAGCACCCGGTTGACGGGCCGCGAGACGAGGTCGCCGCGGATCTGCGGGATGATGCAGAACGAGCAGCGGTTGTTGCAGCCCTCGGAAATCTTCAGGTAGGCGTAGTGGCGCGGGGTGAGGTGCAGGCCCTCCGGTGGCACCAGGTCGACGAAGGGCTCGTGCCTGCGCGGCACCGCCGCGTTCACCGCGCCGACGACGGCCTCGTACTGGTGCGGGCCGGTGACGGAGAGCACGTCCGGGAAGCTCTCGCGGATGCGGGCCTCCTCGACGCCCATGCAGCCGGTGACGATCACCTTGCCGTTCTCGGCCATGGCCTCGCCGATGGCTTCGAGCGACTCGGCCTTGGCGGAGTCGAGGAAGCCGCAGGTGTTGACGATCACCACGTCGGCGCCGTCGTAGTCGGGCGCGACGGCATAGCCCTGAGCGCGCAACTTCGTCAGGATGCGCTCGGAATCGACCAGCGCCTTGGGGCAGCCGAGGCTGACGATGCCGACGGTCGGGGTTTCGTTTGGCATGAAGCGGTCTTTTCGATGTTTCGAGCGGCCTGCCTACACCATCGGCGTGGCGGCGGGCCAGCATTTCGGCCTTCGCCTTCCGCCGTTTGTGCGAAATCGCTGACCGGCGGCCGTTCGGCAACTATGATCGCCGGGCAGGTTTGGGAAGAGATATGGATCTTTTCGAGCTTTTCCAACGCATCGGTCTCGCGCTCGCGATCGGCTTCCTGGTCGGGGTCGAGCGCGGCTGGAAGGAGCGCGGCGAGGCGGAAGGCGCCCGCACGGCGGGTCTGAGGACCTTCGCGCTGAGCGGCCTGCTCGGCGGCATCGCCGGGCTGATCGGCATGGCGCTCGGCGATATCGCGCTCGGGCTGATCTTCCTCGGCTACACGGCGACGTTCGCGGCCTACCGGTGGCGGGAGTCGGTGGCGGAGGGCGACTATTCCGTCACCGCCGTCGTCGCGGCGATGCTGGTCTTCGTCCTCGGCGCCTATGCCGTCATCGGCGACATGGCGATCGCCGCGGCGGGCGGGGTCGCGACGGTGGCGCTGCTGGCCTTCAAGGGGGTGCTGCACGCCTGGCTGGGACGGCTGACCTGGCCGGAGATCCGTTCCGCGGTGGTGCTCGCGGCGATGACCTTCGTCGCGCTGCCGATCCTGCCGAACCGCGGCTATGGGCCGTTCCAGGCGCTGAACCCCTACGAAATATGGCTGATGGCAGTGCTGATCGCCGCCGTTTCCTTCGCGGGCTACGTCATCATCCGCCTCGCCGGGGAGAAGCGCGGCGTTCTGATCGCGGGCGCGGCGGGCGGCCTCGTCGCGTCCACGGCGGTGACGATCGACCTTGCCCGGCGCTCGAAGGAGGAAACCGGCAGGAGCGCGCTGCTGGCGGGCGGGGCGGCGGTCGCCGGCGCCGTCATGTTCCTGCGCATCCTCGTGGTGGCGACCGTCATCGATCCGGCGCTGTTCTCCAAACTTGCGCTGCCGCTCTGCGCGGCCGCACTCGTCTCCGGCGGGATCGGCCTCGTGTTCGCGGGCAGTCAACCGGACCGCGCGAACGGGGGCGATGCGCCCGATCTCGGCAATCCGTTCGATCTGCGCTTCGTCCTGCGGTTCGCCGCGCTGCTCGGCTTCGTCATGCTGCTCGCCGCGACGCTGCGGGCGTGGTTCGGGCCGGACAGCGCGGTCTGGCTCGCCGCGGCGGCCGGTCTGGCCGACGTCGACGCCATCACGCTGTCGATGGCGCGCCACGCGGGCGGCGAAGTGCCGATGGGCACCGCCGTCGCCGCCATCCTGGTCGTCGGGTTCTCGAACTCCTTTTCCAAGGCCGTCATGGCGGCGGTCGCCGGAAACCGCGCGTTTTCCATCCGTTTCGCGCTGGCGATGGCGCTGGCGGTCGCCGTTGCCGCGCTGGTCTACTGGGTCGCCGGCTTCCGCCCGGGGCTCGTTCCGGGTTAGAGCATTTACGGGGCGGTCCGCCACGACTAAAAGACGGGTCGCTGCGGCGAACGGCGCCGCCGGAACGCAATCCCGAGGGACTCCGCGAAGAAGATGTTCTCCAAGATCCTGATCGCCAACCGCGGCGAGATCGCCTGCCGGGTCATCAAGACCGCCCGCAAGATGGGCATCGCCACGGTCGCGGTCTATTCGGATGCGGACAAGGACGCGCTGCACGTCGAGATGGCCGACGAGGCCGTCCATATCGGCCCGCCGCCGGCCGCGGAATCCTACCTGATCATCGACAGGATCCTGGATGCGTGCAAACAGACCGGTGCCGAGGCCGTCCATCCGGGCTACGGCTTCCTGTCGGAGAACTCGAAGTTCGCCCAGGCGCTCGACAAGGCCGGCATCGCCTTCATCGGCCCGCCGGTCGGCGCGATCGAGGCGATGGGCGACAAGATCGAGTCCAAGAAGGCCGCCGACGCGGCCGGCGTCTCCACGGTGCCGGGCTATCTCGGCGTGATCGGGGACGAGACGGAAGCCGTCAAGATCGCCGACGAGATCGGCTATCCCGTCATGATCAAGGCGTCGGCGGGCGGCGGCGGCAAGGGCATGCGCGTCGCCTACTCCGCGGGCGAGGTCGCCGAGGGCTTCACGCGGGCGAAATCGGAGGCGAAGTCCTCCTTCGGCGACGACCGGGTGTTCATCGAGAAGTTCATCGAGAACCCCCGCCACGTCGAGATCCAGGTCATCGGCGACAAGCACGGCAATATCGTCTATCTCGGCGAGCGCGAATGCTCGATCCAGCGCCGCAACCAGAAGGTGGTGGAGGAGGCGCCGAGCCCGCTCCTCGACGAGAAGACCCGCAAGGCGATGGGCGAGCAGGCGGTCGCGCTGGCGAAGGCGGTCGGCTACTTCTCCGCCGGCACCGTCGAATTCGTCGCCGGGCAGGACAAGTCCTTCTACTTCCTGGAGATGAACACCCGCCTGCAGGTGGAGCATCCGGTGACGGAGCTGATCACCGGCATCGATCTCGTCGAGCAGATGATCCGCGTCGCCGCCGGCGAGAAGCTGCCGTTCACGCAGAAGGACGTCAAGCTCAAGGGCTGGGCCGTCGAGTCCCGCGTCTACGCCGAGGACCCGTTCCGCAACTTCCTGCCCTCCACGGGCCGACTCGTGCGCTACCAGCCGCCGATCGAAGGCACCGACGAGGACGGCCTGACGATCCGCAACGACACGGGCGTCTACGAGGGCGGCGAGATCTCGATGTTCTACGACCCGATGATCGCCAAGCTCGTCACGCACGGCCCGGACCGCAAGAGCGCGATCGAGCACATGAGCCGGGCGCTCGACGCCTTCCATATCGAGGGCATCCAGCAGAACATCCCGTTCCTCTCCGCGCTGATGGAGCATCCGCGCTGGATCGAGGGGCGGCTGTCGACGGCCTTCATCGCCGAGGAATATCCCGACGGCTTCCATCCGCGCGCGCCGTCCGGCGACGTCGAGCGCGTGATCTGCGCGGTCGCGACCTGCGTCGACCATCTGGGCAACACCCGCCGGCGCGCCATCACCGGCCAGCTCAACGGCGAGGGCTACCGCTTCCCGAACCGGCGCATCGTCCGCCTCGACGGGCGCGAGGTGCATCTGTCGGTCTCCGGCGAATTACCGGACTACACGATCGCCTTCACCGAGGATGGTGAGGGCAAGCCGGTGCACGTCCATTCCCACTGGGTGCCGGGCAAGGCGGTCTGGACCGGCACGATCGGCGGCGAGGCCGTCTCCGTGCAGGTCAGGCCGACGCTGACCGGCTACGCGCTCGCCCATCACGGGGTGTCGCTGGAGGCCGACGTCTTCACCGAGCGCGAGGCGGAGCTCGCCGCGCTGATGCCGGTGAAGGAGCCGCCGGACACCTCCAGGCTGCTGCTCTGCCCGATGCCGGGCCTCGTCGTGTCGATCGCGGTCGCCGAGGGCCAGGAGGTGAAGGCCGGCGAGACGCTCGCCGTCGTCGAGGCGATGAAGATGGAGAACGTCCTGCGTGCCGAGCGCGACGCGACCGTCTCCAAGATCCACGCGAAGCAGGGCGACAGCCTGGCCGTCGACGCGGTGATCATGGAGTTCGAATAGGGGCGCGGGCGCGGCGCGGCCCTGCGCGCCGGTGATGCACGTCCGACGGCTTCCGCGCCCCGCGCCCGTCTCGCCGAGGGCGGCGACGTGATTCCCGTCGACGGCTACCCAAACACCGCCGGATCGCTATAACCCGAACCGGGAAAGCCTTCGGAAGGAGCGGCGATGCGCCTCTTGTCGAGCCTGCTCAGGAAATTCGTGCGCAACGGCCGCATGCGGCTATACGACGCCGGCGGCCGCCTGCACGAGTTCGGCTCGGGCGAGAACGGGCCGACGGTGACGGTCCGCCTGCACGACAAGGCGCTGGAGCGCAGGCTTGCGCTCAATCCCGAGCTGATCGCCGCCGAAGCCTACATGGACGGCACGCTGACCTTCGAGGACGGCTCCGACGTCCACCGGTTCCTCGAACTGTTCTCCGTCAACCGCTCGGGCCTCGCCTCGGCCGGCTCGCAGAAGCTGCTGCGCCGCGCCTGGCGGGGGCTGAAGCGCTGGCAGCAGGCGAACCCCCTGGGAGTCGCGGCCGAGCACGCACGGCACCACTACGACCTGTCGACGGACATGTACCGCCTGTTCCTCGACGAGGGGCTCAACTACTCCTGCGCCTATTTCCGCGATCCCGACACCGAGACGCTGGAGGAGGCGCAGCGGGCGAAGCTCGTCCACATCGCCGCGAAGCTCCGCCTTCAGCCCGGCATGAGCGTCGCCGAGATCGGCTCGGGCTGGGGGTCGCTGGCGATCCAGCTCGCCAGATGCGGGGCGCAGGTCAGCGCGATCAACGTCTCGCCCGAGCAGCTCAAGGTCTCGCGCCAGCGCGTCGAGGCGGCGGGCGTCGCCGACAAGGTCACGTTCTTCGAGCGCGACTACCGGGAGCTGACCGGCCGGTTCGACCGCATCGTCTCCGTCGGCATGATGGAGCATGTCGGCGTCAACCACTTCGACGAGTATTTCGGCAAGGTGCGCGACCTCCTGACCGACGACGGCTACGCCATGATCCACGCGATCGGCCGCATGACGCCGCCGGGCACGACGGGTCCGTTCATCCGCAAGTACATCTTCCCGGGCGGCTACGTGCCGGCCTTGTCGGAGGTCTTCGCCTCGCTCGAGCGCGTCGGCCTGTGGGCCTGCGACAACGAGATCCTGCGGCTGCACTACTACTACACGATCCGGCACTGGCGGGAGCGCTTCGCGGCGAACCGCGAGGCCGCCAAGGCGCTCTACGACGAGCGCTTCTGCCGGATGTGGGAGTTCTACCTCTCCGCCGTCGAGCTAGGCTTCCTGCACGGCTCGAACATGGTGTTCCAGCTTCTGTTGTCGCGGGAGCGGGACGCCGTGCCGATCATCCGGGACTTCATCGTCGACGACGAGCGGGGGATGGCGAAGTGAAGCTTGTTATTTTTAGTTGAATAGTCGGCCTCGACTCAGAATTTAGGCGTCATCCTGGGCGTTGCGTTACTTTGGTCGGCACATGAATAGATTGATATATATATTATTATTACTACTTATAATAGTACTTCCTTCTCTATCCGAGCCTATGAAATCATTCTATAAGATAAACATCTCTTTAGGATAGTATGCAAACATCCTATCTATATATATGTGTGCCCACAGGTGATACATGACTATAATTTTCTTTTGATCCGGAATATATATCTCAGTTGATCCGGCGTTATACTTTGTATTTATAATGGAATTGTATATATCAATTCTATATCCATCTGTTTTTAGATTGGACGTTTCCAGACGAGAAAATCTGATGAACCCTAACGTCCGATTGACATCATCAAGAATTGCTCCAGGTGGGCTTTGTATTGGAATCATCCCATACGTTCTGGGAACCCAGGAACATCGTCCGGTCAAATAGCGATCGCTGCGATAGAGGCACCCGGATTGATGAAATATGTAACGCTCCATCCAGCTGAACTCGGCTCCAAGTTCCTTTAGGATCAAGTCATTTATTATCGTTGCTTTTGTATACTTGCCGAGTGCAGCGAGAAGGGCCGGCTGTTCCGACAATTCCTTTTCGCCCACTATGGTTGCCTGGAATCCAATCAGCAGGTGGTTGCGATCCGGCGATTCAAGCCACGGCATCTGATCGTGAACGTCCTTCTCCAGGACGAACTCCATGAACGCGAACGACAATGATCGCTCTTCATGCCAAACGATGTCGATCGAACCTATCTGGACCCGCGCTTCGGGGGAGTCGTTGATCGTCTGGTAGGCGTAGAACTCGACAGTGTCCGGTCGAGTTGGATTATCCATCCAGAATATCGCCGGCATGTCGTCTGGCGTCAGGTCGGGATCGTCTCCCAGGAGATGTAGGCAGTAGCCCAGGCCACCGACCAGTACCGCCGCGCCTGAATCGAGGTGCTTCAACAAGACGTTCGTCGAAAAGTCGTACTGGTGTCCGAGGAACATGGCGAACGAGCGACGGGTGCATTCCACATTCCCCTCCACCGCGACTGGCTCGCCTTCGACGATGAGATTCACGCGGATTTTGTAGGCGATGTAGCGCGGATACTCGCCCGTGCCCCACCAGTAGTAGATGGCAAAGATTGCGGCGGGGACGCCGAACAGAAACAGAAAAAAGCGTATGGGAGGAGAAAGCATCAGTCAGGGTTTCCTGCGTTCCAGCGAGTGTTCCGCGCCGACGCGATTGTGTACGGCACTACAACTAAAAATTGTTAATAGTTCCTGTTTGCGCGCGCCATTGGGGTGCTTTGGAACAGGCGGCCCTGGATTCCCGCGCAGGAGGGAATGAGCGGACGGGCTGATGCTCTCGCAGCCAACCGCCTGCGTCATGGCTGCGCTCGTCCCGGCCATCGACGGTTTCACGCGTCGCAGCGCCGCTCGTGGGCGCCCGGAACAAGTCCGGGCATGACGGCTGCGGGGTGAGGCGCGGTCTCGCCACACGCTTCGGTCCGTCCAAACGGCCCGAGATCCCCCGATCAGGTCCGGGGATCACGCCGTGAGTGGTGTGGGGCGCTGCCGCTTTTCTCCGACGTCATGCCCGGCCTTGACCCGCGCATCTCGGGCTGCTGCCTTACAACCATGACCGACGCCCATCCGATCCGAACCGTCCATGTCCGCGTCGAGGGCAGGGTGCAGGGCGTCTACTACCGCGCCTGGACGGAGGAGAACGCCCGCGAGCTCGGGCTGTCGGGCTGGGTGAGGAACACGCGCGGCGGGATGGTGGAGGCGGTATTTTCCGGCGATCCGGCCGCCGTCGCCGCGATGCTCCTGCGCTGTGAGGAGGGCCCGCGCGATGCGCTCGTCACCAGCGTGACGGTGATCTCCGAGGGCGGCTCGGTGGCGGACGGGTTTTCTATCCGCCGGACGGGGTGACTTTCCGGCCAAAAACCTCCTCGAAACGCGCCTTCAGCGCCATGTCGACCTCCGGCATCGAGACGATGCGGCCGAGATCGGCGAGGCTGGTGACGCCGTGCTCGGCGATGCCGCAGGGGACGATCCCGGAGAAATGCGAGAGGTCCGGCTCGACGTTGACGGCGATGCCGTGGAACGACACCCAGCGGCGGACGCGGATGCCGATCGCGGCGATCTTCTCTTCGATATCGGCGCCTTTGTCGGGCCGGCGGACCCAGACGCCGACGCGGCCCTCGCGAATCTCGCCGGCCACGTTGAAATCGGAGAGCGTGCGGATCACCCAGTCCTCGAGGTCGGCGACGAAGCGGCGGACGTCGCGGCCGCGCCGGTTCAGGTCGAGCATCACGTAGGCGATGCGCTGGCCGGGGCCGTGATAGGTCCAGCGGCCGCCGCGACCGGCGCGGTAGGTCGGGAAACGCGTCGGGTCGGTCAGTTCGGAGTCGACCGCGCTCGTTCCCGCCGTATAGAGCGGCGGGTGTTCCAGCAGCCAGACGAGTTCGGGCGCGCTGCCCGCCGCGATCGCCGCCACGCGCTCCTCCATCCGGCCAAGCGCCTCCGCATAGCCGACGGGAGCGTCGCCGACGCGCCATTCGATCCCGGATATCGCGGTTCCGGGCAGTTTTTCGCGTGTCGCGTCGAGCAAATTAACCATCCGCTAACCACGTTCGCCCAAGCATCGGCGCAGGGAAGGCGATAGGCAACAGCACTAAATGAGGGCGGACGGCGTTCATGTCCACCGTTGAAGCGGTCTCGATCGATCTCGCGGTGCAGCTCGGCACCGCGAAGATGCCCGTGCATCAGCTCCTGCGGATGGGCCGCGGCGCGGTGATCGCGCTGGAGCAGCACGAGGCCGACGACGTCATCCTGCTCGCCCACGACACGCCGATCGCCAGCGCCCAGATCGTGGTGCAGGGCGAGCGCATCACCGTGACGATCACGAAGATGCTGCCGCTGCCGCCGGAGCGCCGTCGGCCGATGGCCTTCGGGCAGGCCGCCGCCCCGGCCGCGCAGGAGGTGGCGGAGGAAGCCGTTTCGGAAGCGGGCGACGCGGCGGATGCCGGCGAGACGCTGCAGGTTCCGCCCGACGAGGCCCGGTAGCGCGTCATCGCGCCGTCACAGGGGTTCGGGCAAAGGCTGTCGTCCCCCTTGTTAGCGCGGAATTCGTTTGCTACATGACCGCCGTGCTCGCGGCCCGATGTGCCGTGGCTGTTTCGCGGTCGTGGCGGAATTGGTAGACGCGCAGCGTTGAGGTCGCTGTGGGGTAAAACCCGTGGAAGTTCGAGTCTTCTCGACCGCACCAAATTGATTTCGAGTTCCAGGCCCCTGAAAGCGTCCCGCTTTTGGGGGTTTTTCGTGTCCGGCGGCGGGCAGGGAGGTCGCGGTGGAAAGGACCGACTGCGTGGTGATCGGCGCCGGCGTCATCGGCCTCGCGGTGGCCCGCCGCTTGAGTCGCGCCGGGCGCGAGGTGATCGTCGCGGAGGCGGAAGCGGCGATCGGCACGGGCACCTCGAGCCGCAACAGCGAGGTGATCCACGCCGGCATCTACTATCCGCCCGGCAGCCTGAAGGCGAAGCTGTGCGTTCAGGGCAAGGAGGCGCTCTACGCCTACTGCGCCAAGCACGGCGTGCCGCACCGGCGGATCGGCAAGCTGATCGTCGCGGCAACCGGGGACCAGCTCGCCGACCTCGCCGCACTGAAATCCCGTGCCGAAGCGAACGGCGTCGGCGATCTGCAGCATCTCGACCGGGCGGCGATGAACGCCCTGGAGCCTGACCTGAGGGGCGCGGGCGCGCTGCTGTCGCCGTCGACGGGGACGATCGACAGCCACGCCTACATGCTGGCGCTGCAGGGCGACGCGGAAGAGGCGGGCGCAAGCTTCGCGTTCCGCGCGCCGGTCGCCGGCGGGAAATTGACGGCAAACGGCGTCGTGCTGCGCTTCGGCGGCGAGGCGCCGTTCGAGCTCGGGGCGAGGCTCGTCGTCAACGCCGGCGGGCTGTTCGCCCACCGGATCATGGCCTCCATCCAGGGCGTGCCGCCGGACGCGGTGCCGCCTGTGTCCTACGCCAAGGGCAACTACTTCTCGCTCACCGGCACATGTCCGTTCTCGCGGCTGATCTACCCCGTGCCGGAGCGCGGCGGGCTCGGGGTGCATCTCACCATCGACATGGGCGGGCAGGCCAGGTTCGGGCCGGATGTCGAGTGGATACCGCAGGATCGCCGTGCCGAGGACATCGACTACGGCGTCGATCCGGCCCGTGCCGAGCCGTTCTACGCGGCGATCCGCAGCTACTGGCCGGATCTGGCCGACGGCGCGCTCCATCCCGACTACGCCGGCGTCCGGGTCAAGCTCGAAGGGGCGGCGAGCCCGGATTTCCGTATCGACACCTCGTGCGGTCCGGCGCTCGTCAACCTGCTCGGCTTCGAATCGCCGGGGCTGACGTCGTCGCTCGCCGTCGCGGAGCACGTCGCGAAAACGGCCGGGGCGTAGACCTTCCTTGTCCGGCGCCTCGCCGGAACCTCTTTTGCGCCAATATTCAAGCGCGATTTCCTGATAATCGGAATCATGTGTCGGTCGGGTTGCGGGGGACGCTTTGCCCAACCCGCGCACTTTCTGTAGAACTTGAGCGGTCCCGGTCGAGGCCGGGGCCGGAAAATCCGAGGAGAGCGACGTGCAGGAGCACGCGGAACAGGCGGCGCCGGCCGAAACCGGCGGCAGCATGGCCGTGCGTGACGCGGACGGCGACATCGCCGCGCCGTTCCTCCAGGCCGTCACCGAGGCCGTCGAGGCGGGCGACGGCGCCGCGCTCCGCTCCCTGTGCGCCGACCGGCACGAAGCCGACATCGCCGACCTCCTGGAAATGCTCGACCAGGACGAGCGGCCGCGGTTCATCGAACTGCTCGGCGAGGACTTCGACTTCGCGGTCCTGACCGAGGTCGACGACACGATCCGCGAGCAGATCGTCGAGGCGCTGCCCAACGAGGCGGTGGCGGAAGGCGTTCGCGACCTGGAGTCCGACGACGCCGTCTACATCCTCGAGGACCTGGACCAGGAGGACCAGGACGAAATCCTCGCCAAGATGCCGGCCGTCGAGCGCGCGGTCCTGAAGCGCAGCCTCGATTTCCCGGACGACAGCGCCGGCCGGCGCATGCAGACGGACCTGATCGCCGTCCCGCCGTTCTGGACCGTCGGCCGGACCATCGACTACATGCGCGAGTCCGACGACCTGCCGGACGAGTTCTACGAGATCATCGTCGTCGACGAGCAGTTCAAGCCGATCGGCACCGTCGCCCTCAACACGCTCTTGCGCACGAAGCGGCCGATCCCGATCGAGAAGATCATGAATCCGGACGTCCAGACGGTGCGGGCGGATCTCGACCAGGAAGAGGCGGCGCGCCTCTTCGAGCGGTACAATCTCGTCTCCGCCGCCGTCGTCGACGACCACGGCCGGCTGGTCGGCGTGATGATGTTCGACGACATCGTCGACGTCATCCAGGAGGAGGCGGAGGAGGATATCCGCGGCCTCGCCGGCGTCGGCGACGAAGAGATCTCCGACACGGTCGCCTATACGGCGCGCAGCCGCTTCACGTGGCTGCTCGTCAATCTCGTCACGGCCATCCTCGCCTCCGGGGTGATCGCCCTGTTCGACGCGACGCTGCAGCAGATGGTCGCGCTCGCGATCCTGATGCCGATCGTCGCCTCGATGGGCGGCAACGCGGGTACGCAGACCATGACGGTCGCCGTGCGGGCGCTCGCGACCCGGGAACTCGCCGGCTACAACATCCGCCGCTTCGTCACCCGCGAGCTGATGGTCGGGCTCATAAACGGGGTGGTCTTCGCGATCCTCATCGGGATCGTCGCGGCGGCCTGGTTCTCCGACATCCCGCTCGGCGCCGTGATCGCCGCGGCGATGATCGTCAACCTGTTCTGCGCCGGCCTGTTCGGGATCGCCATCCCCGTGGGGCTCGACAAGGTCGGGGTCGATCCTGCCGTAGCGTCGACCGTCTTCCTCACGACTGTTACAGATGTTGTTGGATTCTTTGCTTTTCTGGGCCTGGCCACCGTCTTGCTTATGTGAAACGGAAGTGTCATGAGGGGCATCATGCAGGTGCCTGTCCGGACAGCGGTGGTCGGCCTCGGATACTTCGGCCGGTTCCACGCGAAGCACTATGCGGCCAGCGACAAGGCCGATCTCGTCGCCGTGTGCGACGTCGATCCCGCTCGGGCGGACGAGGTCGCGGCCGAATTCGGAGGCCGGCCGATGTCCGAGTTCCGCGATCTTCCCGGCAAGGTCGACGCCGTGTCGATCGCCGTGCCGACCTCGATGCACTACGAGGTGGCGCGCTTCTTCATCGACAACGGCGTTCACGTCCTGGTCGAGAAGCCGATCACCGACGATGTCGCCGACGCCGACCGTCTGGTGGCGCTCGCGGAAGACCGCGGCGTCGTCCTGCAGGTCGGCCACATCGAGCGCTTCTCCGCCGCCTTCAGGGCGCTGACCGAGAAGGTGACGCGGCCGCTCTTCATCGAGAGCCGGCGCATCTCGCCGTGGAAGCCGCGGGCGACCGACGTCGACGTGGTGCTCGACCTGATGATCCACGACATCGACCTGGTGCTCGGCCTCGTCGATTCGCCCGTCGAGTCGCTGCAGGCGGTCGGCGCGCCCGTGCTGAACGCCAGCGAGGACATCGCCAACGCGCGCATCACCTTCGAGAACGGCGCCGTCGCCGACATCACGGCGAGCCGCATCGCCGGGCACACCAACCGGACCCTGCGGCTGTTCCAGCTCGACAACTACCTGATCTGCGATTTCGTCGACCACCGGGTGACGCGGTTCACGCGCAATCCGGACGCTGCGACGGATAGCCCCAATGCGATCTCGATGGAATCGTGGGATATCGCCCGCGAGGACAGTCTCGGCAACGAGATCGCCGAGTTCATCGACTGCATCGCGACGGGCCGCCGCCCGACCGTCGACGGACGGGTCGGCCGCGAAGCCCTGAATGTCGCGACCCTGATCACAGACAGCATCCGCAGCCACCGCGCCCGCGTCGAAGCGAGCCTGGCGAGCTGAGCGAGGAAGGAGCAGTACGTAAGTGGCTACAGCAGGAACCCTGGCGCCGGTCGCCGAAGAAGAGCCGGTCACCGCCGTCGGCCTGTTCGACCTGACGCGCCAGCGCGACCGTCTCGGCCTGCGCATCGAGGCGCGCATCGACGACGTGCTCAAGCACGGCCAGTTCATCCTCGGTCCGGAGGTGATGGAACTGGAGGACAAGCTCGCCGCCTTCGCCGGCGCCCGCCACGCGATCGGCGTCTCCAGCGGCCGCGACGCGCTGACCATGGCGCTGATGGCGCTCGGCGTCGGGCCGGGCGACGCCGTGTTCGTGCCCGGCTTCACCTTCTCCGCGAGCGCGGCCTCCGTCGCTCCGCTCGGGGCGGAGCCGGTCTTCGTCGACGTCGACTACGATACCTTCAACATGGACCCGGAGGCGCTGAAGGCGGCGATTGCGGCGACGGCGGCCGAGGGGCGGCTGACGCCGAAGGTGGTGATGCCGGTCGACCTGTACGGCTTGCCGGCCGACTACGACTCGATTTCGGCGATTGCCGCCAAGCACGGCCTGCGCGTGCTCGCCGACGCGGCCCAGAGCTTCGGCGGCATCATGGGCAACCGCCGTGTCGGCACGCTCGCGCCGATAACGGCGACGAGCTTTTATCCGACCAAGCCGCTCGGCTGCTACGGCGACGGCGGAGCGATCTTCACCGAGGACGAGGAATTGTCCGAGGCGATCAAGATGATCCGCACGCACGGCCGCCAGGGGTCCGGCGACGAGGCGCTCAGGATCGGCATGACCGCGCGCCTCGACACGATCCAGGCCGCGGTGCTGCTGGTCAAGCTCGAAGCCTTCGCCCAGGAACTCGATCGCCGGGAACAGATGGCCGGCCTCTATACCGAGCTCCTGAAGGGCGACTTCGCGACGCCGGTCGTTCCTGTCGGCATGCGCAGCGCCTGGGCGCTCTACACTGTGCGCGTCGCGAACCGCGACGCGGTGCGCGAGCGGCTGGCGCAGATGGGCGTCGGCACGGGCATGTTCTACCGCGTGCCGCTGCACAAGCACCCCGCCTTCAAGCAGTGGGTGCCGGACGACCTGTCGCTGCCGGTTTCCGAGCGCCTCGCCGGCGAGGTGCTGAGCCTGCCTATCCACGGCGACATCGAGGAGCACGAGATCCGCTACGTCGTCGACTGCCTGCGGCAGGCGGTCAAATGACCATGGCGGCGCGCGCGGTCCGTCGGCTCGAATCGTCCGACCGCGCGGCGTGGACCCCGCTCTGGCAGGGCTACCTGGCCTTCTACGAGGAGGCGTTGCCCGAGGCGATCACCGAGCGGACCTGGGCGCGGCTGATGGACCCCCAGTTCGACCTGCACGGCATCTGCGTCGAGGATGCGGCCGGCAGGATGGTCGGCATCTGCCACTACCTGTTCCACCCGTCGACCTGGGCCGACGGTCCGTACTGCTATCTGGAGGACCTGTTCGTCGATCCGCAGGCGCGCGGCGGCGGCTACGGCCGGGCGCTGATCGAGGCGGTCTACGAGGCCGCCGACGCACGCGAGGCGGAGCGCGTCTACTGGGCGACACAGGAATTCAACGACACCGCCCGCAGGCTCTACGACCGAATCGCGAAGCTGACGCCGTTCGTCCAGTACGCGCGGTGAAATCCACGCCGGGCCGTCGCGCCCGGGACAAGCCCGGCAATGACGACATGAGGAGCGTTCGGCGCCCGTGCGCTTCCTCGGCAGGGCCGCACTTCCGCCCGGTTTTTCGAAAAATTTACCGACCCTGGTTACCCTGCCTTAACCTAGTCCAGGCTGGGTAGGAGGGTGCGGCTCGGGGGGAAGAGCCGTCTGTTTCGCGCGGTATTCGGACGGTACGGTCAGTCAGGCGATGCGTTTCCCGTATATGTTGGCTCTGCGGCCGCGCTTCCGCGCGTCGATGAGGCTCGGGCACGCTGTCGCCATCGGCGTGGCGCTCCTCGCCGGCGCCTGCGCGGGGATTGAGCCGCGCCTGCCGCGGCCGACGGACTACGAGGTGCACGGCATCGACATCTCCCGCTACCAGGGCGAGGTCGACTGGGAGAAGGCCGGCCACGGCGGCGTCGCCTTCGCCTGGATCAAGGCGACGGAAGGCGGCGACTACGTCGACCCCCTGTTCATGACCAACTGGAACGCCGCGAAGGCCGCCGGCGTGCCGCGCGGCGCCTATCACTTCTGGTACTTCTGCCGGCCGGTGCAGGAACAGCTCTCCTGGTTCATCGCCAACGTGCCGTACGATCCGGACGCGCTGCCGGTGGTCATGGACATGGAGTGGAACAACGAGTCCAAGACCTGCCGCCACCGGCCGCCGCGCGAGGAACTGCTGCGCGACATGCAGTACTTCGCCAACGGCATCGAGCAGTATTACGGCAAGCGGCCGGTCATCTACACCTCGGTGGACTTCCACGAGGACGTGCTCGACGGCTTCTTCAACGGCCACCACGTCTGGGTGCGCAGCGTCGCCGGGTTCCCGAGCCTGAAATACGGCAACCGGCGCTGGACCTTCTGGCAGTACACCGCGGAGGGGCGGGTGCCCGGCGTCGACGGCAACGTCGACCGCAACGTCTTCGTCGGCAACAAGGCCGACTGGCGCAATTTCCTGAACGGCCGGTACTGATCGCCGCGGCCTGCCGGTCGGAGCCGGCTCTCATTGTGGCTCCTCTATTTAACATATTGTTTTATAACTGTTTCTCCATGATATTGACTTTTACGTCAAAGTAATTCAGCCTCCTCTCAAAACGACGGGGAGGCGGCCATTCGGGCCCTCTACACGATCACGGACCTGACGCGCGAGTTCGACGTGACGACGCGCACGCTCAGGTTCTATGAGCAGCAGGGGCTGATCGATCCGCTCAGGCGCGGGCGCACGCGCCTCTACAGCGCCGCCGACCGGACGCGGCTCAAGCTGATCCTGCGGGGAAAGAGGCTCGGCTTCTCGCTGTCGGAGATCCGCGAGATCGTCGACATGTACGATGCCCCGCCCGGCGAGCGGGGGCAGCTCAACCTGCTGATCGCGCGCATCGCGGAGCGGCGCGGGGAGCTCTTGCAGAAGCGGAGCGACATCGACGCGTCGCTCGCCGATCTCGACGAAGTGGAAAAAGGCTGCCGCGAACGGCTGGCCTTGCTGGGGAAGGGGACGTCATGAGCGGGTTCGAGCCTCGCGATCCGAACTGGGAAAGCCGCGTTCGCGCGAGCATCGCGCGGCAGGCCTTCATGGCGACGCTCGGCGTGGAGGTCGAGCGCCTCGCGCCCGGCGAAGTGGACCTGGCTCTGCCGTTCAGGCCGGATCTCACCCAGCAGCACGGCTTCTTTCACGCCGGCACGACGACGACCATCGTCGACTCGGCGGCGGGCTACGCCGCCCTGTCGCTCTATCCGAAGGGCACCGGCGTGCTCACCACCGAGTTCAAGCTTAACCTGCTGAATCCCGGCAGGGGCGAGCGGCTCGTCGCGCGCGGGCGCGTGGTGAAGCCCGGCCGCACGCTCACGGTCTGCCGGGGAGACGTCTACGGGATCGAGGCAGATCGGGAGACGCACGTCGCCACGGGACTGTTCTCGATGATCTGTCTGGAGGGGCTCGATGACTGAACGGGGCGATATCGGCAGGGGAGGCATCGGCGGCGGCACGGTGACCTATCGCGGCGCGGTCTATCCCTGGCACTGCGACCACATGGGGCACATGAACGTCATGTGGTACGTCGGCAAGTTCGACGAGGCGACCTGGGCGTTCTTCTCGGAGAGCGGCCTGACGCCGGCTTATCTGCGCGAGACGAAGCGCGGAATGGCGGCGGTCGAACAGCGGCTGCGCTACCTGAAGGAGCTTCATGCCGGCGATGTCGTCCACGTGACGACGAGGCTTCTCGAAGCCGCTCCGCGCAAGATCCGCTTCGAGCACAGGATGTTCAACGACGTCACCGGCGATCTCGCCGCGACATCCGAACTGACCGGCGTCCATCTCGACGCGGTGGCGCGCCGCGCGACGGCGTTCGAGGACACGGTACGCGCCCTGCTGGGCGCGCGGCTGCTGCAGGACCGCGACCCGGGTGCGTCGGGAGGCGGCGCTTGAGGTATGATGCGGGCGGCCGCCGGACATAAGGCGGCGCCAACGGGGAGATGACGATGCGCGATCCGGGCGCGACCCATGAGGTCTTCAACCAGGTGCCGCCGCTCGAGGGCTTCAACGCCTTCCTCCACGACGCCGCGCTCGTCGCGGCGATGGAGCGGGAGGGCGGCGCGTGGGGCCGCGACCGGCACATCGCGCTCGGCGAATGGGTCGCGAGCGGCCGGACGCAGGAGCTCGCCCGTCTCGCCAACACCTATACGCCCGTGCTGAAGACCTTCGACCGCGTCGGCAACCGCGTCGACGAGGTCGAGTTCCATCCGAGCTATCACGAGCTGATCGGCAAGGCGATCGCCGAGGAAATCCACGCGCTGCCCTTCGCCGAGCCGCGGCCGGGCGTCCATGTCGTGCGCGCGGGCCTGCATTTCCTCTACAATTTCGCCGAGATCGGCGTGCTCTGCCCGACGACGATGACGTTCGCCGCCGTACCGACGCTGCGCCAGCAGCCGGATCTCGCCGCCGAGTGGGAGCCGAAGATCGTCTCGGACCGCTACGATCCCCGGTTCCTGCCGATGCCGCGCAAGACCGGCGCGACCATCGGCATGGCGATGACCGAGAAGCAGGGCGGCTCGGACGTGCGCGCCAACACGACGCGCGCGGTGCCGGTCGGTTCCAACGGGGAATACCTGCTCACGGGCCACAAGTGGTTCTGTTCCGCGCCGATGTGCGACGGGTTCCTGACGCTCGCCAACACCGACGCCGGGCTTACCTGCTTCTTCGTGCCGCGCTGGACGCCGGACGGGGAGCGCAACGTGTTCCTGATCCAGCGGCTGAAGGACAAGCTCGGCAACAAGTCGAACGCCTCCTCCGAGATCGAGTACCGCGACACCTGGGCGCGGATCGTCGGCGAGGAGGGGCGGGGCGTACGCACCATCATCGAGATGGTCCACCACACCCGCCTCGACACCGGGATCTCGGCTGCCGGCATCATGCGCAACGCGGTCGCCCGCGCGATCCATCACGCGAGCTATCGCACCGCGTTCCAGAAGAAGCTCGTGGACCAGCCGGCGATGCGTCGGGTGCTCGCCGACATCGCCGTCGAGAGCGAGGCGGCGACGATGCTGGCGATGCGGGTCGCCCGATCCTTCGACGAGTCCGCGACGAGCGAGTCCGAGCAGGCCTTCTCGCGCATCGCCGTGGCGGTCGCCAAGTTCTGGCTGTGCAAGCGCACGCCGGCGCTGGTCGCCGAGGCGCTCGAGCTGCATGGCGGCAACGGCTATGTCGAGACCGGCGAGATGGCGCGGCTTTATCGCGAGGCGCCGCTCAACGGCATCTGGGAAGGCTCGGGCAACGTCATGGCGCTCGACGTCCTGCGCGCGGTCGGCCGCGAGCCCGGCGCCATGGAGGCGCTGATGGCCGAGATGCGGCTCGCCGCGGGCATCGACAGGCGGTTCGACGCGCATCTGGACAGGATCGGCGAGCGCATCGCCGCGAAGAGGTTCGGCGAGGCGGACGCGCGCCAGATCTCGATGGAGCTGGCGCTCGGCCTGCAGGGCTCGCTGATGCTGCGCCATGCGCCCGGCTACATGGCCGACGCCTTCTGCGCGACACGGCTCGAGGACGGCATCGGACTGGCGTTCGGCCTGCTGCCGGACGGCCTCGACGAGGCCGCGATCGTCGACCGCGCGCGGCCGAAGCTCGATTGAGGGGTCGGGCGGGCATGGCGGACGAGACAGGGAGAACCGGAACCCCGAGAGGCCATCGAGAACCGGACCCGGCGGCCATGCAAGCCTGGCTGTCCATCGCACGGTCGGGGGAGCGCAGCGGAGGGACTCAAGCAGACCTCGTGTCCTGGACTTGATCCAGGATCCAGATCGGCGGCAGCGTCCGCGCTGGGCCCCGGATCAGGTTCGGGGGACGAGACCGGGAGAACGTCAAGCAAATGAGGGACAGAATGACCCGCCCAAACGACTACCCGAGCCTGAATTTCGACCTCGGCGAGCACGCCGACATGCTGCGCGACACGGTGCGCTCGTTCTCCGACGACGAGATCGCGCCGATCGCCGCGGAAGTCGACCGCGCCAACGAGTTTCCCCGCCAGCTCTGGCCGAAGCTCGGCGCGCTGGGGCTTCTCGGCATAACCGTCGAGGAGGAGTACGGCGGCTCCGGCATGGGCTATCTCGAGCACTGCATCGCCATGGAGGAGATCAGCCGCGGCTCGGCCTCGGTGGGCCTCTCCTACGGCGCGCACTCGAACCTCTGCGTCAACCAGATCCGCCGCAACGGCACCGAGGAGCAGAAGCGCCGCTATCTGCCGGGTCTCGTTTCCGGCGAGAGCCTGGGGGCGCTGGCGATGTCCGAGCCCGGCGCCGGTTCCGACGTCGTGTCGATGCGCACCCGCGCGGAGAAGAAGGGCGACCGCTACATCCTCAACGGCTCGAAGATGTGGATCACCAACGGGCCGGGCGCCGACACGCTGGTGGTCTACGCCAAGACCGATCCCGACGCCGGCCCGCGCGGCATCACGGCCTTCCTGATCGAGAAGGGCTTCAAGGGCTTCTCCACCGCCCAGAAGCTCGACAAGCTCGGCATGCGCGGCTCGGATACGGGGGAGCTCGTGTTCGAGGACTGCGAGGTGCCCGAGGAGAACGTGCTCGGCACCGTCGGGCGGGGCGTCAACGTGCTGATGTCGGGCCTCGACTACGAGCGCGTCGTGCTGGCCGCCGGTCCGATCGGCATCATGCAGTCCTGCATGGACGTGGTCATTCCCTACCTGCACGAGCGCAAGCAGTTCGGCCAGCCGATCGGTGAGTTCCAGCTCATGCAGGGCAAGCTCGCCGACATGTACACGCGCATGAACGCGACGCGTGCCTACACCTACATGGTGGCGAAGGCCTGCGACCGGGGCGAGACCACCCGCAAGGACGCCGCCGGCGCGATCCTCTACGCGGCCGAGACGGCCACCTGGATGGCGCTCGAGGCGATCCAGGTGCTGGGCGGCAACGGCTACATCAACGAGTATCCGACCGGCCGGCTGCTGCGCGACGCCAAGCTCTACGAGATCGGCGCGGGCACGAGCGAGATCCGCCGCTGGCTGATCGGCCGGGAGCTGTTCGCGGAGACGGCATGACGTGACGTAAGCCAAATCATGGTTTCCACCTGTTAATCAAGCGTTTTGGCTAAACGTTAATCGGAAGCTGCCATGGTCGGTCGCGTTGTAACGGTCGACCATGCAGGGCCCGATGTATCTCGACACCCGCACGATTTTCTTCATGGCGGCGGCGATATGCCTGCCCGTTGCGGGACTGCTGTTCATGTCGTGGTGGCAGAACCGGGCAGAGCGGACGCTCCTTTGGTGGAGCGGCGCCTTCTTCGTGAGCTCGGCCGGGCTGTCGCTCTACTTCCTGCGCGGCCGGGTGCCGGACCTCGTCACGATCGACGTCGCCAACGCGCTGGTCGTGGCGGGCATCGCCTTCGGCTGGGCCGGGGCGCGCGCCTTTAACGGAAAGCGCGTCCCTGTTCCGGTCCTGCTGGCCGCGCCGGCGGCATGGCTCGCGGGTTGCCGGATCCCGGCGATCTACGACGAGCTCTCCCTGCGGATCATCCTGTTCTCGGTGATCTACGCGGCCGGCGCGTTCGCCGCGGCCTTCGAGTACTGGCGCGGCCGCGCCGACGGTCTGCTGTCGCGCTATGCGCTGGTCGGGACCTTCACGCTGCTCGGGCTGATCTACGTCGTCAGGACGGCGGCGGTCGCCGGCATGCCGCCGCAGCGGCCGGCCGACTATCTGCACACCGATCCGGCGATGGCGCTCTTCGTCATGCTGCCGGTCGTTCTGGCGGTGGCGAATGCCGTGCTCGTCATCGCGGCGACGAAGGACCGCGCCGAGGCCGCCCAGCGCCTCATCGCCGAAACCGATCCGCTGACCGGCATCTTCAATCGCGGTGCGACGCTCGGCCGGGCCGGCGCGCGGCTGGCGACGGGCGGCGGCGCGATCCTGCTGTTCGATCTCGATCGCTTCAAGCAGATCAACGATACCTTCGGCCATCCGGCGGGCGACCGCGTGCTGGCCGAGTTCGCGGCCGTCGCTGCGGCGGAGCTTGGCCAGGCGGACGTCTTCGGCCGGATCGGCGGCGAGGAGTTCCTCGCCTTCCTGCCCGGGGCGACAGAGGAGCAGGCGGTCGGCATAGCCGAGCGCATTCGCGCCGGATTCGCCGACACGCGGATCGAGAAGAGCGGGGTTCGCGTCGCCGCGACCGTGAGCATCGGCATCGCGACGACGGAAGCGCCCTCCGAAGACATCGTCCGCTGCTGATTGAGGCGGACCGGGCGCTCTACGGGGCCAAGGAGAAAGGCCGCGACCGGGTGCAGTTCTTCGCCGCCAGGGCGGCCTGACGGGCACCGCGGTTCGCCGTGACGTTTTTGCGCGGAGGGGCGACGCGAATGGCGTTGCGCGCGCCGATCGCTTGGAACTAACTGGAGCGATCGGCGCCGCGTTTCCGGCGCGGCGATCCAAAGGTCCACCCGTCCATGCCCTCCCACGTCCGCGCGCCCGCGGGACTGCACACAGCGCGGCTTCCGGGCCGCTGGGTGTTCGCCACCCTTTTCCTGCTGGAGTCGATCGCAAGGGCGTCGATCGCCGCCGTCATTCCGATCCAGGCCTACGACCTCCTGCAGAACGAGCAGGCGGTCGGCACGCTCTACACGATCCTCGGCGTCGCCGGCCTCGGCACGACCATGATGCTGCCGATCCTCGCCAGGATGATGCCGCGGCGCTGGCTCTATTCGCTCGGCTGCCTCGGGCTGGCGCTGGCGTCGGCCGCCTTCATGCTGCACGACCTCGTCGGGCAGGTCGCCGGCATGTTCCTGCGCGTCTTCGGGGCGGCCGCGCTGTCGGTGACGCTGTCGCTCTACATCCTCGACGCGATCGGCAAGCGCGACCTGGTGCGAACGGAGTCGCTCCGGCTCGCGCTCTCGACGGCGGCGTGGACGGCCGGGCCGTGGCTCGGCGTCTACCTCTACACGACCTACGGATACGCCGTCGCCTTCGGCTGGTCCGGCGCCTGGGCGCTGGTCCTGCTCGCCACCTTCTGGGCCTTCCGCCTGAGCGACAGCCCGCTGCGCCCGGGACCGGCGAAGCCGGTCAATCCGGTCGCCAACATCGCGCGCTTCGTCGCCCAGCCGCGCCTCAGGCTCGCCTGGCTGATCGCCTTCATGCGGTCCTGCTTCTGGTCGACCTTCTTCGTCTGGGTGCCGATCATGATGGTCGCCGGCGGCGAGGGAAACCTGGCCGGCGGCCTCGTCGTCTCGGCGGGAAACGCCACGCTGTTCTCGACGCTGTTCTGGGGACCCCTGGCGCAGCGCTTCAGCCTCAGATGGATCATCGCCGGCAGCTTCCTCGGGATCGGCCTGGGCTCGTTCGCGGCGGGCCTCGTGGACCCGTCCTGGCCATGGATCGCGGGCGGCTTCCTGGTCTTCGCGTCGCTGTTCGCCGCCGCCCTCGACGGGCTCGGCGGCATACCGTTCATGCGGGCGGTGCGCTCCTACGAGCGCGCGCAGATGACGTCCGTCTACCGCACCTATCTCGACGCCTCCGAACTGGTGCCGCCGCTCGTCTACACGGTGCTGCTGGTCTGGTTCGACCTCAGGGCGATCTTCATCGTTCTGGGGCTCGCCCAGCTCGCCGTGGCGGTCGTCGCCTGGCGGCACCTGCCGCGCTCGATGCGGTGAGCCCCGTCAGTTCGCGCCGAGCGGTTCGGCGTGGGCGATGACCCGGCAGACCTCGGGCATCTCCTTCCGGAAGGCGTGCTCCAGGGCGTCGACGGCCTCGTGGACGGCGTCGACATGGGTCGACGGGTCGACGCGGCAGTGGAAGGTGACGAAGACGCCGTGCTCGTTCTGGCGGGCGCGGACGTTGTGGACCTCGGTCAGCATGCGGGTAGCGGGCGCGAGCCGGGTCAGCGCATCGAGATAGGCGCCGAGACGGTCTTCGGGAACGTCGCGGCCGGCGAGCGTCGCGATCTGGAGGGGCTCGATGTGGCTTTCCACCTCGACGTCGGTGCCCAGCTCGGCGGCGATCGACTGCTCGAGCGCGTCGGCGAGCGCGTGCGCCTCGCCGAGGGGCATACGGCCGTCGACCTCGATGTCGAAGCTCACCGAAAGCCGCTCGCCGATGTGCTGGACGGTGACGTGATGAACGGCGAGGCCGCGCCGGCGCGAGATCAGCATCACCTTGTCGAAGATCGTCTCGTCGTCGAGCTGGACGGGATGGGCGGTCACGCTGACGTCGGCTTCGGGGAAGGCCTCGCGGATCGCGGCGACGAGACGGTTCTGGACGCCCTTGACCCGGTCGAAAGGCAGGGTGCGGGCGATCAGCACGTCGATGTCCACGAACAGCGTGGCCCCGCCCGGACGCACGCGCAGGCGATCGAGGGACAGCACGCCGTCCGTGTCGTTGGCGATCCGGGCGATGCGCTCGTAGGCGCCGACGGGGGCTGCGTCCATCAGCGTGTTGATGGTGCGCTTGCCGAGGCGCCAGCCGGCCAGGCAGACGAAGATGGAGACCCCGACCGCGGCGACGGCGTCGGCCCAGGGGTATCCGGCCCAGGTCAGACCGAGGCCCGCCAGCACGACCATCGAGCTCAGCATGTCGGAGGAGAAATGCAGCGCGTCGGCTTCCAGCGCCTCGCTGTTGTGCTTCCTCGCGACGCGGCGCAGCGCGCGGGCGCGGTTGAAGTCGATGACGATGGAGGCGGCGATCACGCCGATGGCGATCCAGGTGACCTCGACGTGGACCTCCTGGAACAGGAGCCGCTTGCCGGCTTCCCATATGATCCAGGCGCTGGTCAGGAACAGGAGCCCCGTCTCGGCGAGCGCGGCGACGCTCTCCACCTTGCCGTGACCGAAATGATGCGTCTGGTCGGGCGGGCGGTCCGAGATACGAACGGCGGCATAGGTGATCGCGGTCGCGCCGAGATCGAGCAGGCTGTGGACGGCCTCGGACAGTATGCCGAGGGAGCCCGTCAGCAGGCCGACGGCGAATTTCGATGCCGCGAGCAGGCCGCTCGCGAACAGCGACAGCAGTGCGACGGTCTGCTTTTCATGCGACACGGGCAAAGGTCCTGTGCGATAGCCGGGCTGGCTCGCTCCGATCCGTCCGCTCAATATCGGCAGCACGGGGCGTTCGCAATGATGGCGAGCCGGATCGGCCGAAATTCGGGAGAGGCAGGATGCACATCGTGGAAAGCAACGGCGCCCGCATTCCGGCGCTCGGCCTGGGCACCTGGGACATTCGCGGCGAGACGTGCGTCGAGATCGTCGCGGAGGGCCTGAAGCTCGGCTACCGCCATGTCGATACCGCTGCCGCTTATGAGAACGAGGTGCAGGTGGGCGAGGGCATGCGCGCCTCCGGCGTCGCCAGGGAGGACATCTTCCTGACGACCAAGGTCTGGCACGATCGGCTGAGGTCCGGCGACCTGGAGAAGTCGGCGGAGGAGAGCATTGCCCGGCTCGGGGTCGACTACCTCGATCTCCTGCTGGTGCACTGGCCGAACCCGGCTGTGCCGGTGAGGGAGACGATGGAGGCGATTTCCAGGGTCAAGCGCGACGGACTGACGCGTAACATCGGCATCTCCAACTTCACGGTGGCGCTCGTCGAGGAAGCCGTGGCGGCGTCGCCCGAACCGATCGTCACCAATCAGATCGAGTATCACCCCTATCTCGATCAGGCCAAAGTGATGGAGGCCTGCCGCAGGCACGGCATTTCGGTCACCGCCTATTGTCCGATCGCGCGAGGCAAGGTGGTGGGCGATCCGGTGATAGAGGAGATCGCGGCGCGGCACGGAAAGACGCCCGTGCAGGTCACGCTGCGCTGGCTCGTGCAGCAGCCGGACGTGATCGCGATACCGCGGACGAGTTCGAAGGTGCGTCTTGCCGAGAACCTGGACATAGATGGATTCACCCTGTCGGTGGCGGAGATGCAGGCGATCGCCGGGCTCTCGCATCCGCAGGGCCGCCTCGTTCGCGCGGCCTGGGCCCCGAACTGGGACTAGCCGCCCGGCTCCCGGACGCCCCCGAGCAGTCGCGGGGTTCTACCGGATCGGGCGATAGGGCACGATGTCCGAAGCCGGCCAAGTGAGTCGCCTCGGGCGCGTCGCCGGAAGCGGGGGAAACGATGGCGCTCAGGCGCTCGATCGGGCTCGGCGGCCTGACATTCATCGGCATCGGAGCCGTGCTGGGCTCGGGATGGCTGTTCGCGCCGATGCTGGCGGCCCAGCAGGCCGGACCGGCCTCGCTCGTCTCGTGGGCCGTCGCCGGCATCCTGGTCCTCTTCATCGCGCTGCCCTTCGCGGAGATTTCCGGCTGCCTGCCGGAAGCCGGCGCGATCGCCCGCCTGCCGCGCTATTCGCACGGCAGCCTGACGAGCATGGTCATCGGCTGGTCGGCCTGGCTCGGATACGCGACGCTGCCGCCCATCGAGACCATTGCGATCCTCAAGTACGTCGGCCCGCTTCTCCCCGGCGTCTACGACGTGGGCGGGGGTGACGTCGGCCACGACGCGGGCCCGACGCTGCTGGGCTACGGGCTGGCGGTCGCCATCATGCTGGCGATGGTCGCGATCAACGCGCTCGGCGTCACCTGGCTCGACAAGGCCAATGCGATCATCACCACCGTGAAGGTGCTGGTGCCGCTGATCATCGTCGCGACGTTCATCGGCTACGACTTCCGCTGGTCGAACTTCACGGATCAAGGCGGCTTCGCCCCGTACGGGGTGATCGGCATCCTGAGCGCGATCTCGATGGGCGGGGTGGTGTTCGCCTACACCGGGTTCCGCCACATCATCGATCTGGCCGGCGAGGCGCGACAGCCGCAGCTCTTCGTGCCGCTGGCGCTCCTGCTCACCGTGCTCGCCTGTTTCGCGATCTACGTGCTGCTGCAGTTCGCCTTCATCGGCGGCGTGCCGGCGGACGCCTTTCACGGCGGCTGGAAGAATCTCGATTTCAGCCACCATCTCGGGCCTATGGCGGGCATCGCCGTCGTCATCGGCGCTTCCTGGCTGATGGCGCTCCTCTACGGCGGTGCCGTCCTCGGACCGTTCGGCTCGGCCCTCATCGCCACCGGGTCCAACGCCCGGCTCGGCATGGCGCTGGCGCGCAACGGCTTCTTTCCCTCGGTCCTCGAACGCCTGTCCTCGCGCGGCATCCCGCTCAACGCGCTGGCGCTCGGCGCCGTGGTCGGCATGCTGATGCTGAGCCTGCCGTTCACCGAGATGGTCGCCCTCAATTCCTCGGCGATCGTCCTGTCGTTCTGCGTCGGGCCGCTGTCGGTGGTGGCGCTGAGGCGGCAGATCCCGGACCGCGATCGCCCCGTGCGGGTGCCGCTCGTCGGGCTGGTCGCTCCGATCGCCTTCGTCGTCGTGACGATGATCGTCTACTGGAGCGGCTGGAACACGATATGGCGCCTCGACATCGGGCTCGCCGCCGGTCTTGCCATCTTCGCCCTCAAGCAGCGCTGGGAGCCGCTGGCGGAGCCGATCGACATCGGCCACGCGCGCTGGCTCTTCCTCTATGTCGCAGGGATCAACGCGGTGTCGGCGCTCGGCAATTTCGGCGGAGGCTCCGGTCTGCTCCCGTTCGGCTGGGATATGGCCGCCCTCGCCGTGCTGGCGCTCGTCTGCTTCAGGATAGGCCTCGCCGACGCACTGCCGGCCGAGCGGACGGAGGAACTCGTCGGGACGGCGCTCGAGGGGCCGTAGCGCCGGGCGATAAACTCAAAGTTAACGAAGAGTCGCGGGAGGTCGGGCCGGGGGCGGCGATATTCAGTTTCCGTTCATCAACGGGGACGTACGACCACGGATGTAACCCCAACCCGAGGGATACTTCCGATGCGACCGAAAACCGCTTTCCTGACCATCGTGCTCGCCGCCGCCCTCGCGACGACGGTGATCGGTCTCGGCACGCGCGCGTCCCAGACCGACGTCGAGCCGCCGGCGATGCGGTCGCTGTAGGCGACCCGCCGCCTCGCGCGCCCGGCTTGCGGGCGCGCCATCCACGAGCGCTTTCCACGAACCGGGGCCGGAAGCCCCGGTTTCGCTTTTCGGCCCTGTCGGAATCGGGCGGACGAGGGCGAATCCGGCTAGAAACGGGCCGGCATGTTCTTCGTTCTCTCCAAGATCGGCTGGTTCTTCCTGCAGCCCTCGAACCTGCTGGTGGCGCTTGCGGCCATCGCGGCGGTGCTGCTGCTCTCGCGCTTCCGCGGCCTGGGCAAATGGCTGCTCGGCGTGGCCGTCGTCGGGCTTCTCGTCTGCGGGTTCTCGCCGGTCGGCCATCTGCTGGCGTTGCCGCTCGAGGAGCGGTTTCCGCCCTGGACCCAGGGCAACGGTCCGCCGCCGGACGGCATCATCGTGCTCGGGGGATCGTTCGACACGGCGGTGAGTGCGGGCAGGGGCGTCGTCGCGCTCAACGAGGCCGGCGAAAGGCTGACCGCCTTCGCAGAGCTCGCCCGGCGCTACCCCGACGCGACGCTCGCCTTCACCGGCGGCTCGGGCGAGATCGTGTTCCGCCGCGCGACGGAGGCCGACGTCGCCGGCCGGCTGTTCGCGGGCCTCGGCATCGATCCGGGCCGGATCGTGCTCGAGGACAAGTCGCGCAATACCTGGCAGAACGCCGTGCTGACGAAGCAGCTCGTCGATCCGCAACCCGGCCAGCGCTGGCTGGTCGTGACGTCGGCCTGGCACATGCCGCGCGCGATCGGATGCTTCCGCGCGGCCGGCTTCGACGTCGAGGCCTATCCCGTGGATTTCCGCACCAGGGGCTGGAACGATCTCTGGCGCCCGTTCAATACCGCCTCCGAAGGGCTCCGGCGCGTCGACACGACGATGCGGGAATGGGTCGGGCTCGTGGCCTACCGGCTCACGGGTCGCACCTCCGAACTGCTTCCGGGACCGGGCGACTGATCCGCGGCCGTTTCACGGCCCGCGTGCGCCGCGCACGGGGCAGTCGCGGCCTGTGGATCGCCCTGTGGAGCGCAATGCTGCACTGCAATATCCCCTTGCAACGAAGATTAAGAAAATGTTACTACGCGTGCCGCGTCGGCGACTCGCTTATCCTTTGGGTCGAAGTCGACGAACAAAATGGGGTTCCGAATGGAGCGTGATGTGGGGCCGTCCTACCTGCGTGTGACCGCCTGGTCGCTCGCGGTGCTGGTCGGCGTTATGCTTGTCGCTGCGTTGTTTGGCGGGTTCGAGCCGACCGCCATCGCCGCACGGTGACGCAGATTCCGGTTTTCGAAGCGGCGCGGTCCGAAAGGCCCGCGCCGCTTCGCGTTTGCGGGAACGGTGCGCCAGGAGACGCCTCCGGATTGTCATATTAGACGAAAGTATTAGAATGCTCGCGGGTCGAATCCTTCGATCCGCGGTTCTTGCGATCCCGGCCTCCGCTTCAGCTCAAAAGACCGGGACGTGGGAGAAACCCCATGGCAACCGAAACCAAGCACGGCACGCCGTCGAGCGACGCCACCCAGATCGCCGTCTGGGTCGTCGTCGGGATCATCGCCCTGGCGCTCGTCGCCTACCTCCTCGGCGTCTTCTGAGCGAGACGACGGAGCCCGCGGCCGCTGCGGGACCGGGCCTGCGGGCTTCGTCGGACATTGTCCGAACGCTGCCGGCATGGTCTATGAGCGTTTCCGACAAAGGGGAGACGCCGCCATGCCGCAAACCATCACGACCGGATACCGGACGCTCGTCGACGACGCGCTGAAGCAGATCGAGACGATCTCGCCGGCCGAGGCGATGGCGCTGCACGAAAAGGGCGACGTCGTGTTCGTCGACATCCGCGACGTGCGGGAGCTGTCGCGGACGGGCAGGATTCCCGGCGCCATCCACGCGCCGCGCGGCATGCTGGAATTCTGGATCGATCCGGCGAGCCCCTACCACAAGCCGGTCTTCGCCGAGGACAGGCGCTTCGTGTTCTTCTGCGCTGGCGGCTGGCGCTCGGCGCTGGCGGCGCTCACCGCCAAGCAGATGGGCATGGCGCCCGTCTGCCACATCGACGGGGGCTTCGGCGCCTGGGAGAAGGCCGGAGGGCCGATCGAGAAGCCGGAAATGGCGCCCGGCGAGAAGCGCGGCTGAGCGGCCGCTCCATGCCCGGGCATCGCAAGATCGATTTCGCCGGAGCCGCCTGGACCGAGGTTCTGCCGGGACTTCGCGTCAAGGCCGTCCAAGAAGGCGCGCGCACGATCCGGCTCGCGGAATTCAGGGGCGGGTTCGAGGAGCCCGGCTGGTGCGAGAAGGGCCATGTCGGCTTCGTCGTGTCGGGCCGGCTGACGGTCGAGTTCGACGGATCGACGGAAATCTTCGAGGCCGGCGACGCCCTGTTCATAGCTTCGGGTGCCGCCGGGCGCCACAAGGTGCGCCAGCCCGCCGGTCAGGATGCCGTCCTTTTCCTGACCGAGCCCTGCTGAACGGCGGGGCGGGGAGGGTTCCGGCCTCAGCCGTTCGTCTTCTTCTTCCTGTCCTTCTTCGCGGTCTTTTTCTTCTTGCCGGCCTTGTCGGCCGCCTTCTTTCCCGCGTCCGCCTTGCTCGCCTGCTTCACGGCCTTCTCCATGTCCTGGCGGACGTTCGTGCCGTCGGACAGCACGATGTTGTCCAGGCGAAGGCCGTCCCCGGTCTTCCTCAGCATCATGTTCACGGCGCCGTCGTTGCCGGCGTTCCTGAAGGTGACGTGGACACGGGCCACCGCCTTGGTCTCCTTCTTCACGTCGGCCACGACATCGGAAACGTCGGCGGCGCGGCCGTCGACCAGCGGATCGTAGGCGACCCGGGCCTGTTCGGAGAGCCGGCCGTTGCCGGCCACCGCCTTGGCGAAGGGGGCGGTCAGCGTGCTCTCGCGCACCGCATCGTTGCTCGCGACCGCTTCCCAGCCGGTCTCGTAGAGGGATTCCACGAAGATCGTCGGATCGTCCTCCGCCAGAGCCGGGCCGCCGGCGGCCAGGAGGAGGAAGGCGAGGGGGGCAATCACCTTGATACGCTTGGCAATCACGGGAGGACTCCTGTGCACGGATTTTCGCCGGCGAGAGGGTTGCGCTCGCCTCGCGGCGGAATCATGGCAATTCGCCCGGCGCCGGGCGCGGCGGAAAACGCGAGCGGCGCAGCGGCTTGCCCCATCCGAATCCATGGTCTAACGCTTTGCGCCGGGAGGATCGCCGATGCCGCGCCTGCAGTCTCAGACAAGTACCTCTTCGGACGATTTCCGGCGCAACGCCGATGCGATGGCGGCGCTCGTCGCCGATCTGGAGGCGAAGCGGGCCGATGCCGCGCGCGGCGGGCCGGACAAGGCGCGCGAGCGGCATCTCGCCCGCGGCAAGCTCCTGCCGCGCGACCGCGTGGTGCGACTCCTCGATCCCGGCTCGCCGTTCCTCGAGCTGTCGCCGCTCGCCGCCCACGGCATGTACGACGACGACATCCACGCCGCCGGCGTGATCACCGGCATCGGCCGGGTCGAGGGGCGCGAGTGCGTCGTCGTCTGCAACGACGCCACGATCAAGGGCGGCACCTACTATCCGATGACGGTGAAGAAGCACCTGCGCGCCCAGGAAGTGGCGCTGCAGAACAACCTGCCGTGCCTCTACCTGGTCGATTCCGGCGGCGCCAACCTGCCGAACCAGACCGACGTGTTCCCCGACCGGGAGCATTTCGGCCGCATCTTCTACAACCAGGCGAACATGTCCGCGGCGGGCATCCCGCAGATCGCCGTCGTCATGGGCTCGTGCACGGCCGGCGGGGCCTATGTGCCGGCGATGTCGGACGAGACCATCATCGTGCGCAAGCAGGGCACGATCTTCCTCGGCGGGCCGCCGCTGGTGAAGGCCGCGACGGGCGAGGTCGTCTCGGCGGAGGATCTCGGCGGCGCCGACGTGCACGCGCGCCTGTCGGGCGTCGCCGACCACTACGCGCTCGACGACGACCACGCGCTGAAGCTGGCGCGCCGCATCGTCGCCAACCTGAACCGCCGCAAGGATGTCGACATCGACGTGCAGGAGCCGGTCGAGCCGGCCTTCGACCCGGCCGAGATCGACGGCGTGGTGCCGGCGGCGCTCGCCCAGCAGTACGACATCCGCGAGGTGATCGCCCGACTCGTTGACGGTTCCGAGTTCGACGAGTTCAAGAAGCTCTACGGCACGACGCTGGTGACCGGCTTCGCGCGGATCTCCGGCTTTCCGGTCGGGATCCTGGCCAACAACGGCATCCTGTTCTCGGAATCCGCGCTCAAGGGCGCCCATTTCATCGAGCTGTGCTGCCAGCGGCGCGTGCCCATCCTGTTCCTGCAGAACATCACGGGCTTCATGGTCGGCCGCGAATACGAGGCCGGCGGCATCGCCAAGGACGGCGCCAAGCTCGTCACCGCCGTGGCGACGGCGCAGGTGCCGAAGATCACGGTCATCGTCGGCGGCTCGTTCGGCGCGGGCAACTACGGCATGTGCGGGCGGGCCTACGCGCCGCGCTTCCTGTTCATGTGGCCGAACGCGCGCATCTCGGTGATGGGCGGCGAGCAGGCGGCATCCGTGCTTGCGACGGTGAAGCGCGACAACATCGAGGCGGACGGCGGCAGCTGGTCGCCCGAGGAGGAGGAGGCCTTCAAGGCGCCGGTGCGCGAGCGCTACGAGGCGGAAGGCCATCCCTACCACGCCACCGCGCGGCTGTGGGACGACGGCATCATCACCCCGCGCGAGACGCGCCGCGTCCTTTCGCTCGCCCTGTCCGCCGCGCTCAACGCGCCGGTGCCGCAGACGAAGTTCGGCGTGTTCCGGATGTGAACGGGGCCGAAAAGGCACCTGAAAGGAAATTGCCGGGTCAAGTCCGGCAATGACGTGGAGACGACCGAGGCAGCCTAATGACAGGTCATGCCCGGGCTCGGCCCGGGCATCTCGTGCGACCGGCGCTCAGGCCGCGTCCTCTTCGTCGGCCGCCGCCTCGAGGCGCTTGTCGAGATAGCCGCCGCAGACCTCGATCAGCTCGTCGACCTTGTTCTCGAAGAAATGGTTCGCCCCTTCGACGATCTTCTGGTCGATGACGATGCCCTTCTGCGTCTTCAGCTTCTCGATCAGCGACTGCATGTCGGCGGGCGTGACGACGCGGTCGTCCGAGCCGTGGATGATCAGGCCCGACGACGGGCAGGGGGCCAGGAACGAGAAGTCGTAGATGTTCGGCTGCGGGGCGACCGAGATGAAGCCCTCGACCTCGGGCCGGCGCATCAGCAGCTGCATGCCGATCCAGGCGCCGAAGGAGAACCCGGCGATCCAGCAGGCGCGCGCGTCCGGGTTGAAGCTCTGCACCCAGTCGAGCGCGGCGGCGGCGTCGGAAAGCTCGCCGAGGCCGTGGTCGAACGAGCCCTGGCTGCGGCCGACGCCGCGGAAATTGAAGCGGAGCACCGCGAATCCGCGCTCGGCGAACATGTAGTACATCTGGTAGGCGACCTGATTGTTCATCGTGCCGCCGAACTGGGGATGCGGATGAAGGATCAGCGCGATCCGCGAACTCTTGGTCTTCGGCGGATGATAGCGGCCTTCCAGGCGACCTGCGGGCCCGGTGAAGATGACTTCCGGCATTGAACGCGATGTCCTCTTTTTATGGTTGGCAGGAAGCGGGTGGCCGGAGGCCGGTGCCTGGCTGTTCACGCGCGCGCCGAACTGTCCCCGGCGCGCTGGCGTTTCCTTGACACCTACCCGGCAGCCTCCTACAAACTCTTTAGAAGTTTTCGAAACTGGGCTTCGGCGGACACCGGACCGGCGGTCGTGTCCGCGCCGGCCTGTCCGGAAGCTTTGACAGACACCACATATCTTGTGTCGAACGCAAGACTTCAAGGCACGGAAACGGCGCCGGCGGCAAAGAGGATGAATGGGTGGGGGCCGACATCGCCTACCTGGACCACAATGCGACCGCTCCCGTCCGCCCCGAGGTGATCGAGGCGGTGACGGATGCGTTGCGCGTGACCGGCAACCCGTCGTCCGTGCATTCGGCGGGCCGCGCGGCCCGCAAGCTGATCGAGGACGCGCGCCGCGACGTGGCCGCGCTCGTCGGCGCGGAGGCGTCCGCCGTCACCTTCACGAGCGGCGGCACGGAGGCGAACGCGCTCGCCCTCGGCCGGCGCCGGGACGGCGAGATCCTGCTCGCGTCCGCGATCGAACACCCCTCCGTTCTGGGCGGAGGGCGGTTTCCGGCCGAATCCGTCGAGACGATCCCGGTGACGCCCGGAGGGGTCGTCGATCTCGAATGGCTGGAGAAGCGGCTTTCCGTCGCACCCGCGCCCGCGATCGTCTCGGTGATGCTCGTCAACAACGAGACCGGCGCGATCCAGCCGGTCGCCGATGCCGCCCGGCTGGCGCGGCAGGCGGGCGCGCGCGTCCATTGCGACGCGGTTCAGGCCGCCGGACGGCTCGAAATCGATATCGCGGCGCTCGGGGCCGACTATCTGACGCTTTCCGCCCACAAAATCGGCGGTCCGCAGGGCGCGGGCGCACTCGTGCGCTGCGACAAATTGGTGCCGGTCGAACCGCTCTATCGTGGCGGGGGACAGGAGCGGTCGTACCGTCCCGGCACGGAAGCCGTCGCCGCGATCGCCGGATTTGGCGTCGCGGCCCGGATCGCCGCCGGGGAAATCGACCGATGTGCCGAAATCGAGACCCTCAGGGACTGGTTCGAGTCGGAACTATGCACTATCTCGCCCAGTGCGGTCGTCTTCGCCGGCGGATCGGCGCGGCTTGCCAACACAAGCTGCTTCGGGGTCCGGGGCATTTCGGCGGAGACGGCCATGATCGCACTCGATCTCGACGGTGTGTGCGTCAGTTCCGGGTCGGCCTGCTCGTCGGGCAAGGTCGCCGTCTCGCACGTGCTGTCGGCCATGGGTGTCTCGCCGGACCTTGCCTCCGGCGCGATCCGTGTGAGCCTCGGCTGGTCGAGCACGAAGGACGACGTGGAGCGTTTCATCAACGCCTGGCGGCGCGTTCAGGACAAGCGCGGCCGCCGCGGGCAGGAGGTGGTGGTAGCGGCATAAGCGAAACCCGCGGTCCTTGAAACCGTGAGTGAAGGAGCAATTGATGCCTGCAGTGCGAGAGACGATCGAGCAGGTCCGCGAGATCGACGTCGACAAGTACAAGTACGGATTCTTCACCGACATCGAGTCGGAGAAGGCCCCGAAGGGCCTGAACGAGGACATCGTCCGGTTCATCTCGGCCAAGAAGAACGAGCCCGACTGGATGCTCGAGTGGCGCCTCGACGCCTATCGTCGCTGGCGGACCATGACCGAGCCGACCTGGGCGAACGTCCACTATCCGAAGATCGATTTCGAGGATCTCTACTACTACGCCGCGCCGAAGACGGCGGCTAAGCCGAAGAGCCTCGACGAGGTCGATCCGGAGCTGCTCGCGACCTACGAGAAGCTCGGCATCCCGCTCAAGGAACAGGAAGTGCTCGCCGGCGTCGAGGGCGCCCGCGTCGCGGTCGACGCGGTGTTCGATTCCGTCTCCGTCGTGACGACCTTCCGCGAGGAACTCGCCAAGCACGGCATCATCTTCTGCTCGATCTCGGAAGCGATCCGCGAGCATCCCGAGCTCGTGCGCAAGTATCTGGGCTCGGTCGTGCCGACGAGCGACAATTTCTACGCGACGCTGAATTCGGCCGTGTTCTCGGACGGCTCGTTCGTCTACGTGCCGCCGGGCGTGCGCTGTCCGATGGAGCTGTCGACCTACTTCCGCATCAACGAGAAGCAGACCGGCCAGTTCGAGCGCACGCTGCTGATCGCCGACAAGGGCGCCTATGTCAGCTATCTGGAGGGCTGCACGGCGCCGACGCGGGACGAGAACCAGCTGCACGCCGCCGTGGTCGAGCTCGTCGCCCACGACGATGCCGAGATCAAGTACTCGACGGTGCAGAACTGGTATCCGGGCGACAAGGAAGGCAAGGGCGGCATCTACAACTTCGTCACCAAGCGGGGCGACTGCCGCGGCAGGAACTCGAAGATCTCCTGGACGCAGGTCGAGACCGGCTCGGCGATCACGTGGAAGTATCCGAGCTGCATCCTGCGCGGCGACAACGCGCGCGGCGAGTTCTATTCGATCGCCGTGTCGAACGGCTATCAGCAGGTCGATTCCGGCACCAAGATGATCCATCTCGGCAAGAACACGTCGAGCCGCATCATCTCCAAGGGCATCGCCGCCGGGCACTCGCAGAACACCTATCGCGGCCTCGTCTCGGCGCATGCGCGGGCCACCGGCGCGCGCAACTTCACCCAGTGCGACTCGCTGCTGATCGGCGACCGCTGCGGCGCGCACACGGTGCCCTATATCGAGGCGAAGAACGCCCAGGCCGTCTTCGAGCACGAGGCCACCACCTCGAAGATCTCCGACGACCAGATGTTCTACTGCATGCAGCGCGGCCTCTCCCAGGAGGAGGCGGTGGCGCTCATCGTCAACGGCTTCGTCCGCGACGTGCTGCAGCACCTGCCCATGGAGTTCATGGTCGAGACCCAGAAGCTGATCGGCATCAGCCTCGAAGGCAGCGTCGGCTAACGGCCCGACCGGAAGACACGAAAGACACCGAAATGACCGCTCTGCTCGAAATCAAGAATCTGCACGTCAAGATCGCCGACGAGGACAAGGAGATCCTGCGCGGCCTCGACCTGACGGTGAACGCCGGCGAGGTGCACGCGATCATGGGCCCGAACGGCTCCGGCAAGTCGACGCTGTCCTACGTGCTCGCCGGCAAGGACGACTACGAGATCACCGACGGCCGGATCCTGTTCATGGGGCGGGACCTGACCGAGATGGAGCCGGACGAGCGGGCCGCCGCCGGCCTGTTCCTTGCCTTCCAGTATCCCGTCGAGATCCCGGGCGTCGCCTTCATGACGTTCCTGAAGACGGCGCTCAACGCGCAGCGCAAGGCGCGCGGCGAGGGCGAACTGTCGACGCCGGACTTCATGCGTCTCGTGCGCGAGAAGGCGGGCCTGCTGAACGTCACCCAGGACATGCTGAAGCGGCCGGTGAACGTCGGCTTCTCGGGCGGCGAGAAGAAGCGCAGCGAGATCCTGCAGATGGCGCTCCTGGAGCCGAAGCTGTGCGTGCTCGACGAGACCGATTCCGGCCTCGACATCGACGCGCTTCGGGTGGTCGCCGACGGCGTCAACTCGCTGCGGTCGGCGGAGCGGGGGATGGTCGTCATCACCCACTACCAGCGGCTCCTCAACCACATCGTTCCCGACGTGGTGCACGTCATGTCGGCGGGCCGCATCGTGAAGACCGGCGGCAAGGAACTGGCGCTCGAGCTGGAACAGTCGGGTTACGCGGCCTTCACGGAAGCCGCGTGATCCGGATGCCGGGAGAGACTGTCATGAACGTCGAGGTCCGCAACAAGCAGACCGCAGCCGAGCGGGCGGCGTGCGAGCAGTTCGCCGCCGTCGCCGGCAGCCTGCCGGGGTCCGGGGCTGTCGCCGCCGTGCGCAGGCGGGCGATGGAGCGCTTCGTCGCCGAAGGCCTGCCGCACCGGCGCATCGAGGAGTGGAAGTACACCGACCTGCGCGCGGCGCTGCGCGAGCTGCCGCCGCTCGCCGCCGCGTCCGACGCGCCGATCGGGCCGGACACGCTCGGCGAGGTCGATTGCTGGAAGATCGTCGTCGTCGACGGCGGCGAGCCGCGCCTGCCGAAGGGGCTCGCCGACGAGGGCGTCGAGGTTTCGCGCCTCAGCGAGGCGCTCGCCGACGGCGCGCTCGAAGGCGAATGGCCCGAGGGGACGGCGTCTGCGATCTTCGACCTGAACACCGCGTTCGTGTCGACCGGCGTCGTTCTGCGCATTCCGGCGAACGTCCATGTCGGCAAGCCGATCCAGATCGCCTGCGTGACGACGGCGCCGAAGGCCGCGTCGGTCTATCTGCGCAACCGCATCCATGTCGGCGCCGGCGGCTCGGCGACGGTCATGGAGACCTACGAGGGCCCCGACGGGGTCGCCTACCTGGTCAACGCGGCGACGAAGCTGTCGGCCGACCGCGACGCCGGCCTGACCTGGGTCAAGGTGCAGCGCGACGGGGACAAGGCCTCGCATTTCGCGACCGTCGCGGCGGACGTGGGCCAGGGCGCCAGGCTGACGGTCGCGCCGTTCACGACCGGAGCCGCGCTGTCGCGCAACCAGTTCGCCATTGCCTTCTCCGGCCGGCACTCGGAGGCCAATCTCGCCGGCGTTCACCTTCTCGGCGAGCGTCAGCACGGGGATACGACGCTGTTCGTCGACCACGCGCTCCCCGACGGGGCGAGCCGCGAGCTGTTCAAGTCCGTCCTCGACGGAGAGGCGCACGGCGTCTTCCAGGGCAAGATCCTGGTGCGGCAGGACGCCCAGAAGACCGACGGGCGGATGATGACGCAGGCGCTGATGCTGTCGGAGCGGGCAGAGGCCGACAACAAGCCGGAACTCGAGATCTACGCCGACGACGTGCAGTGCGGCCACGGCGCGACGTCGGGCCGGATCGACGAGGACCTGCTGTTCTACCTGCGCGCCCGCGGCATTCCCGAGCCGACGGCGAAGGCGCTCCTGATCGAGGCTTTCATCGGCGAGGCGGTCGAGGCGATCGGCAACGAGGCGATCGCCGAGGCGCTGTCCGCGCTCGCGCACGACTGGGTGACGCAGCACGCGCGCCAGGAGCAGGCACGTTGAGCGCCTACGACGTCGAGCGCATCCGGGCGGACTTCCCGATTCTTTCCCGCGAGGTCTACGGCAAGCCGCTCGTCTATCTCGACAACGCCGCCTCCGCCCAGAAGCCGCGGCAGGTGATCGAGGCGATGACGCACGCCTACGAGCACGAATACGCCAATGTGCACCGCGGCCTGCATTTCCTGTCGAACACCGCGACGGAGAATTTCGAGAACGCCCGCGAGCGCGTGCGTTCGTTCCTGAACGCGGCGTCGGCCGACGAGATCGTCTTCACGCGCAACGCGACGGAAGCGATCAATCTCGTCGCCTACTCCTTCGGCGAGAGCGTCGGCGAGGGCGACGAGATCGTGCTCTCGATCATGGAGCACCACTCCAACATCGTGCCCTGGCACTTCCTGCGCGAGCGCAAGGGCGCCGTGCTGAAATGGGCGCCGGTCGGCGAGGACGGCAGCTTCAGGATCGAGGAGTTCGAGAAGCTCCTCGGCCCCCGAACAAAAATCGTCGCGATCACCCACATGTCCAACATGCTGGGCACCGTCGTGCCGGTGAAGGAAATCGTGCGGATCGCGCACGAGCGCGGGATACCGGTGCTGGTCGACGGCAGCCAGGGGGCGGTGCACCTGAACGTCGACGTGCGCGACATCGGCGCCGACTTCTACGTCTTCACCGGCCACAAGGTGTACGGGCCGACGGGCATCGGCGTCCTCTACGGGCGCAAGGAGGCGCTCGCGGTGCTGCCGCCCTTCAACGGCGGCGGCGAGATGATCCGCGACGTGACGACGGATACCGTGACCTACGGCGACCCGCCGCACCGGTTCGAGGCCGGAACGCCGCCGATCGTCCAGGCGATCGGGCTCGCCGCGGCGCTCGACTACATGGACACGGTGGGCCGGGAGGCGATCCGCGCGCACGAGGACAGGCTGCGCGACTACGCCCACGAGCGGCTCGGTGCGATGAACTCGCTGAGGATCTTCGGCACCGCGCCGGACAAGGGCGCGATCGTCGCCTTCGAGATGACGGGCGCGCACGCGCACGACGTCTCGACGGTGATCGACCGCTACGGCGTCGCCGTCAGGGCCGGCACGCACTGCGTCCAGCCGCTCCTGCAGCGTTTCGGCGTCACCGCGACGTGCCGGGCCTCGTTCGGCATGTATAATACGCTGGAAGAGGTCGACCGCCTCGCCGAGGCGCTCGGCAAGGCCCAGCAGTTCTTCGCCTGAGGAAGCGAACGATGGAAGAAGCCAGCAACGACGCGACCGACGCTTCGCCCGGAACGGGCGCGGCGCAGGATTCGGCGATTCCGGCGGACGAGCTCGATCGGCTCACCGACGACATCATCGGCGCGCTCAAGACCGTCTACGATCCGGAGATCCCGGTCGACATCTTCGAGCTCGGCCTTATCTACAAGATCGACGTCGACGACGACCGCAACGTCGCGATCGACATGACGCTGACCGCGCCCGGCTGTCCGGTCGCCGGCGAGATGCCGGCCTGGGTGGAAACGGCGGTCAGCGCGGTGGGCGGCGTCGGCGACGTCAGAGTGCAGATGGTCTTCGACCCGCCGTGGGATCCGAGCCGCATGTCGGACGAGGCGAGGGTCGCCCTCGATTTCTACTGACCTATATGGCGTTCGCACGAGCCTTCAGACCGTAACGGACCGATCCATGACGATAGCTGCCGCGCGACCGAGGCCCAAAGTGGTGACGCTGACCGATGCCGCCGCCGAACGAGTCCGCGAGATCATCGCCAACTCCGACAAGCCGATCGTCGGCCTGCGCGTCGGCGTGAAGAACGGCGGCTGCGCGGGCATGTCCTACACGATGGAGTATGCCGAGGACATCGCCCCCTACGACGAGGTGGTCGAGGACAAGGGCGTCAAGGTTCTGATCGACCCGAAGGCCGTCCTGTTCCTGCTCGGCACCGAGATGGACTTCCAGGTCGACAAGTTGTCGTCGCGCTTCGTGTTCAACAACCCGAACCAGACCTCGGCCTGCGGCTGCGGGGAATCGGTGGCGCTGACGCCGGCGGCGTTCGACGCCTGAGGCGACCGCGCCCCGCGTGGTGGGGCCATGGCGATCTCGTCGGAATACGCGGAGTTCGTCGCCGAGCTGTTCTCCGGCTTCGGGCCGGTGCGCGTGCGGCGCATGTTCGGCGGCGCCGGCATCTTCCACGAGGACGTCATGATCGGGCTCGTCACGGACGGGACGATCTTCCTGCGCACCGACCGGGCGCTCGCCGCCGACATGGCTGCCGAAGGCAGCGCGCCGTTCGTCTACCGGGGCGGGACGAAGCGCGTGGAGATGCCTTACTGGCGGCTGCCCGAGCGGCTCATCGACGACGTCGACGAACTCGCCGAATGGGCCAGGCGCGCGCATCGCGCGGCGCTCGCGGCGAAAGCGCCGAAGCGGCGGAAGCGGTAGGGTGTCCCGCCTTCGGGCGGCGCGCCATCGAGACAGCATCGCCTGCCGCCTGTGGGCCCTGGATCAGGTCCAGCGCACGCGTTTGTCTTCGAGGCGCCGCCTGGGCAGCGATTGGAGACCGCGTGTCCCGGACCCGTATGGATTGATCTTGGCCGGCTGTCGTCGCCGGGAGGCGATGGCTTCGCCTCCCGTTCGACCCTGCGGGGCATCTCATAGACAGTGGCGACGCCTGCCCGTGCCGACCGTCCGGGAAGGCGCGGCGCTCAGGCTACCGCGGGTTCGCGCGTGCTTTCGTCCAGCTCGTCCTCGGCCGTCACGCAGTTGCGGCCGTTGCGCTTGGAGGCGTAGAGGGCCATGTCGGCGCGCTCGATCAGGGTATCGCGCGTGTCGTTCTCGCGAAGCGTGGCAATGCCGACCGACATGGTGATGCGGCCAAGGCTCTCGCCGGTCGAGCGCTTGATGAGTTCCTTGGCCATCACGCCGGCGCGGATCTGGTTGCCCACCGTCGTGGCGGCCTGCAGGTTCGTGTTGGGCAGGATCACCGCGAACTCCTCGCCGCCGTAGCGCGCGGCGATGTCGCGGCCCTTCACCGCCGCCTTGATCGCGGCCCCGACGAGGCGCAGCACCTGGTCGCCGGTCTGGTGGCCGAAGGTGTCGTTGAACTTCTTGAAGTGGTCGATGTCGCACATCGCGAGCGACAGCGGCTCGCCGCGGCGCACCGCGATGTCGACCGCACGCTCCAGGCTCTGGTCGAAATGCTTGCGGTTGGCGAGCCCGGTCAGCTGATCGGTCAGCGACTCGTAGCGGATCGCCTCCAGGCTCTCCTGCAGATCGGTGATCTGGATCCGCGATTCCTTGAGCTGGCCCTCGAGCGCGCTGTTGCGCGTCTCCATTTCCGCCGTGGCGCGGATGATCTTCTCGACGATCAGCCGCATCTGCTGCTTGGTCTCGGCGCCGCCGAGGCCGTGCGCCGCCGAGCGCAGGGACTCCCCGTACTGCTCACAGGTCTGGCCGGAGGACTCCAGCATGACGATGATCTCGTCGAGCTCCTTGGAGACCCGTGCGCTGACCTCGCCGACGCGGTCGCTCAGGCGGACGGGCGACAGGAACTCGTCGTAGAACCGCTCGGTGAGATCCTCGGGGAGGTGCCCGAGGCGCTTCAGGGCGTCGTTGACGGCCTTGTTCAGCTCACGGTTGAAGCCGGCGGCGTAGATGTACCAGAGCTCGTAATTGCGCGGATACGCGTGCGTGCGATTGCCTTTGAGATAGGTGAGGGCAGCCTCGCCGTAGGCTATCGAGCGCTCGAATTCGTCCGTTCTTGTCACTTGCGCCAATCCCCCGAAGCGACGTGCCCCCCGCCGCGCTTCACTGCCCACGAAGCAACGTCAGAATAGTTTCCGCTGCCTTAACGCAGGGTTAAGTTCCGCCGCGTTCGTTGAACAAAAGTCGAGCGACGTAATTTATTGATATATATGCCGTTATTCGGAGGACTCGGGGGGGCGCCGGACAGGGCGCAGGAGGAAGCTCGGCACGTGCTCGCCGAGGCCGACGACGGGCTCGTCCTTCTCGTGCCGCTCGCCGCGGCGGGACTTGCCCGCGGGCGGCTCCTTTCCCGGTCTGCGCTGGTCCTTCGCGGCCCTGGGCGCGTCGGCGGCGGATTCGGTCCGCTCCTCGCGCCCGCGTCCGCGGCGGCCCCGCTCGCGGCCACGGTCCCGGCCGCGTTCCCGGCCGGGCTCGCGCTCGCGCGTCTCGACCTCGTCCTCCTCCGCCTCGATCTCCTCGATGCCGGGAGCCGCCTCGCGGCGCGCGATCGGCTTGCCGATGAGGTTCTCGATCGCGGTGACGTACTTCCTGTCGGCGCTCGTCGCGATGGTGATCGCGTCGCCCTCGCGGCCGGCCCGGCCGGTGCGGCCGATGCGATGGACGTAGTCCTCGGCGTGGGTCGGAACGTCGAAGTTGAAGACGTGGCTCACGGCGGGAATGTCGAGGCCGCGGGCGGCGACGTCGCTGGCGATCAGCAGGTTGATCTCGCCGGCGCGGAACTTCGCCAGCGTCGCCATGCGCTCGCGCTGGTCGAGGTCGCCGTGCAGGGCGCCGGCGTTGAAGCCGTGGCGCTGCAGCGAGCGGTGAAGCGTCGCCACATCGCGCTTGCGGTTGCAGAACACGATGGCGGTCGTCAGGTTCTTCGCGTCGCGGATCTCGCGGCGCAGGATCGCGCGCTTGTCCTTCGGGGTCGTCGGCGCGGTGACGAGCGCCTGGCTAACCGTCTCGGCCGTCGTCGCCTGCTTGGCCACCTGCACCTGCATCGGGTTCTGCAGGAACTGGCCGGTCAGCTTCTCGATCTCCGGCGGCATCGTCGCGGAGAAGAACAGCGTCTGCCGCGTGAACGGCACCAGCCGGCAGATGCGCTCGATATCGGGGATGAAGCCCATGTCGAGCATGCGGTCGGCCTCGTCGATGACGAGGATCTCGACGCCGGTCAGCAACAGCTTGCCGCGCTCGAAATGATCGAGCAGGCGGCCCGGCGTGGCGATCAGCACGTCGGCGCCGCGGTCGAGCTTCTTCTCCTGCTCGTCGAAGGAGACGCCGCCGATCAGCAGCGCGACGGTCAGCTTGTGGTTCTTGCCGTAGATCGTGAAGTTCTGCTCGACCTGGGCGGCGAGCTCGCGCGTCGGCTCGAGGATCAGGGTGCGCGGCATGCGGGCCCGCGCCCGGCCCTTCTCGAGGATCGACAGCATCGGCAGCACGAAGCTCGCCGTCTTGCCGGTGCCCGTCTGGGCGATGCCGATGAGATCGCGGCGCGACAGGACGTGCGGAATCGCCTGCGCCTGGATGGGCGTAGGTTCCTTGTAGCCGGCCGCTTCCACGGCAGACAGGACCTTCGGGCTCAGACCTAGTTCAGTAAACGGCATCTACCGGCCACCGTGGTGCGTGTGGCGGGACTGGCGCAAACGCAGGGATTTCAAGGATTCTTGTTCCGCTCGGCTTTTCGCGGAACATAAAGGGTACTCCCGCCATGTCAACGGCACTTTCGCACCGACGTCCCAATTCGGTTAGCGGAATCGGTAACCGGCTCGTGCCGGCGGCCGTCGCGGCCCGCCGCAACGGCGGGCGGGCGGGCCGGCGGCGGGTCAGTTGGAGAGCGGGGCGAGCCGGTAGCTGCCGGGCCCGCCGAGCATCAGCATCACCTCGTCGGGGGAGCCGGTCGCCAGGTCGACGGTGTCGACGAAGGCGTTGGTGCCCTCCGCCGCGGCCTCGAGCCGCAGGTCGGTGACCCGCGTCGGCTTCCGCGCGATCTCGGCGACCTCGACGCTGGAGACGACGGCCTCGCTCGCGCCGCCGCGCTGGATCCACTGGACGAACAGACGCGCCGCGGAGGCCTGCGCCGGCGAGCGGGCGAGCACGAACCGGTAGTAGCCCGACCCGCCCGCCGACTGCCAGCTTCCGCCGAGCCGCATTGTGATGATCTCGACGGGCATCCGGGCGATCCCGTCGGAGACCAGATCGGCCCGCGCGGACGGAACCCAGACGGCGAGGGCGAGAAGGAGAGCGGATATCGTGGCGCGCATATGCTATCGGACTGGTTCGCGGATGGTGGTGGCCCCGGATGATGGGGACCGCGGTTTCATGCCCGATTCAGCGGGCCGGCGCCATGCCCGCCGTGGCGGCGGGGGACAACAGGGAGGAAGCGCAATGACCGATCCGATCGTATTCGTGCCGGGCCTTCTGTGCACGGGGGCCCTCTACGGCCCGCAGATCGAGGCGCTGCGCGGCAAGGCGGAGTGCATCGTCGCCGACCATACGCGCCACGACGGCATGAAGGCGATCGTCGACTCGATCCTCGACGCCGCGCCGGACCGGTTCGTGCTCGTCGGCCTGTCGATGGGCGGCTACATCGCGCTGGAGATGGCCGAGCACGCGCGGGAGCGGATGACGAGGCTCGTGCTGATGGACACGACCGCGCGGCCGGACCGGCCCGAGCAGACGGCGTTCCGCAAGGAGCTGATGGCGCTCGCCGGCGCGGAGGGGATCGGTCCGGTCATCGACAGGCTGCTGCCGCTCTTCGTCGACGAGGCGCATCTGTCGGACGCCGCGCTGGTGGCGACGGTCCGCAAGATGGCCCACGACACCGGGGTCGACGCCTTCGCGCGCCAGCAGACGGCGATCATGAACCGCAAGGACGCGCGTCCCGATCTCGGCGACGTCGCCTGCCCGACGCTCGTCGTGTGCGGCGACCGCGACCGGCTGACGCCGCCGGAACTGTCCGAGGAGCTCGCCGCCGGCATCCGCGGCGCGCGGCTCGTCATGATCGAGGGCAGCGGCCACCTGACGACGCTGGAGAAGCCCGGGGCGGTGAACGCGGCGCTGCTCGAGTTCCTGGGGCTTTAGCGGCCTCTGCGCCGCGCACTGAAACCGTGGATGGCCGGGACAAGCCCACGGCTGTCCGGTTTAATTTCCTGTCCATTGCAGCACCATCTGGTCTGGGAGTTTGCGTGGTTTTGGCGTCTGGTCGATGAGGCGATCGATGCGGCGTCGATGCATGAGGTTGGCGCGGACGAGG
>JAEWYT010000028.1 GCA_023458595.1 Pseudomonadota bacterium
CCCACGTTCCGAGCCCCCCGCCGGCCCCAATGGAACGGGGGGGGGGGACGCCGGCGGACTGCCGCCGGGTACACTCATCTGCGACGAGGACGAGATCGTGGAAAAGCAGATCGTCACCGGTATCGCCTTCTCCAAGGACGAGGCCAAGATCACGCTGAGGCGCGTCGCCGACAAGCCGGGGGTCGCGGCGAGCGTCTTCGTGCCGCTCGCCGAGGCCAACATCAACGTCGACATGATCGTGCAGAACGTGTCGGCCGACGGCCGCCACACCGACATGACGTTCACCGTGCCGCGCGCCGATTTCGAGCGCGCCATGGACGTGATCCGGACCGCCAGCGCCGAGATCGGCTACGAGGAAGTATCGGGCTCGGCCGACGTGGTCAAAGTATCGGTCATCGGCATCGGCATGCGCAGTCATGCCGGCGTCGCGGCGCAGTGTTTCAGGGCGCTCGCCGAAAAAGGCATCAACATTCAGGCCATCACGACATCGGAGATCAAGATATCGATCCTGATCGAGGCGGCCTATACCGAGCTTGCGGTGCGGACTTTGCATTCGCTATACGGTCTCGACACTCACTAGCGCGACGGATCGATCCCGCCGGCAGCACCGGTCCCGACCGGGGCCAGGCGGGACAAAACCGTCGCAGTACGCGGCGCACCAGGGACTTACCGGTATGCGGGGCTCGATCGGCGGCCCGCGCGTGATGCTCAGACGGCTCCGCGAGCTGATGGCGGAGCCGGTCCACGCGCAGGAGCGGCTCGACAAGATCGTCGTGACCATCGCCTCCAACATGGTGGCGGAGGTGTGCTCGGTCTATGTCCTGCGCGGCGACTCGCGGCTCGAGCTGTTCGCCACCGAGGGCCTGAAGCGCGAGGCGGTGCACAAGTCGAGCCTGAAGCTCGGCGAGGGCCTCGTCGGCACGATCGCGGCGGAAGCCGAGCCCCTGAACCTGCCCGACGCCCAGGAACACCCGGCCTTCGCCTACCTGCCGGAGACGGGCGAGGAGATCTACCACTCCTTCCTCGGCGTGCCGATCCTGCGCGGCGGCCAGACGCTCGGCGTCCTCGTCGTGCAGAACCGCACGCACCGGATCTATTCGGAGGAGGAGGTCGAGGCGCTGCAGACCACGGCGATGGTGCTCGCCGAGATGATCGCCGGCGACGAGCTCGAGTCGCTGATGACGCCGGGCGACAACCTGGCGCTCCGCCGGCCGCAGCACCTCACCGGCCGCGCGCTCACCGAAGGGCTCGGCCTCGGCCACGCCGTCCTGCACGAGCCGCGGCTCGTCGTCACCAACCTGATCGCCGAGGACCCGCGCTCGGAGCTCGCCCGGCTCGAGGAGTCGCTCGACGCGCTGCGCACGTCCGTCGAGGACCTGATGACGCGCTCGGACATCGTGCGCGCCGGCGAGCATCGCGAAGTGCTCGAAGCCTACCGGATGTTCGCCTACGACCGGGGCTGGGCGGAGCGCATCCGCGAGGCGGTGACGACCGGCCTGACGGCCGAAGCCGCCGTCGAGCGCGTGCAGAACGACACGCGCGCCCGCATGCTGCGCCAGACCGATCCCTACCTGCGCGACCGGTTGCACGACCTCGACGACCTCGCCAACCGGCTGTTGCGCCAGCTCGTCGGCTGGGACCATCTCGCCGATTTCGAGCTGCCGCGCGACGCGATCATCGTCGCCCGCAACATGGGCCCGGCGGAACTGCTCGACTACGACCGCGAGCGGCTGCGCGCGCTGGTGCTCGAGGAAGGCACGCCGACGAGCCACGTGACGATCGTCGCCCGGGCGCTCGGCATCGCAACGGTCGGCCAGGTCGACGGCATCCTCGATCTCGTCAATACCGGCGATCCGATCATCGTCGACGGGCTGTCGGGGGAGGTGCACGTGCGCCCGCCCGCCGACGTCGAGGCGGCCTATGTCGAGAAGGTGCGCTTCCGCGCCCGGCGGCAGGAGCAGTACCGCCAGCTCAAGGAAAAGCCGGCCGTCACGCGCGACGGGCAGACGATCAACCTGATGGTCAACGCCGGCCTGCTCGTCGACCTGCCGCACGTCAAGGAGGCGGGCGCGGCCGGCATCGGGCTGTTCCGCACCGAGCTGCAGTTCATGGTGGCGGCGACGTTCCCGCGCATGCGCGAGCAGCTTGCGCTCTACCGCGCCGTGCTCGACGCGGCGGGCGAATTGCCCGTCACCTTCCGGTCGCTCGACGTCGGCGGCGACAAGGTGCTTCCCTATCTCAGGAGCGCGCAGGAGGAGAATCCGGCGCTCGGATGGCGGGCGATCCGCATGGCGCTCGACCGGCCGGGGCTGCTGCGCACGCAGATCCGCGCGCTCCTGCATGCCGCCGCGGGCCGCGAGCTCAGGCTGATGTTCCCGATGATCACCGAGGTCGGGGAGCTCGACCGGGCCCGCGCGCTGGTCGACCGGGAGCGCCGGCATCTCAGCCGGCACGGCCATGCGCTACCCGACAAGATCCTGCTCGGGGCGATGGTGGAGGTGCCCTCGCTGCTCTGGCAGCTCGAGGAACTGGTCGCCCGCGTCGACTTCCTGTCGGTCGGCTCGAACGACCTCCTGCAGTTCCTGTTCGCGATCGACCGGGCGAACGCGCAGCTCGCCGAGCGGTTCGATCCGCTGTCGCCGCCGCCGCTCAGGGCGCTGCGCAAGATCGTCGAGGTCGCCGGCTCCGGCGGCGTGCCGGTGACGCTGTGCGGCGAGCTGGCCGGCAATCCGCTGAGCGCCATGGCGCTGATCGGCATCGGCTACCGGTCGATCTCGATGGCGCCGGCCTCCGTCGGTCCGGTCAAGGCGATGCTGATGAGCCTCGACGTCGGCGCGCTCGAAAGCTGGCTCATGCCCGAGCTCGACATGCCGCACGAGGGCCTGCGCAAGGAACTGATCGCGTTCGCGCAAAAGCACGACGTGCAAATCTGAAGACCATGATCGCCCCCGAATGATAGCAAGGGAAAAACTGCAGTCCTTCGTCGATCGCCTGGAGCGCATCGAGCACGAGATGTCCTCGCCGCCCGACGCGGAGGCTTTCGTGCGCCTGTCGCGCGAGCACGCCGAGATCGCTCCGGTCGCGGCGAAGGCGCGCGAGCTCCTGAAGATGCGCGCCGACCTCGAATCCGCCCGCAACATGCTCGACGATCCGGAGATGGCCGATCTCGCCGAGGCGGAAGTCGCCGACCTCGAGGAGAAGGCGGAGACGCTGGAGCGGGAGGTGCAGATCCTTCTCCTGCCGCGCGACGTCGCCGACGAGAAGGGCGCGATCCTGGAGATCCGCGCCGGCACCGGCGGCGAGGAGGCGGCGCTGTTCGCCGGCGACCTTTTCCGCATGTACCAGCGCTACGCGGAGCTCGAAAGCTGGAAGGTCGCCGTCCTTTCGGAGAGCGAATCCGACCGCGGCGGCTATCGCGAGATCATCGCCGAGGTGTCGGGGCGCGGCGTCTTCGCCAAGCTGAAGTTCGAATCGGGCGTGCATCGCGTGCAGCGCGTGCCGGAGACGGAAGCCTCGGGCCGCATCCATACGTCCGCGGCGACGGTGGCGGTGCTGCCGGAAGCCGAGGACGTCGACGTCGACGTCGACGACGGCGACCTCAGGATCGACGTCTACCGCTCCTCGGGGGCGGGCGGCCAGCACGTCAACACGACGGATTCGGCGGTGCGCATCACCCATCTGCCGAGCGGGATCGTCGTCGCGGTGCAGGACGAGCGCTCGCAGCACAAGAACAAGGCGAAGGCGATGAAGCTGCTGCGCTCGCGCCTCTACGAACTCGAGCGCGAGCGGCTCGACAGCGCGCGGGCCGCCGAACGCAAGGGCCAGGTCGGTTCCGGCGACCGCTCGGAGCGCATCCGCACCTACAATTTCCCGCAGGGACGCGTCACCGACCACCGCATCAACCTGACGCTCTACAAGCTCGACAAGGTGATCGCCGGCGAGGCGCTCGGCGAGATCATAGACGCGCTGATCACCGAGGATCAGGCCCGCCGGCTGGCCGCCGAGGATCTGCGGCCGGAAGCGCGGGTCTGAGGCGCCGGTGGCGGAGCCCGGCAGCGTCACGCTGTCGCAGGCGACGGTCGCCGCGCGGCGCCGCCTCGCCGGGGCCGGCGTCGCCACGCCCGACCTCGACGCCCGCGTCCTCGCCGGCCATGCGCTCGGCCTCGACCGCGCCGGGA
>JAEWYT010000029.1 GCA_023458595.1 Pseudomonadota bacterium
CGAAGTCGGGTGTTCCCGACTTCGTCGCTTTGGTGAACAACATCGGAAGCATCCGATGTTGTGGTGGGGAGGGGTCGGGGTTGGGGCGCGAGCCGGAGGCGAGCGTTGCCGCGGCCGCCGCGGGACACGGCCCTCTAAAGGAAGCCATTACCAAACTCTGCCACACTGGCGTGGTGCAGTCGGCGTCAGAAGCGCGCCACACCGGATAGCGACGCGATGGAAATCCTCGTAACCGGCGTACTCCTGAGCGGAACCTATGCGCTCATCGCCCTGGGGCTGACGCTCCAGTACGGCGTCGCGCGCATCATGAACCTCGCCACCGGCGAGACGCTGGTCGCCGCCTGCTTCGGCGCCTTCTGGTTCTTCTCGGCCCTGCAGATCGATCCGGTCGCGAGCCTCGCCTTCGTCGCGCCGATCGCCTTCGTGGTGAACTGGTTCGTCTATTCGCTGCTGCTCAGGCCCCTGGTGAAGCGGGCGAGGAACCGCGGCCAGCTCGAGGTCGACTCGATCCTTGCGACCTTCGGCCTGATGTTCCTGTTCCAGGGGCTGATGCTGCTCGGCTTCGGCGGCGAGTATTTCAGCTATTCGTTCCTCGCCGAGCCGTTCGACATCTTCGGCAGCCCCTTCGGGCTGAACCGCGTCGTCGCCTTCGTCGCCGCCGTCGTGATCGCCGGCGGCCTCTACCTGTTCCTCAACCACACCCGCTACGGCACGGCCGTGCGCGCCGTCGCCGTCGACCCGGTCTCCGCCGGCCTCGTCGCGATCGACGTCGAGCGCGCCTCCGCCTTCGCCTTCGCGCTCGGCGGCGCGCTGACGGCGGCCGCCGGCGGGCTGCTCTCGACCTTCTACACCTTCAACGCCTCGATGGGCGTCGTCTTCACCATGAAGGCGCTGATCATCGTCATCATGGGCGGCGTCGGCGACGTGCGCGGGGCGGTGCTCGCCGCCCTGATCCTCGGCGTCGCCGAGACCACGGTCGCAAGCCTCGTCGATCCGGGCCTGACGCTGGCGGCCACCTATTCCCTGTTCGTCCTCACCCTGCTGTTCCGGCCGCAGGGCATCTTCGGGAGGAGGCAGGCATGACGGCGCCGCGGGCCGGCGAGATCCGCGTCGGCGTCCTCGCCGCGCTGGCCTTCGCGGCCATCGCCTGCCTGCCGCTGTTCGACGAGGGCTACTACCTGTCGCTCTGCCTCAACATCGTCATGTACGCCGCGCTCTGCACCGCCTGGACGCTGTTCTCCGGGCCGACCCACTACATCTCGCTCGCCACCGCCGCCTTCTTCGGCATCGGCACCTACACGGTCGGCATGGGCATCGACGCCCTGCCCTTCCCCGTGCTGGTCGCGCTCGCCGGCCTCCTGTCCGGCATCGTCGCCGCCCTCGTCGGCCTCGCGACGCTGAGGCTGTCGGGCGTCTACTTCGTCATCTTCACGCTCGGCCTCGCCGAGCTGATCCGCCAGGTCGTCACCTGGGTTCAGACCAACTTCACCACCGGCGTCGGCCTCTACGTCTTCACCGACTTCACCGAGACGCACATCTTCTGGATGCTCCTGGCGCTCACCGCCGCCGTCTTCCTGACGGGCTGGGCGATCAACCGCTCCCGCCTCGGCTTCGCCATGCGCATCATCGGCAACGACGAGACGGTCGCCACCCATGTCGGCATCGACACCGCGCGGGCGAAGGTCGCGCTGTTCGTCGTCTCGGGCGCCTTCATCGGCGTCATCGGCGCGATCCTCGCCCCGCGCTTCGCCTATATCGAGCCGCCGTCGGCCTTCAATCCGATGATCTCCTTCCAGGTGGTGATCATGGCGCTGCTCGGCGGGACGAGGCGCCTGTGGGGGCCGCTCGTCGGCGTCATCCCCTTCACCGTCGTCTTCGACCAGGTCTCCGCCCAGTTCCCGAACCACACCTCGATCCTGATGGGCCTCGCCTTCCTGGCGGTCGTCTACCTGATCCCCGACGGCGTCACCGGCCGGATCGAGGCGGCCCATGCGAGGCTCAGGGGCGGCTCCGCCGCGCCCGGAAAGACGCGGTGGATCGCATGAGCGCGGCGTCCGCGACCAGCGCCCTGCGAGCGACCGGCCTGCGCGCGACCGGCCTGCGCCCGGCGCCGCTTCTGGCGATCGAGGCCGCCCGCAAGGAGTTCGGCGGCCTCGTCGCCGTCAACGACGTGACCTTCGACGTCATGCCCGGCGAGCTCCTCGGCCTGATCGGCCCGAACGGCTCCGGCAAGACCACGATGCTGAACCTCGTTTCCGGGGCGCTGAGGCCGACCGCGGGCTCGATCTCCCTCGACGGCCGGCGCATTTCGGGCCTGCCGGCCCATGCCATCGCCCGCGCCGGCATCGCCCGCACCTTCCAGCTCGTCCGCGTGCTGCCCTCGCTCACCGTCGAGGAGAACGTCGTCGCCGGCGCCGTCTTCGGCCACCGGCGGATGTGGGGCGAGGACGCCCGCGACCTCGCCCGGACGCTGCTCTCCCGCGTCGGACTGTCGGGCCGTGGCGACACGGCGACGACGGCGCTCACCTATATCGACCAGAAGCGGCTGGAGCTCGCCCGCGCGCTCGCCGGAGATCCGCGCGTTCTCCTGCTCGACGAATGGCTCGCCGGCCTCAACCCGAGCGAACTGCGGATCGGCATCGATCTGATCGCGGCGCTGCGCGAGGAAGGCCGCACCATCGTCATGGTCGAGCACGTGATGGACGCGATCCGCTCGCTCTGCGACCGCTGCGTCGTCATGAACACCGGCACCAGGATCGCCGACGGGGCCGTCGAGGACGTCCTGTCCGATCCGGAGGTCGTGCGCGCCTATCTGGGGGACTCCGATGCTTGAAACGAAGGGCCTGTCGGTCTTCTACGGCCGCCACAAGGCGCTCGAGAACGTCTCTGTCCGGGTCGCCAAAGGCGAGATCTGCGTCGTCCTCGGCGCCAACGGCGCGGGCAAGTCGACGCTTCTGAAGGCGATCGCCGGCATGGTCGTCCCGGTTCCCGGCTCCCAGGTGACGATGTACGACCGGCCGATCGCCGGCATCGGCCCCGCCGGGATCGTCGAGCGCGGCATCGCGCTGGTGCCGGAGGGGCGCGGCATCTTCGGCGACATGACGGTTCTGGAGAACCTCACGCTCGGCGCCTATGCCCGTCGCGCCCGCGCCGGACAGGAGAGCAACCTGAAGCGCATCTTCGCGCTGTTTCCCCGCCTCGCCGAGCGCCGCGGCCAGGTCGCCCGCACCATGTCCGGCGGCGAGCAGCAGATGGTGGCGATCGGCCGCGCGCTGATGAGCCGACCGGACATCCTGATGCTGGACGAGCCCTCCCTCGGCCTGTCGCCGCTCCTCTGCGCCGAGCTGTTCAAGACCCTGAGGGACATCCGCGAGACCGGCGTCGGCATCCTGCTGGTCGAGCAGAACGCCAAGCAGAGCCTCGCCATAGCCGACCGCGGCTATCTGCTCGAGAACGGCCACATCATCGGCGAGAACGCCGCAGCCGCGCTCGCCGGCGACCCGTCCGTGCGCCGCGCCTATCTCGGCGGCCCGGCCGCCGCGGGGCCGGCGGACCCCGCTCCGGTTCCGGTCGCGCCTTCGGCGACCGCACGGGACCTCTCGCGGATGGCCGCCGATCTGGCGAAGCGCGCCGCCGATATTCATTCCGCCCACATCCAGAGCTTGCGCGCGGTGAGCGCAGCGGCCGCCCCGGCGAACGAGGACGCCAGGGCCCTCGCCGGCATGGCGGCGGATCTCGCCAGGCGGGCAGCGGAAATCCACTCCGCCCACGTCCGCGACCTGCGCGCGCCGGAACCCGAGCCGCCGGCGACGGCGCCCTCCGGCGCCGGCGAGCTGAGCCGCATGGCCGCCGACCTGGCGAGACGGGCGGCGGAGATCCATTCGGCCCACATCAGGGCGCGGAGGGCGAAGGAATGAAAACGGCGGCACCGGCTATGCGCCACCGCCGCATGGGTCCCGGATCAAGTCCGGGACGCACCTTTGTTTCCGAGGCGGGGCCAAGCCTCGCGAACAGCCGTGTGTCCTGGACTTGATCCAGGACCCATTGCAGCCGCAGCCGCGATGAAGAGCGGCGCGAACGTAACGAGACGAGTACCAGGGAGACGACAATGGCACGCGTATTCGAAGGCATGTACATCGCCGGTGGCTGGTCGCACGCGGCCAGGACCTTCGACGACCTGAACCCCGCCGACGGCTCCGTCTGGGCCCAGGTGCCCGACGCCGGCGCCGCCGAGACGCGCGCGGCGATCGAGGCCGCGCAGGCCGCCTTCCCGGCGTGGTCGGCGCTGCCCTTCAACAAGCGCGCCCACTACATGCTGAAGGTGGCCGAGGTCTTCGAGAAGCGGAAGATGGACATCGTCGAGGCCCTGCAGGCCGAGGGCGGCGGCTGGTTCGGCAAGGGCATGTTCGAGACCGGCTACGTGCCGGAGATCTTCCATGCCGCCGCGGCCGCCAACTACCAGTCGATCGGCGAGGTGCTGCCGTCGGAGTACGGCAAGGTGTCGATGGCCGTGCGCCGGCCGATGGGCGTCGTCAGCGTCATCAGCCCGTGGAACTTCCCCGTCCTTCTGACCGCCCGCGGCCTCGCCTTCCCGCTCGCCGCCGGCAACACCGTGGTGCTGAAGCCCTCCGAGGAGACGCCCTATTGCGGCGGCCTCCTGTTCGCCGAGGTGTTCGAGGAGGCGGGCGTGCCCGAGGGCGTGCTCAACGTCGTCACCTGCTCGCGCGAGCGCGTTCGGGAGGTCGGAGACGAGCTGATTGAGAACCCCTACGTCAAGGGCGTCTCGTTCACCGGCTCGACCGCCGTCGGCCGCCAGATCGCCGCCAAGGCCGGCGCGCACCTGAAGAAGTGCTGCGTCGAGCTAGGCGGCAAGGACTCGCTGATCGTCTGTGAGGACGCCGACATGGAGCGCGCCACCCAGGCCGCCAATTTCGGCTCCTTCATGCACCAGGGCCAGATCTGCATGTCGGTCGAGAAGGTGCTCGTCCACGAGACGATCTTCGACGCGTTCCTCGCGAAGTTCGTCGAGCGCGCGTCGAAGCTCGCCGTCGGCGACCCGACCACGGACAAGGGCAACATCATCGGCCCGCTGATCAACGACAAGCAGGTCGGCAAGGTGCGCGAGCAGCTCGAGGACGCGATCGCCAAGGGGGCGAAGGTGGTGCTCGGCGGCAAGATCGAGGGCCGCTTCGTCGAGCCGACGATCCTGACCGGGGTGAAGCCCGGCATGAAGCTGTACGAGGAGGAGACGTTCGGTCCGGTGGTGCCGGTGATCCCGTTCCGCACCGACGAGGAGGCGGTCCGCATCGCCAACGATACCGAGTACGGCCTCTCCTCCGGCATCATGACGAAGGACGAGAGCCGGGGGCTCGCCATCGCCGCGCGGCTCGACACCGGCAACTGCCACGTCAACTGCTCCTCGGTGAACGACGAGCCGCACGTGCCCTTCGGCGGCTTCAAGGCCTCCGGCGTCGGCAAGCACGGCGGCCGCTGGTCGATGGAGACCTTCACGGAGACCCGCTGGATCACGCTCGACCACGGCGGCCGGCCGTTCCCGCCGATGTTCTGATCCGCCATGGAGGCGGCGCCCCCGATCGGCGGCCCCGGCCCCTGCTTGACTCGCGGCGGGCGAAGACGGTCTGAATCCCCGGGACCCGGGCGGGAATCGGGGCCCCGGGGAAACGCGGAACGAGGGTCGGAACACATGACGCTGGAATTGGGATGGCACGTCGGAGCCGGCGACGGTGCGGACGTCACGAGCCGCCTGCAGGCGACGCTCCGGGCCGGGCACTTCGCCATCACCGCCGAGATCGTCCCGCCGACCGGCCTCGAGGAGCACCTGCTCGTCGAGAAGGCGCTGCCGCTGCGCGGCCTCGCCGACGCGGTCAACGTCACCGACGGGGCGGGCGCGCGGGCGCACATGTGCTCGCTCGCCGCCGCCTCCCTGCTGCACGGCGCCGGCATCGAGCCGATCCTCCAGCTCACCTGCCGCGATCGCAACCGCATCGCGTTGCAGGGCGATCTGATGGGCGCGGCCGCGCTCGGCATCCGGAACCTGCTGATCCTGCGCGGCGACGACCCGACCGCCGGCGACCAGCCCGACGCCAAGCCGGTCTTCGACCTCGATTCCCGCAGCCTCACGGAGACCGCCATCGGCATCCGCGACCGCGGCGAGCTCCCCTCCGGCCGCAAGGTCGAGGGCAGGGCGCCCTTCTTCATCGGCGGCGCCGACGCGCCGATCGATCCGCCCGCCGGCTGGGAGCCGGCCGGCCTGAAGGCCAAGGTCGCCTCGGGCACGCAGTTCGTGCAGACCCAGTTCTGCATGGACGCCGGCGTGGTGCGCCGCTACGTGACGCGGCTCGCCGAGCACGGGCTCAAGGACAAGCTGCACGTGCTGATCGGCGTCGCCCCGCTCGCCTCGGCGAAATCGGCTCGCTGGATGAAGGAGAAGCTGTTCGGCGCGACGATCCCCGACCCGATCGTCGAGCGCATGGAAAGAGCCGCCGACCCGAAGGCCGAGGGCCGCGCGATCTGCGTCGAGCTGCTGCAGGAACTCGCCGAGATCCCCGGCGTGTCCGGCGCGCACGTCATGGCCCCGCTGAACGAGGCCTCTATCCCCGAGGTGATCGAGCGCTCGGGCCTGACCAGGCGCCGGTAGAGCGCGCCGCCGTCCTTCGAGACGCCCGCCCGGCCTCACCGGGACGAGGCCGGTATCTGCGGCAACCCGGGAAACCCCGTGGCGAGGCGGGGCGTAAGCCGCGTCCCGAACCACGGGCGAGCGCGTTCGGGCTGCCGACGCAGCGTCGCAAGGCGCCGCATTGCCGTCTCATTTGGATGGTGAAGCTCTCGCCAACAGATGAGACCTGCAACGGAAGGAATCCGATGCATCTTCCCGTTATCCTGCGCGCCGGCATCGTCGCCGGCGCAATCGCCGCCGCCGCCATGATGGCGCGTCCCGCCGGCGCCGAGGAGGCGCCCCGCCCGACCCTCTCGCTGACCGGCACCGGCGAGATCTTCGCCAGGCCCGACATGGCGCTGATCAGCTCCGGCGTCGTCACCGAGGCGGACACCGCCCGGGCGGCGCTCGACGCCAACAACGAGGCGATGGCCGCCGTCATCGCGGCGATGAAGGAGGCCGGCATCGAAGCCAGGGACATCCAGACCTCGGGCTTCAGCGTCCAGCCGCGCATGCGCTTCCCGGCGAACAACGACGGCAGCGAGGCACCGAGCATCGTCGGCTACACCGTGACCAACGCCGTCACGGTCAGGGTGCGCGATCTCGACAAGCTCGGCGACGTGCTCGACAAGGCCGTCACCGTCGGTGCCAACCAGATGAACGGCATCGACTTCATCGTCTCGGACGCCGGCAAGCGTCTCGACGAGGCCCGCGCGCTCGCCGTGGCGGACGCGACCCGCAAGGCGGAGATCTACGCCGGGGCCGCCGGCGTGAAGCTCGCCCGCATCCGGTCGATCTCCGAGTCCGGCGGCTTCGCGCCGATGCCTCGCAAGGCGATGGCGATGCGGGCCGACCCCGCCCCGCCCGTCCCCGTCGAGGCCGGCGAGCAGTCGCTTTCGGTCGAGATCAGCATGACCTGGGAGATCGAGGGCTAGGGCCCTTCAGGGTCAAACAGAATTGGTTCTACTTGACCCTGAAAGGCCCTGGGACACTGCGCTACAGCGCCCGCATCCAGAACTGCATCGCCTTTTCGGTCTCGGCGCCGTCGCCGACGTCCTTCCAGGAGAAGCGGCCGACGAGGCCGTCGACCTTCCGGTAGCCGCGCTTCGTCCAGAACGCGTCGAGCGGGCCGTAGCCTGCCGGCCGCATCGGATGGCCATCGGGCCGGGCGACGGCGCAGAAGGTCGCGTATTCGAGCCCGAGCGAGCGGGCATGCGCCTCGCGCCCGTCGAAGAAGCGGTGGCCGATCCCCTGCCCGCGCCAGGCTTCCTCGAGCACGGATTCGCCGAAATAGCAGAACTCCGGCACATCGTAGCCGGCGTCCTCGAACGGCTTGCGGAACGCCTCGACCTCGCCGGCGAGCGGAGCGCAGGTCGCGGCCCCGATCAGCGCGCCGCCCGCCTCGGCGGCGACGACCGCGGCGCCGGGAATGGTGGCGAAATCGCCGAGATACCTCGCCTCGTAGGCGAGGTCGCCGTCGTAGAGATACGGAAAGTCGCGGAACACCGAGATGCGCAGCCGCGCGAGCCCGTCGACGATCGGGCCGATTTCCGGGCCGGTCAGCGTCCGGACCGAGACCGCCGTCATCCGCTCACCTGGGCGATCCAGTCCTGCAGATTGTAGTAGTTGGTGACGCGGGCGATGCGGCCGTTCTCGATCGCGAAGAAGGCGCCGACGGCGAGCTCGTAGGTCTGGCCGCGGGCTTCCGGCAGCCCCTCGTCCGTCGCCTTGTAGGCGCCCAGGATGGTGAACTCGGCGGCCGCCCGCGATCCGTCTTCGGTCGCCATCACGACGAGATCGACCGCCTCCTCCGAGTAGCAGCGGTTCATATGGGCGAGAAACGCGCGGAAATGCTCCTTGCCGGTGCGCCGTCCGCCCTGGTTCACGTCGTGGACGACGCGGTCGCCCAGGCAGTCGAGCATGCCCTCGACATCGCCGGTGTTGAAGGCCCGGTAGTAGCGGGTGACGAGATCGATGGTCTTGTTTCGCGCGTCGGTCATGGCGCCGTTAGGCCGCAATCGGGATGCGGCGTCAAGATCGGAGGCGGACCCGGGGAACGGAGGAAAAAGGCTCGCGCGGCGCCTGGATTGGGGGAATCCGCGACGCCGCGGCGAGACTGGTTCGCCGCCGCTCGGGAGGAAGGACGGCGAGGAACCGGTCGGTCACGCTGGCGTCCGGCGGGACTGGCGCGGGGGACAGCGGGGGATTTAGTCAGCGCCGACCGGTTCCGGCCGGTTTCCCGGCGACGGGCGCTGAGGTTGGGGGCCCTCATCACCCTACGGAAACCGGTGGCGCTTTCTAAAGTCCCGTCTGCGACGCCAATAACGCGACCGACGGGAGTCACTTTCGCTGCCATACGTTTCAGCTGCACGGCCAGCAGCAACAAAAATTGTTTCGAATGTTTCAAAGCACCACAAGGTGCAAAAAACTGAATGCAGCGTTCCTGTTCAGGCAACTATATATCGCAAAGAACGAATGCTTCCGCGCGCCGGGTTTCGAGTCCGATTTCGGTCAAGGCGTAAATTGACCGTATTTTTGCCCGTTTCGCGCGGCGGCACCGTCCGGCGACCCCTTCCGCGGGCGCAGTCGGCATGGTCCGTCTTTGGGAAATCGAGAACAATCCCGACGGCCGGTCGATATCCGAATCCGAGGCGACGCGGCGAAGTCGCGGGCGACTTGCCGGATGGGCGGGGGATAGGCGGGGGATAGGCAGGGGAGATGCCGGGTCCAACGACCGGATGCCGTTCCTAGCCGTCCTCCAGTCCCCTGACGAAGACAGACAACAGCAGGTCGATCTGCCGCCAGATTTCCTCGGCGCCCTCGTTCGTCATCCGGCCGCGCCGGGCATATCCGGTCGTGACGATGCCGTGCACGCTCGCCCAGATCGCGCGCGCGGCGACGTCGCGTTGCGTCCTGTTCGCGTCGAGCGGCGTGTCGCGCAACACCTCTTCGATGATCTCGAACAACAGGTCGAACCGGGCCGCGTACCAATCCGGCTGATCCGCCAAGGGGATACGGTTGTTGAACGCGAGCAGCGCCTGCCACTGCGTCGCGTGCGCGCGCACGAAATCGAAATAGGCGCGCGCCAGGCCGACGAGCCGCTCGCGCACCCCGGTCACCCCGCGCGCCCTCATGTCGCGCATCGCGGCCTCGCTGTGCCGGCCGAGCTCCCCCAGCAGCCGCATGTTGACGAGGCGCTGCAGGTCGTCGAGATCGCCGAAGATGTTGTAGAGGGTGCCGACGGATACGCCCGCCTCCTTCGCGACGGCGCGCGCCTTCAGTCCCTCGCTGCCCTCCGCGGCCATCAGCCGTGCGGCGATCTCCAGCGCGCGCTCGCGCACTTCCTCCTTGTTCAGCGTCATGTTCGGCCTCCACGCGCCGGCCGGCGTCCAATCGCCCGCACTCCGGGGCGATTCGCAGGCGGCAACTTTCCATTAACCATAAACGCGCTCATTTGAACACTGTTCAAAAAAGTTCTTGAACGCTGTTCAAAATAAGGTACGGTGCAATTGTGAACAACGTTCAAAACTTCGACCGACTGGAGGTAGTCATGTTGAGCCTGTTCAAGACGCTGATGTCCGGCGCCGGAGCCCGGGCGGAAGCGAAGCTGAAAGACCACTACGCGGTCGATCTCATCGGCCACAAGATCCGCGAGGCCGAGTCGTCGCTCTCGGCCGCCAAGGAAACGCTCGCCTCGATCATCATGCGGGAGCGCGCGCAACGACGCTCGGTGGAGGCGCTGAACGGCCAGATCAGCGATCTGGAGGAGCGCACCCGCCAGGCCCTGGAGGCCGGCGACGAGGCCCATGCCCGCGACGGCGCCTCGGCGATCGCCGATCTCGAGAACGAGCGCGAGGTTCGCCTCTCAACGCTCGCGAGCCTCGAGGAGAAGATTAAGCGGATGCGCCTTTCGATCGAAAAGGCCCACCGCCGGGTCGTCGACCTGAAACAGGGCCAGCTCACCGCCCAGGCGATCGACGCCGAGCAGAAGGCCCAGCGCAAGCTGAACCGGACGATCGGCAACCCGACCTCCATCCGCGAGGCCGAGGAACTGATCGAGCAGGTCATCGCCCGCGACGACCCGTTCGAGGAGAGCGGCATTCTCGACGAGATCGATGCCGAACTCGGCCATCACGGCATCAAGGACCGCATGGCGAATGCCGGCTTCGGCCCGCAGGACAAGGTCCGGGCGGACGACATCCTGGCCCGACTGAAAAAGAAGACCCCCGGGGAGACCACAGAGAAGCCCGGCGACACGCCGGCCTGACCCCGCAACTCGTCTCTATCGCACTGAAAGCTGACCAACCCGAACAGAGGAGTATCGAACGATGACCATGAGCAAGAACCAGATCTACATCTTCTTCAACGGCGCCGCCGTCATCATCGCCTACTTCATGCTCACCTTGTCGATCTGGCTCGCCCCGGTCGACCTGTCCACCAAGGGCTACTGGGGCATGGGCGTGCTGCTGCTGACGGCCGCCCTCGTCAACTTCGTCAAGCTGCGCATCGACGAGGTCGTCAACGACGACGTCGCCAACAAGCTGGAGAAGGCACGCAACGAGAAGCTGATCAGCGAGTACGTCGCCAAGGCGTCGTAACTCCCTCCCCGGCTCGCCGTCCGGCGACGAAGAAGGCTCCCCGCGCCGACGGTGCGGGGGCCATTTCGATTGGGGTCACGACGTCCGCCGCATGCAGGCAAAGGATGCGGCGACACAGCTCGAACACCACCGCTCGGAGACCGAAACGAAAACGGCGGGTCAAAGCCCGCCGCTTTTGAATACCCGGCTCTGAAACCCCGCCTCAGTTGTCGAGGAAGCTCCGCAGCTTCCGGCTTCTCGACGGATGCTTCAGCTTCCTCAGCGCCTTCGCCTCGATCTGGCGGATGCGCTCGCGCGTCACCGAGAACTGCTGGCCGACTTCTTCAAGCGTGTGGTCGGTGTTCATGCCGATGCCGAAGCGCATTCTGAGCACGCGCTCCTCGCGCGGGGTGAGCGAGGCGAGGACGCGCGTGGTGGTCTCGCGCAGGTTCGCCTGGATCGCCGCGTCGATCGGCAGGACGGCGTTCTTGTCCTCGATGAAGTCGCCGAGGTGGCTGTCCTCCTCGTCGCCGATCGGCGTCTCGAGCGAGATCGGCTCCTTGGCGATCTTCAGGACCTTGCGCACCTTTTCCAGCGGCATCGCGAGCTTCTCGGCGAGCTCTTCCGGGGTCGGCTCGCGGCCGATCTCGTGCAGCATCTGCCGGCTCGTGCGGACGATCTTGTTGATCGTCTCGATCATGTGCACGGGAATGCGGATGGTACGCGCCTGATCGGCGATCGAGCGGGTGATCGCCTGCCGGATCCACCACGTCGCGTAGGTCGAGAACTTGTAGCCGCGGCGGTACTCGAACTTGTCGACCGCCTTCATCAGGCCGATGTTGCCTTCCTGGATCAGGTCGAGGAACTGCAGGCCGCGGTTCGTGTACTTCTTGGCGATCGAGATGACGAGGCGCAGGTTCGCCTCGACCATCTCCTTCTTGGCGATGCGGGCCTCGCGCTCACCCTTCTGGACCATGTGGACGATGCGGCGGAACTCGCCGATCTCCAGGCCCGTCTCGGTGGCGAGTTGCTGGATCGTCGCGCGGATGTCCTTCACCGTGTCCTTCTCCGACGCGATGAAGTCCTTCCAGCCCCGGGCGCCGAGGTTGGCGACGCGCCGAATCCAGTTCGGGTCGAGCTCGTGGTCGCGGTACTGCTTGAGGAAGTCCTCGCGGTCGACGCTGTAGGATTCGGCCAGACGCAGGATCCGGCCTTCGTAGCCGAGCAGGCGGCGGTTTATGTCGTAGAGCTGCTCGACGAGGGCCTCGATGCGCTGCTGGTTGAGCGACAGGCTCTTCACGTCGACGACGATCTCTTCCTTGAGCTTCTTGTAGCGGCGCTCCTGGCTCGGCGAGAGGTGGGCGTTCTTCAGCCGGTTCTCGACGTGCTGGTCCTGCAGCCGGCGCAGCTTCTTGTAGTTCGCGGCGATGTTGTCGAACGTCTCGACCACCTGCGGCTTCAGCTCGGCTTCCATGGCGGCCAGCGACATGTTGGCCTCGTAGTCGTCCTCGTCGTCGCCCTCCTCGCCCTCGCCTTCGGCGTTCTCCGTCTCCTCGCCGTCCTCGTCGGCCTTGCCGTTGGCCTTGGCCGGCTTCTCGGCCTCTTCCTTGGCGGCTTCCGGGACGTTCGAGTTATCGGCGGCCGGCGCCTTCGCGTCCGGACCGGCATAGGTCGCTTCGAGGTCGATGATGTCGCGCAGCAGGATCTTGCCCTCGGCAAGCTCGTCGCGCCAGATGATGATCGCCTGGAAGGTCAGCGGGCTTTCGCACAGGCCCGCGATCATCGCCTCGCGGCCGGCCTCGATGCGCTTGGCGATGGCGATTTCGCCCTCGCGGGAGAGAAGCTCCACCGACCCCATCTCGCGCAGGTACATGCGCACGGGATCGTCGGTGCGGTCGGCGGGTTCGGAGGATTTCGCGGTGGTGGTGACCTGGCTGCGCTGGGCGACCACCAGTTCGCCGCCTTCCTCCTCGTCGCCGCCGGACTCCTCGGCTTCCTCGGCTTCCTCGTTCTCGATGACGTTAATGCCCATGTCGGAGAGCATCGCCATCGTGTCCTCGATCTGCTCAGAGGTGACTTCCTCGGAAGGCAGCACCTCGTTGAGTTCCTCGTAGGTCACGTAGCCGCGTTTCTTGGCGGCCTTGATCATCTTCTTGACCGCGGCGTCCGACAGGTCGAGCAGCGGGCCGTCCGGCGTCTCTGCCTGCTGTTCCGGAGCCTCGTCGGCCTTCTTCGCGGTGGTCGCCATGTACTGTCTCCCGACAAAGGGTCCCGGAGGAAGGGGAAGCCCGGACGATTGGATCACGGGCCGGCGGTTCCCAAATACCGCGGCCTCGCTGCGCCTAGTCGACTATCCGTGCTACGTTAAGCCCCTTAATCCGTGATTAAAGTTAATCCGATTTCGCTCCTGATCCGGCATCGGGTCCCCGGGCCTAGAATGCCCGTACCGGACGGCCCGAGGCCTGACCGAATCCTTCCATCAACGCCTCGGTGCCCTCGGCGTTGGCAAGCTGTGCTTGAATATCGAACAGCCGTGCCAGATTTTCGTCGCTCGGCTCGGCCTGGAGCGCCATCTCGGCTGTCTTCAGCTCCCTATGTAACGTGACAAGCTTGTGATGCAAGGCCGCCGTATGGTCCCAGGCGCGCTCCGCGTCAATTGTCGCAGCGTCAGGAGCGACCCACCATTCGGCCCGCCCGGCACCGGTCCACAGCGCCTCCAGCCGCCCCAGCAGGTCCCCGTGGCCCTTGGCCCCGAGCGTCTCGCGCGGCTCCATCGTCTCCTCGTCGTGGTGGGCGACGATGTCGAGCAGGGCGACGCGCAGGGCATCGAGGTCGCGGTGGGCGAGTTCCATATGGGCGACCGCCTCCGCCCGCTCGGCCAGGATTTCCGGATGATTGACGAGGGCGAGCAGGAGGATCGCCTCGCGCCGCGGCAGCGCCTGCCGCGCCCCGGCGAGCCGGCGCACGAGGTCGGAGCTCGCCCGCCCGGCGGCGCCCTTCCCGGAAAACCCCGAGGCGGCCCGGTCCGCGCCGCGCTGCCAGGGCGCGCGGGTGCCGCCCTGGCGATCGTCGCGGAACCGACCTGGACCGGAGCGCCTGCCGCGATCGGTGTTGCGGCCGAAGAATTCGGCGAGCCGGTCGCGGAAAAGCTCGCCGTAGTGGCGCCTGACCCGCGTGTCGGGAATACGCATGACCGTTTCGGCGAGCCGCTTCTCGAACGCCGCCCGCCGCTCGGGCGTATCGAGCGGAGCGGCCTCGACCTCGCGCGTCCACAGCATGTCGGCGAGCGGAGAGGCCCTCTCGATCACCTCGCCGAGCGCGGCGGGACCGGCGTCGCGGACGAGGTCGTCCGGATCCTGGCCCTCGGGAAGCAGCGCGAATCGCAGGCTCTTGCCCGCCTGCAGGTTCGGCAGCGCCAGGTCGGCGGCGCGAAAGGCGGCGCGCAGGCCCGCCGCATCGCCGTCGAAGCACAGGATCGGCTCGTCGGCGACCCGCCAGAGCAGCGCCAGCTGCTCCTCGGTGAGCGCGGTGCCGAGCGGGGCCAGGGAATTGGCGAAACCCGCCCGCGTCAGCGCCACCACGTCCATGTAGCCCTCGGCGACGACGACCGTACCCGCCTCCTGCGCGGCGCGGCGGGCGGCGGCCATGTTGAACAGAACGCGGCCCTTGTGGAAAAGCTCGGTTTCCGGCGAGTTCAGGTATTTCGGCTTCAGGTCGGGCATGAGCGCCCGGCCGCCGAAGGCGATCACCCGGTTCTGCAGGTCGGTGATCGGAAAGATCACCCGGTCGCGGAACCGGTCGAACGGCACGGCGACGTCGTGCCCGGTGATGACGAGCCCGGCCTGCGCCATGACCTCGGGACTGATCCCGCGCTTCGCCAGATGCTCCTTCAGCACGTGGCGCCCGGCCGGCGCATAACCGATGCGGAACCGCTTGCAGGTCTGCTCGTCCAGGCCGCGGCCCGTCAGGTAGTCGCGCGCGTTCCGGCCCTCGGGCTGCATGAGGCTCGCCTCGAAGAACGCGGCGGCCGCTTCCATGGCCTCGGCGAGCCCCGCCCGCTCCTTCTCGCGCTCCTCGGCGCGCGGATCGGGCTTGGGCATGGGCACGCCCGCTTCGCCCGCCAACCGCTCCACCGCCTCGGGAAAGCTCAGGCCCTCCGTTTCCATGACGAATCGGAAGATGTCGCCGTGCTTTCCCGACGAGAAGCAGTGGTAGAAGCCCTTCTGGTCGTTGACCGTGAAGGACGGCGTCTTTTCGGCGTTGAACGGGGAAAGACCGATATATTCCCGGCCCTGCCGACGCAGTTTCACCTTCCGGCCGACCACATCGGAAACCGGCAGACGGGCACGGATCTCGTCGAGCAACGAGGGCGGAAACTTCATGAGAACCAACGGTCGTCAGCTAGGCGGACGAATATAAAGGCGCGAATCGGTTGAGGCGAATCGATTCGCAATTCACCTGCTCTCGTGAATGGCCCGGACGCGAGAAAGCCCCGGCTCTCACCGGGGCCTTCGTTCCGCCTTCAATCGACTTCTTCAGCCCAGCATCTGCTTGACGACGGTTGAGGCGCGGCCGAAGTCCATCTGGCCGGGGAAACGCTCCTTCAGCGTCGCCATGCACTTGCCCATGTCGCGAAGCCCGTGCGCGCCGATGGCCTTCACCACTTCCTCGCAGGCGCAGCGCACCTCGTCCTCGGAAAGCTGGCGGGGCAGGAAGTCCTTGATGATCTCGATTTCCTCGCGCTCCTGCTCGGCGAGCTCGGTACGGCCGGCCTCCGCGTACACGACGGCCGATTCGTCGCGCTGCCGGACCATCTTCTGCAGAAGCTCCCGGATCTCGTCGTCGCTGACGCTGTCCTTGCCGGCCGTCCGCGCCGCGATGTCGCGGTCCTTGACCGCCGCGTTGATCAGCCTGAGCGTCGCCATGCGCCGCTTGTCCTGGCTTTTCATCGCCTCTTTGAGCGCCGCGTTGATCTGGTCGCGCAACATCATGTCCGTCCTTTTGCCCGACGGGTTGGAGAATACCCAGTGCGCGCTCCTCGCGCAACCGCGGGTAATTCTGCAAGCCATTGATATTTAAGTGATAAATTCTTACCCTCGTTCCTTGACGAGGATTTGTGCGTGTCCTAGCTTCCGCCTGGATCCTGGTCGGCCGACACATCAGCCGCCTGTCGACTGCACAAGCGGCGGGTCGTGCCCTCACGGCGCGGATATGTAAGGAGCTTTTCATGGCAGCGCAAGGTCCCGCGGAGGCGCACGCCTCCGGGTTCGGTGGCGGTTGGGCGGAGCCGAAGCCGACGGCGCTTCTGGTGCTCGCCGACGGCACGGTGGTTGAAGGAATGGGCCTCGGTGCGACCGGCCACGCGGTCGGCGAGGTGTGCTTCAACACCGCCATGACCGGCTATCAGGAGATCCTCACCGACCCCTCCTATGCCGGCCAGATCGTCACCTTCACCTTCCCGCACATCGGCAACGTCGGCGCCAACGACGAGGACATCGAGACCGTCAACATGGCCTCGGCCTCCGGCGTGCGCGGCTGCATCCTGCGCACCCCGATCACCGAGCCGTCGAACTGGCGCGCCGCCCGCGATTTCGGCGAATGGCTGAAAATCCGTGGAATCATCGGCCTTTGCGGCATCGACACGCGCGCGCTGACGGCGCGGATTCGCGAGTCCGGCATGCCGAACGCCGTCATAGCCCACGAGCCGGACGGCCAGTTCGATATCGAGGCGCTGAAGGCGCAGGCGGCCGGCTGGCCCGGCCTCGTCGGCATGGACCTCGTGCCCGACGTGACGACCGCGCAGACCTATGTCTGGGACGAGACCCCCTGGGTATGGGGCGAAGGCTACGGCCGCCAGGAGGACCCGACCTACCACGTCGTCGCGATCGACTATGGCGCCAAGCGCAACATCCTGCGCCAGCTCGCCGGCCTCGGCTGCCGGGTGACGGTGGTTCCCGCGACGACCGACGCCGAGCGCATCCTCGAGATGAAGCCCGACGGCGTGTTCCTGTCGAACGGACCCGGCGACCCGGCGGCGACCGGCGAATATGCGGTGCCCGTGATCCGCGAGCTGATCGACACCGGCCTGCCGGTGTTCGGCATCTGCCTCGGCCACCAGATGCTCGGCCTAGCCCTCGGCGGTACGACCGTGAAGATGCATCAGGGCCACCACGGCGCCAACCATCCGGTCAAGGACCACACCACCGGCAAGGTCGAGATCACCTCGATGAACCACGGCTTCGCGGTGGACCGGGGAAGCCTGCCGGCGGACGTCGAAGAGACGCACGTCTCCCTGTTCGACGGCTCCAATTGCGGCATCCGCGTCAAGGACAGGCCGGTGTTCTCGGTGCAGTACCACCCGGAGGCTTCACCGGGCCCGATGGACAGCCACTACCTGTTCACCCGGTTCGTCAACCTGATCCGCGAGGCGAAGGGCGAGCCAGCGCTCGCCGAGCGCTGACAAAGGAACGCATCCGAAGCCGGTCGGCTCCGGATGCGCGAATTGCTTCGAAAAGAAGCAAGATGGCCGTCGTCGGCCTCTACTGGGTACGCTGCGCCGTCACGTGCGACAGGTGCGTGCGGAACCGGAACAGGCCGACGAGCGTCGAGCGGTCCGTGCTCAGTTGCGCCTCGACCTTGAAGGCCCCGTACTTGCCCTTGCCCTTTCCCTTCCCGTTGCCCTTGGGCATCGACAGGTTGAGGGGGTCGGTGTCGTGCGAAACCGCACAGCTCGCGGGATCCAGATAAAGCTTACCGCTCATCTCCGCTTTCAAGGGCTTGCCCCGCCGGGAATAGCAGGTCGAGCCGGTGATGAGCCCGGTCGCGTCCATCGACACCTTGCAGTACTCGGCCTCGCGAAGCTGGTAGAGCACCAGCCAATCGCCGGCCAGTTCGCCTCCGACGCACGGCGTCAGGGCCTCCGCCTGGGTTGTCGCCGACCAGCTAACGGACAGGGCCAAGGCAGCGCCGACGGAGGCAAGTGCCTTTCGGGGTGAGATTGTCATTTTTATTGGGACCTCCAATGGTGTGCATTGAATCGACACTCGCGTCGATATATTTGCCAGATAAATAAAACAATGAGGCGGAAAGGTGGATTGCCCGGCCGCCCTTAATCAATCGGTAACGTTACGGGTTGTGCCTGTGCGCTCGCCGCGCCCGGGACGTGTCAGCGCCAAAGCTCGGTGAGGAGCCCGCCCGGACCGTTGACCGGGTCCGTCTGCGGCAGCGGGACGCGGTCGATGTTCCGGTCGGCGCCCGGCCGTTCGCCGCGTTCGCCCTTCATGAGGTCCCAGTCCTGACCGGGCGGATAGGCGCCGACGGCGAGAAAATCGGAACTGGAGGATAGCCGCTTGTGTCCGACGCCGGCGGGAATGACGATCGCGTCGCCCGCGGCGATGTCGAACTCGCGGCCATAGTCGCCACCGACGAGAACCCGGGCCGAGCCGGACGCGATGCCGAGCACCTCGTGCGTGGTGGAATGAAAGTGATGATAGGGAAAGATCGTCGCCCGCCAGGCCGGCGGCCAGCCGTGCCGTTCGAACAGCGCCTCGAAGGCCTCCGCGCACGCCATGCGCGGATCGATCGCGGCATGGAATATGACGAGCGGCAGACGGCTGTTGGGGATACGCCCGTCGTCGGCGAGATGCACCGCGGTGATCGGCGGGAGGGCGACGTAGTCCTGAAGGGCCATCGGGGCGTGTCCTGACGCGTACAAAGGCAGTATCTTTTATGCTGCAACGCAACAACACCCGGAGTCCAGCCCCGGTTCCGCGAATTGTGAATCGGCGTAGCCCCGGGCCGGACGGCTCGCGTCGACATGGTTGACACCGCCGCGCCCGCTCACCATCTTTGTTGCATGACATATGCTGTCAAAAACTACCGGTTCCTGCTTTTCGCAGGCTCCCTGCTCGCAGGCTCCTAGCCCCGGGCGGGCCGGATAGCGCGTGCGCTACACCCGCTTCGGGGTTCTCCAACAAAACCGGATTTGGACAACCGAGGCCGGATGACCTGAAGGGTCGTCTGGAGGGAGCATCATGCGCGCATTCACTCCGCCACGCACAAGCGGCGGCGATCTGCTGCCGGAAAGACTGGAAACGGGACCCGATCCGCATCGCGATGCGGCGGAACCCCCTCGCCTGGAGCTGTTGCGACCTATCGAGTGCCTTCTCACCACCAAGGATTTCACCCTGGTAGAAAGGCATCTGCTGGAAATGCCGGCCGCCGCGAGGCGCTGCGACCGCCTGCTGCTTCGGCTCATCCGGACCAAGCTGGCGGATGCGCGGATCGTCCTCAGCGACGATATCGCCCCCGACGTCGCCACCGGAAACAGTCGCCTCGTCTATTCGGTCGACGACGAGCCGGAACGGACGGGCGTCCTCCGCCACTGGGAACACGAGGGCGACCAGCCGACCGCGGTCCAGATCCGGTCCCTCCTCGGCATGACGCTCATCGGAATGACGACGGGACAGAACGCGCCGCTGGTCCGGGAGGACGGCCGCATCGGACACGTGCGCCTGCTGGCGGTCGTGTTTCAGCCGGAGGCCGCCCGCCGCGCGCTGCCGGGCTGAACGAACGGGGCCGCTCGGGGGAGAAGACCCCACCGTCCCGGCCGCCCGCGCCGCTAATCGGGCCCGGAACCGGATCCGCAGACGCCATCCCGTCCGCCTTGCCGACGACGGCGGACCCAACCAGGAGATCAATCGCAATGCCGCCAGAACACCGCCATGCCCGCTCGAAGGACGAACCCCCGGTTCTGCTCGATGCGGAATATGCCGATCGCCTTCAGAATCTCGCCGTTGCCGTTTCCGCACGGATTCCGGAAATCTCGGACCGGCTCCTGTACGAGATCGAACGCGCCACCGTCCTGCCCTCGGGCTCCCTGCCGGATCACGTCGTGACCATCGGCTCGCGCGTGACGTACCGCGACAACGCCCTGGGCAGCGTTCAATCCGTCACGCTCGTCATGCCGGCCGACGCCGATATCGGCATGCAGCGCATCTCCGTGCTGACGCCGATAGGCGCGGCCCTCATCGGGCTGGCCGAAGGCGCGGAGATTTCGTGGCTGACCCGAGGCGGCGAGATACGATGGCTCACCATACTGGAGGTCGGGCCACCGGCCTGACGCGGCGGCGCGGAAGGGTCACACGCGGCTTGCGCTGAGGGTATCGCAGGCGTCCAGTCGCCCCTCGGTCAGGCCGATGCGGAACCAGCGCTGACGCTGCTCCGAGGTGCCGTGATTGAAGGCGTCCGGCACGATGTATCCCTGCGTTCGCTTCTGGATCGCATCGTCGCCGATCTGTGTCGCGGCGTTCAGCGCTTCCTCGATGTCGCCCTTGTCGAGCAGCCCCTTCTGGGCCGTGTCGTGCGCCCACACGCCGGCGAAGCAGTCGGCCTGAAGCTCGATGCGGATCGAAAGCTGGTTGGCTTCCGCCTGCGGCAGCCGCTGCCGCAGCTCGTTGAACTTCGGCAGGATGCCGGTCAGGTTCTGGATGTGGTGGCCGACCTCATGGGCGATCACGTAGGCCTGAGCGAAATCGCCCGGCGCCTGGAACCGCCGCCGCAGTTCGTCGTAGAACTGAAGGTCGATGTAGACCTTCCGGTCGTTCGGGCAATAGAACGGCCCCGTCGCCGATTGGGCGAAGCCGCAGGCGGATGCGATCGCCCCGGTGAAGAGCACCAGGCTCGGTTCGGGATAGTCGGCATTGAACTCCTGGCGGAACACCTTGCTCCAGGTGTCCTCGGTATCGGCCAGGACGACGGAAACGAACTGCGCCATCTCGTCGTTCTGCGGCGGCGCCGGCGCGTCGCCTTGCTGCGTCGACGCGGGTCCGGTGTCGATCCCTTCGATCAGCGACATCGGATTGACGCCGAGCAGCATCGAAACGATGACGATGACGAGAATGAAGCCGATGCCGCCGAAACCGGCCCGGCTCGCCCCCCGGCCGGGCATGCGCATTCCGCCGCCCGGCATTCCGAATCCGCCCGGCATCCGCGTGCCGCGCCGATCCTCGACATTGCTGCTGCCTTGACGTCCGCGCCACCGCATGACCACCGTCCCTCCTCTCGCCGGAGCCAGATGGTAAGCCGGTATTGATCGGCCGACAACGCGGATGGTTGCCGCCGTGTCGCGCCGTCTTGCCACCTGGAATCAAAACGGGGCGCGGATTGAACTTCCGCGCCCCGTTTTTGAAGGACTGTTCCGGACTCAGCCGAACAACCGGCCCGCCCGCCGAAACAGGGCGTTGAGGCGGCAGTTGAGCGTCGCCGACCGATGCATGTCTACCTGCTTCGGTCCCATGGCTGCCCGGAAGATGAGCAGATCGGCGAGCATGTCGCTATCCTTTCTTTGGCGCCCGACGATTCCGGTCTAGAATTGCTCTTGATCGAGGGCACCAAGTGCGCTTTCGTGGAAACAATATGTGCACTGTGTGCGATTCAGTCAAGTGGAAAACGCACATTGTGCATGTCACCTTGGTGAATATTGCGTGACGGAAACGGGGACCGCCGCGGCATGTCGGATTCGGGAAAAAACGACGGCGCGATGACGTCGAGCGAGTTTCGCGCCTGGCGCAAGGCGCAGGGACTGCGTCAGAAGGAGGCCGCCGACCTTCTCGGCCTGAAGAAGCGGATGATCCAGTACTACGAGAAGGGCGAACGCGACGGGAAGAAGGTGGCGATCCCCAAAACGGTGCGGCTCGCGTGCTACGCGCTCACCCAGGGCATCGCCGATTTCGACGGCACGGACGTCAAGCCGCTGCCCGGGAAAGAGGGCGGCGGCCCCGACTGATCTCGGGCTTCCGCCGCCGGCCGTTTTCCCCTATGTATCGCGCCCGGCCAAACCAATATGTAGACCCTCCGCGAGCGGAACGCGCTGCCAGATGTGGCGCGAGGCCCTTGCGCAAGCCAGCGCGCCGACAGGTATGCCCAAACGCACAGACATCGAATCGATCCTCATCATCGGCGCCGGCCCGTCTTCTCTACTCCCTCTCCCCGCCGGGGAGAGGGTCGGGGTGAGGGGCCGTCGCGGGTCGAGCGCTCAAGTCGGTACGGAGCCGCTCGAGAACGCCGTCCAGATTGTCGAGGACCTCGTTGTTCCAGACGCGGACGACCGCGTATCCGGCGGCTCGAAGATCGGCGTCACGGACCCGATCCCGCACGCGTTCCGAGTGCTGTCCGCCATCGACCTCGATGACCAACCCTGCTTCCTTGCAGACGAAATCGACGATGTATGGGCCGATCGGCACCTGTCGGCGGAACTTCCATCCCGCGAGCCGTCGATCTCGCACGGCGAACCAGAGTTTCCGTTCGGCATCGGTCATGGCGCGCCGCATGGCGCGCGCATGTTTCTTGAGGTCCACGGCCCCTCACCCCAACCCTCTCCCCCCAGGGGGAGAGGGAGTTTGGCAGAACTCAGCGCCTAGGTCACATGCCCAAACGCACAGACATCGAATCGATCCTCATTATCGGCGCCGGCCCGATCGTCATCGGCCAGGCCTGCGAGTTCGACTATTCGGGCACGCAGGCGGTCAAGGCGCTGAAGGAGGAGGGCTACCGGGTCGTCCTGGTAAATTCCAATCCGGCGACGATCATGACCGATCCGGAGCTCGCCGATGCGACCTATATCGAGCCGATCACGCCCGAAGTCGTCGCGCGCATCATCGAGAAGGAGCGCCCCGACGCGCTGCTGCCGACGATGGGCGGCCAGACCGCCCTCAACACCGCCCTGTCGCTCAACCGCGACGGCGTCCTGAAGAAATTCGGCGTCGAGATGATCGGCGCCCGCGCCGAGGTGATCGACAAGGCCGAGGACCGCGAGCTGTTCCGCGAGGCGATGAAGAAGATCGGCCTCGAGACGCCGCGCTCCATGCTGGCCCACTCGCTGATCGAGGCGCTTCCCGCCCTGGACGAGATCGGCCTGCCGCTCATCATTCGCCCATCCTTCACCCTCGGCGGCCAGGGCGGCGGTGTCGCCTACAACCGCGAGGAATTCCTCGAGATCGTCGAGCGCGGCGTCGACGCCTCCCCGACCAACGAGGTGCTGATCGAGGAATCGGTGCTCGGCTGGAAGGAATACGAGATGGAGGTCGTCCGCGACCGGGACGACAACTGCATCATCATCTGCTCGATCGAGAACATCGACCCGATGGGCGTCCATACCGGCGACTCGATCACGGTCGCCCCGGCGTTGACGCTGACCGACAAGGAATACCAGATCATGCGCAACGCCTCGCTGGCGGTGCTGCGCGAGATCGGCGTGGAGACCGGCGGCTCGAACGTGCAGTTCGCGGTCAATCCGAAGGACGGGCGGCTGATCGTCATCGAGATGAACCCGCGCGTGTCGCGCTCCTCCGCGCTTGCCTCCAAGGCGACCGGCTTTCCGATCGCAAAGGTCGCCGCCAAGCTAGCGGTCGGCTACACGCTCGACGAGCTCGAGAACGACATCACCGGCGGGGCGACGCCCGCCTCCTTCGAGCCGACCATCGACTACGTCGTCACCAAGATCCCCCGCTTCGCCTTCGAGAAGTTCCCCGGCGCCGAGCCTATCCTGACGACTTCGATGAAGTCGGTCGGCGAGGTCATGGCGATCGGCCGCACCTTCGCCGAATCCCTGCAGAAGGCCCTGCGCGGCCTGGAGACGGGGCTCACCGGCCTGAACGACGTCGAGATTCCCGGCATCGGCCAGGGCGACGACAAGAACGCCATCCGCGCCGCCCTCGGCGAACCGACGCCCGACCGGATCCTCAAGATCGCCCAGGCCCTTCGCGCCGGCGCGACCGACGACCTCGTCCACACCTCGTCCAAGTACGATCCCTGGTTCATCGCCCGCATCCGCGAGATCGTCGACATGGAGGCCGACGTCCGCCGTCTCGGCCTGCCCCAGAGCGCGGGAGCGCTCCGGCGCCTCAAGGCGATGGGCTTCTCCGACGCCCGCCTCGCCGAGCTGACCGGCACCGACGAGACCGCCGTCGCCGCCTTGCGCGCCCGGCTCGAGGTGCATCCCGTCTACAAGCGCATCGACACCTGCGCGGCCGAGTTCGCCTCGCCGACGGCCTACATGTACTCGACCTACGAGAGCCCCTTCGTCGGCGAGGCCGCCGACGAGGCGGACCCGAGCGACCGCGAGAAAGTGATCATTCTCGGCGGCGGCCCGAACCGCATAGGCCAGGGCATCGAGTTCGACTACTGCTGCTGCCATGCCGCCTTCGCGCTCGACGACGTCGGCCTCGAGTCGATCATGGTCAACTGCAACCCCGAGACCGTCTCGACCGACTACGACACGTCCGACCGGCTCTATTTCGAGCCGCTCACGGCAGAGGACGTGCTCGAGATCATCCGCAAGGAGCAGTCGAAGGGCACGCTGAGGGGCGTCATCGTCCAGTTCGGCGGCCAGACGCCGCTGAAGCTCGCCCAAGCGCTGCAGGAGGCGAACGTGCCGATCCTCGGCACCTCGCCCGACATGATCGACCTCGCCGAGGACCGCGACCGCTTCAAGCGCCTGCTCGACAGGCTGAAGCTGCGCCAGCCCAAGAACGGCATCGCCTATTCGATCGAGCAGGCCCGGCTCGTAACCGCCGAGCTCGGCTTCCCGCTCGTCGTGCGCCCCTCCTACGTGCTCGGCGGCCGGGCGATGGCGATCATTCACGACGAGAAGATGTTCGACGAGTACCTGCTCGGCACGCTGCCGGCGCTCGTTCCCGAAGACATCAAGACCCGCTACCCGAACGACAAGACCGGCCAGATCAACACGGTTCTCGGCAAGAACCCGCTGCTGTTCGACAGCTATCTGGCCGATGCGATCGAGGTCGACGTCGACGCGCTGTGCGACGGCGAGGACGTCTTCATCTGCGGCGTCATGGAGCACATCGAGGAGGCCGGCATCCATTCCGGCGATTCCGCCTGCGCCCTGCCCCCGCACTCGCTTTCCGACGAGACCATCGCCGAGCTCGAGCGCCAGACGAAGGCGATGGCGCTCGGCCTCGAGGTCGGCGGCCTGATGAACGTCCAGTACGCGATCCAGAACGGCGACATCTACGTGCTCGAGGTGAACCCGCGCGCAAGCCGCACCGTGCCCTTCGTCGCCAAGACGATCGGCCTGCCGATCGCCAAGATCGCGGCCCGCGTCATGGCCGGCGAGCCGCTCTCGGGCTTCGGCCTCGTCCAGAAGCCGCTCGACCACATCGCGGTCAAGGAAGCCGTGTTCCCCTTCGCCCGCTTCCCCGGCGTCGACACGGTGCTCGGCCCGGAGATGCGCTCGACGGGAGAGGTCATGGGCCTCGCCCGCGACTACGCCCTCGCCTTCGCCAAGTCGCAGCTCGGCGGCGGCACGCGGGTGCCGGTCGAAGGCGCCGTGTTCGTGTCGGTACGCGATGCCGACAAGGCGAAGATCCTGAAGGCCGTGCGGATCCTCGTCGATTGCGGCATGAAGATCGTCGCGACCTCCGGCACCCAGCGCTACCTGGAGGAGAACGGGATCGCCTGCGCCAAGATCAACAAGGTGCTGGAAGGCCGCCCGCACATCGTCGACGCGATCAAGAACGGCGAGGTGCAGCTCGTCTTCAACACGACCGAAGGCGCGCAGGCACTGTCGGATTCCCGTTCGCTCAGGCGTACCGCCCTCCTTCACAGGGTGCCCTACTACACGACCGTTTCGGGTGCGGTAGCGGCCGCGGAAGGCATCCGCGCGATGAAGACGGGAACCCTTGAAGTGGAACCGCTACAGGCCTATGTGGGGGCCGGCGCAGGGGCGAAGGCCGTCTCGGCGGCGCAATAAGTGCGCCTGCACAGAGGGCATTGCTCTTTTTTCGCGCATATTCGAACATTCCGGCTTGCTGCGGTGCCGACCTTTGAGTCGCCCCGCGGACGGTCCGCTTTTGGAGTGAATTTCTCCGATGAACAAGATTCCGATGACCGCCGAAGGCTATGCCACGCTCGAGGAAGAGCTGAAGAGGCTGAAGCAGGTGGAGCGCCCGCGCATCATCCAGGCGATCGCCGAAGCGCGCGCCCATGGCGACCTTTCGGAGAACGCGGAGTATCACGCCGCGAAGGAAGCCCAGGGGCTCAACGAAGCCCGCGTCGCCGAGCTGGAAGACCAGATCGGCCGGGCCGAGGTGATCGACGTCTCCAAGCTCGCCGGCAACACGGTGACCTTCGGCGCGACCGTGAAGATCGTCGACGAGGACACCGAGGAGGAGAAGGTCTACCGCATCGTCGGCGATACCGAGGCCGACGTGAAGGCCGGCAAGATCTCGATCTCCTCGCCGATCGCCCGCGCCATGATCGGCAAGAAAAAGGGCGACACCTTCGAGGTCACCGCCCCCGGCGGCGCCCGCGGCTACGAGATCCTCAAGATCAGCTTCAAGTGAGCCGGTTCGCCCCGGTATGCACGGTCCATCCTTCGAGACGGCCGCCGGTGCGGCCCTCTCGGGATGACGCTCTCATGCATTGCCGCCCGGAAGACCTCATGCTGAGGAGCGCTCGCCGGAGCGCGTCTCCAAGCACGGCGGCCCGCACCCCGCGCCTCAGTCCTCTTCCCGCTTGATCGACGCGCCCATGGCGTTGAGGCGCTGGTCGATGCGTTCGTAGCCGCGCTCGATCTGGTGGGCGTTGTGGATGACGCTCGTCCCCTCTGCGCACATGGCGGCGATCAGGAGCGCCATGCCGGCGCGGATGTCGGGCGAGGTGAGCTTCGCCCGGCGCAGCGGGCTCGGTCCGGTGACGATCACCCGGTGCGGGTCGCAAAGCACGATCCGCGCCCCCATGCTGATCAGCTTGTCGACGAAGAACAGCCGCGACTCGAACATCTTCTCGAAGATCAGCACGACACCGTCGCACTGGGTCGCCGTCACCACCGCGATCGACATCAGGTCCGCCGGAAAGGCCGGCCACGGCTGGTCCTCGATCTTCGGGATGTGACCGCCGGCGTCGGGATGGATCTTCATCTCCTGCTCGGCGGGAATGACCAGATCGTCCCCGTCGATCTCGCAGACGACGCCGAGCCGTTCGAAGTTCATCCGGATCGCGCGCAGGTGCTGGACGCCCGCGTCGCGGATGCGGATTTTCGAGTTCGTCACCGCGGCGAGGCCGATCATCGAGCCGACCTCGATGTGGTCGGGCCCGATCTTGTGGTTCGCCGGGCCGAAGCCGGTCGTGCCGCGGACGGTCATCGTGTTGGTGCCGATGCCCTCGATCCTCGCGCCGATTGCGACGAGGAAGTTGGCGAGGTCCTGCACGTGCGGCTCCGAAGCGGCGTTGCGCAGCACGGTCGTCCCCTCGGCGGCGACGGCGGCCATGAGCGCGTTCTCGGTGCCGGTGACGCTCGGTTCGTCGAGGAACACGTCGGTTCCTTTCAGCTTCGAGGCCCTGAAGTGGTAGTTCTCGTTCTCCTCGATCACCGCGCCGAGCTGTTCGAGGGCCAGAAGGTGGGTGTCGACCCGGCGCCGGCCGATCACGTCGCCCCCCGGCGGCGGCAGGGTCACGCCGCCGCAACGGGCGAGCAGCGGGCCGGCAAGCAGGATCGACGCGCGGATGCGCGCGCAGGCCTCTGCGTCGAGATCGACGACGCGGACCTCGCGGGCGTGTACCTTCAGGGTCTGCGGTCCCGTCCATTCGGCGTCGGCGCCGAGCGAGCGCACCAGGTTCACCAGCGTCTCCACGTCGCGGATGCGCGGCACGTTGTCGAGCGTGACCGGCTGGTCTGTCAGCAGCGTCGCCGCGATGATCGGCAGCGCCGCGTTCTTGTTGCCGGCCGGCGTGATCTCGCCGGAAAGCGTCTTGCCGCCTTCTACGATGTACCGGATGCCGGCCATGACGTGTCCTCGTTGATCTTGTGGTCTCGGACGCCTTTTCGCCGCTAGTCCAGCGGCACCGACGGCTCGTGCTTGGACTGGCGGATCGTCAGCGTGGTCTTGACGCTCTTGACGTTCGGCGCGCCGGTCAGCTCGATGATGACGGTCTGGAAGGTCCGCAGGTCCCTGGCGACGCACTTCAGAAGGAAATCCGTCTCTCCCGACAGCATGTAGCACTCGCGCACGATCGGCCACTCGCCGATCCGCTCCTCGAAGGCGATCAGGTCGGCTTCCGCCTGGCTCGACAGGCTGACGAAGGCAAACGCGGTGACGTCGTAGCCGAGGCTCTTCTCGTCGAGCAGGGTGCGGTAGCCGCGGATGATTCCGGCTTCCTCGAGCGCGCGCACCCGCCGCAGACATGGCGGCGCCGAGATGCCGACGCGGCGGGCGAGCTCGACATTGGTGATCCGCCCGTCGGCCTGCAGTTCGCGGAGGATCTTCCAGTCGATCTGGTCGAGGCGGGCCTTCAAGCGAACTCCTGGACTGGCTGGAATCGGACGGCGGGGAGCCGCTTCTCGAATAATCGTTGCGCGGCCGCGACACAATATGTCGCCGGCCGTTCCATGGCACGACCGCCGTTTCCTGGAAAGTTATTTGACATCGGCAAATAATAGGTTGATTCTGTCAAATGACAAGGAGGCGCCATGTCCGTTTCCGCACCTGAATGCGCCGTCTCGGAACAAGAGACCGCAGCCGTCCGCCGCTTTACCCGCTTCTACACCCGCCAGATCGGCCTGTTGAACGACGGGCTGCTGAAAAGTCCCTATTCCCTTGCCGAATCCCGCGTCCTCTACGAAGTCGCCAACCGCGACGAGGTCGCCGCCAGCGACCTCACGCGCGATCTCGGCCTCGACGCGGGCTACCTGAGCCGCATGCTGCGCGGCTTCGAGGACCGCGGGCTCATCGCCCGGTCCCCCTCGCAGACCGACGCGCGCAGGCAGATGCTGACCCTGACCGAAGCCGGCCGCGACGCCTTCGCCGATCTGAACAAGGCTTCCGCCGACCAGGTGGAGGCGATGCTCGCCGCGATTCCGGTCGCCGAGCGAAGGAAACTGCTGTCGTCCATGGCGACGATCGAGCGCCTTCTCGGCAACGGGGAAACGCCCCCCGAGCCGATCATCCTGCGCCCGCACAAGCCCGGCGACATGGGCTGGGTCGTCCACCGCCACGGGGCCCTCTATGCCCGGGAATACGGCTGGGACGAGACGTTCGAGCCGATGGTCGCCGACGTCGTGGCGAGCTTCATCCGCAATTTCGACCCGAAGCGGGAGCGCTGCTGGATCGCCGAGCGCGGCGGCGAGATCCTCGGTTCGATCTTCCTGGTGCGCCAGGATGACGAGACCGCCAAGCTGCGGCTGCTCTACGTCGAGCCGGAAGCGCGCGGCACCGGCCTTGGTCGCCGCCTCGTCTCCGAATGCCTCGCTTTCGCCCGTTCGGCCGGTTACCGCAAGGTCGTCCTGTGGACGAACGACTGCCTCGACGCCGCCCGAAAGATCTACCTCGACGAGGGCTTCAGGCTCGTCGAGGAGGAGAAGCACCACAGTTTCGGCAAGGATCTCGTCGGCCAGAACTGGGAACTGGAGATCTAGAGGGCAATCACCAAAGTCCATTGCGGCGGGAGGCCTTTCCGGCGCTTTTTCGGGCGCGGGACGGGAAACGGCGGCAGCGCCGGAGATGACAGCCGCGCACGGAATGATTATGTGGGCGGCAGGCCATTCGAAGAGTTACGGAACCCCCGTATTGACCCGCATCGACCCCGACATGTCCGTAGACCTGCGCCCGCTGACCGGCTGGGCGCTGACCACCGGCGGCACGGGCCACGAGGTGCAGTGTCTCGGCATCCTCGAGGCCCTCGGCATCGTGCCGACCGTCAAGCGGGTATCGCCCGGCGGGCTGCACCGGTTCATGGCCCCCTGGGGGCCGGCCGCGGCCGACGAGGAGATCGGCGAGCCCTGGCCGGACGTGCTGGTCGTCTCGGGGCGCCAGTCGATCCCCTACGCCCGCATGATCAAGCGCCGCTCGCGCGGGAAAACCGTCACCGTCGTGATGCAGAGCCCCGGCGCGCCGGCATCCTGGTTCGATCTCGTCTGGGTGCCCGAGCACGACCGGCTGCGGGGCGCGAACGTCATCGCGACCCTTACCTCGCCGAACCGCCTCACGCACGAGCGCCTGTCCGCCGAGGCGGAGACGTTCCGCGACAAGGTCGCCCACCTCCCCCGCCCGCTGGTCACGGTCCTGGTCGGGGGGGCGAGCGGTGCCTACTCCTTCAAGGGCCCGGACGCCCGCAAGCTCGCCGCCGACCTGCGCGGTTTCGCCGCACGCAACGGTTGTGGGCTGCTGGTCACTCCGTCGCGACGCACCGGCTCCGGCAATATCGGGATCCTGAAGGAGGAATTGGCGGGTCTGCCGGCCGTCGTCTGGGACCTTGCCGGCGAGAACCCCTACTTTCCCTATATGGGCCTCGCGGACGCCTTCATCGTGACCTGCGACTCGGTGAATATGCTGAGCGAGGCAAGCTTCACCGGCAAGCCGATCTACGCCTACCGGTTGCCGGGCGGAACGCCGAAATTCCAGCATTTTCAGGAGGCCCTGGTCGATCACGGCGCGGTCAGATGGTTCGACGGCAGCCTTGATGGCTGGACCTACCGGCCGTTAGATGCCACAACCGAAATCGCCGCAGCGGTCCGCAAGCTTGTTGCCGCCCGCGCCCGGCGTTCTTGAACCCGGTGCAACCCGATGTCCCTGCTCGATTACGAAGCGCTGGAGCGCACGACCTCCCGGAGCGAGCCTTACGAATGGCTCATCGTCCCCGATTTCGTGAAGGCCGAGATCTTCGACGAGATCGTCAGGGACTATCCGTGCGTTCCCGGGCCCGGTTCCCATCCGCCGAGCGAACTGTCGATCCGCGGCAAGTTCGCCGAGCTGATGAAGGAACTCGACGGCCCGCGCTTCCGTGAGCTGATCGAGGAGAAGTTCGATATCGACCTCTCCGGCGCGCCGACCATGTACACGGTGCGCGGCTATTGTCGGAAGACGGACGGCAAGATCCACACCGATTCCGAGACCAAGATCATCACCGTGCTGCTCTACATGAACCAGCGCTGGGAGGAGGACGGAGGCCGCCTGCGCATTCTCAGGAACGGCACCGACCTGAACGACTACGTCGCCGAGGTGCCCCCGCACGGCGGCACCCTCCTCGTCTTCAAGCGCTCGGACAAGTCGTGGCACGGCCACGAGCCCTACGAGGGCCAGCGCCGCGCCGTGCAGATGAATTGGGTCACCGGCACCGACGTCGTCGCCTACGAGCAGCGTCGGCACCGCATCTCGACAACCCTGAAGAGGCTCAACCCACGCAACTGGAGCGCCTCGGCCTGAACCCGGCTCGAAGGCATCCTGACGCGGCAAATCGGTGCTGCCATGGCTACCCATCGCTCAAAGCTCGTCATCATCGGTTCCGGTCCGGCCGGCTATACCGCCGCGATCTACGCGGCGCGCGCGATGCTGGAGCCCGTGCTGATCCAGGGCCTGGAGCCCGGCGGCCAGCTCACCATCACCACTGACGTGGAGAACTATCCTGGCTTCGCCGACGTCATCCAGGGGCCCTGGCTGATGGAGCAGATGGAGAAGCAGGCCGCCCATGTCGGCACGAAGCTCGTGCGCGACTACGTCACCGAGGTCGACTTCGCCCGCCGGCCCTTCGTGCTCAAATGCGATTCGGGCGACGAATACGTCGCCGACGCGGTGATCATCGCGACCGGCGCCCAGGCGAAGTGGCTGGGCCTGCCGTCCGAGCAGAAATTCAAGGGTTTCGGGGTCTCGGCCTGCGCCACCTGCGACGGCTTCTTCTACAGGGGTAAGGATGTCGTGGTGGTCGGCGGCGGCAACACCGCCGTCGAGGAAGCGCTCTATCTGGCGAACCTCGCTAGGAGCGTGACGGTAATCCACCGCCGCGGCGAGTTCCGTGCCGAGCGCATTCTTCAGGAGCGCTTGTTCCGCAAGGAGAATGTGACGGTCGTCTGGGACAGCGTCGTGGAGGAGATCGTGGGCATTCCGGCGAAGCTGCCGGTCCCCGCCTCCGTCACGGGCGTGAAATTGCGCAATGTGCGCACAAACGCCTTTTCGGAACTCAAGACCGACGGCGTGTTCGTGGCGATCGGACACGCGCCGGCGGTGGAATTGTTCGTCGGCAAGCTCAAGCAGAAGCCCAACGGCTATCTGTGGACCGAGCCCAATTCGACGA
>JAEWYT010000030.1 GCA_023458595.1 Pseudomonadota bacterium
CCTCTATGTACACGTCATAGGCCCAGTAGCCGCGGAACAGGTCCGGGACCATACCTTTGACGTAATCCTGCATGGCGATGGTATAGACGGAGATCGCCAGCGGGATGGCGGGAACATCCTCCGCAATCCTGCGCTGAACTTCTTCATAGATTGCCCGCCTGGCATCCAGATCCGTCTCGCTCCGTCCCTGTTCGAGCAAATCCTGAATGTCGTAGTGAATGTAATTCCAGGCGCCGGCTTCGTCAAAGTACACTGAAAGAACATAGTCGGGTTCGGGCGGGCGCGAGGTGGTCGCTCCGCCGATGGCGATATTTCCGTCCGCCATGGCGCTGATGGCGACCGGGGTGTCCGGCGTTTCCAGGTTGAGGGTGACGCCAATATCGGCCCAATACCCCTGGATGGCGGTTAAACATTTATGTAGGATGCCCGAAGCCGCCCCGACTGGGTACACCGCCGTGACCTCGAAACCGTCCGCATAGCCTGCCTCAGCTAGAAGCTGGCGCGCCTGATCTGGGTCGTAATTGTAGATTTGGATGTCCTCGGTATATCCAAAATCGAGCGGTCCCAGGAAGCTGTATGCTCGCTCGGCGACGTCCTTCAAGAGTTCATCAATGATGGTGTCCAGATCAATGGCATAGGCCAGGGCCTGTCTTACCTTTACTTCGTTCAAAGGTTCAACGGTTGTATTCAACCCGATACTCACCCGATTGAAGCTGGGAGATTGGACGACCGTAATATTTTCATTGCTCAGAAGCTGCTGGTAGGTAGTGGCGTCGGTGACCTCGATGATATCTACGTCCCCGCTCTCCAATGCGACGGTCAGGGTGGTCAACTCTTCGATCGGGACGATGACGATACGCTCCAGCGTGGGGGGGCCGGCATAATAGTCCGGGTTGGCCGTCAGGACGATCTCATTCGTCGGGTCCCAGGTCTCGAGCATAAAAGGCCCGGTTCCAATGGCATTCGTGGCAATGTCTTCTCCATATTCTTCAACCGCCTTCTGGCTGACGATAAAGCCCTGTTTCAGCGCGGCCAGCTTGTCCAGCAGGGGGATGTAGGGGCTGGAAAGGTTGATGCGAACGGTATAATCATCCACTACATCGACACTCTCGATCAGGTCGAACTCGCTGGCAAAGATGCTTTGTGAATTTGGGTCCAGCACTCTTTCGATAGAAAATTTCACATCATTTGCGGTAAATTCTCCAAATCCCCGGTGCCATTGAACCCCCTCTCTCAGATGGAAGACATATTCCAGGCCGTCGTCTGAGATCTCCCAGTCTGTAGCCAGGTCGGGTTCGGGCAGCCGCGTGTTCCAGTTATAGCGGAGCAAACCGCTGAAAATGTGGTTGAGGATCGCATGATCCCACACCGAGCTGGTTCTATGCGGGTCCAGCATCTGTACATTGCCGTTCAACCCGATGCGCAGGACCTGCTCGTCAGCCAGGTTTCCCCCCGCCCCTTGCTGTTCCTCGCCGGCTGTATCCTCTTCATCTCCTCCCCCGGTGTTCGGCGGCGCAGGTACTTCGTCAGTGGCTTCAGAAACCGGCGCTTCCTGGGTGGTGGCTGGAGTTCCGGGCGTACAGGATGCGAGCGCAAGGGATAAAATGGCAGCGACAATCAGATAAACTCTCAAATTACGGACGATCTTCTTCATCTCAACCTCCTTTGGCTTCCATTAATTCTGAGAGACTCGACCTCCAGGGGGATAGCTTTTACACCTCGATGCTCATCAGATCTTCACCGATATACACCTCGCCCGGAAATGACCGTTGAAGTGTTTCTCGAATTTCCTGCAAGATGGCCGGCTGGTCGGCATCCCTGAGAATGTGGTTGACCACCAGTTTGGATACCCCTGCTTCCGACGCGATCCAGGCGGCCCCGGCTGGGCCTGAATGGTGATGTGCCAGCCCCATCGATTCAATAAAGTCATCCGTTCCGGAGCACTCATGAATTAACAGATCGGCTCCTTTGGCCAATTCGATCACCGCCTGCGTGGGAGCTGAATCTCCTGCCAGCACCATGCTTCTCCCCTCGCAATCCACCCGGTAGGCCAGGCTTTTCATATAGGGTTCTACGTGTTCCGTAAAGCAGGCGCTCACCTTCCAGGCCCCGGCGGTCATTACGCTCCCCGCGTGCCTGACTTCCGAAACGCAAATCTCCACCGGCTCCAGGCGCTTACCTGCCCGCATCTCCATTAATCGCTGAGAACCGGAGAGCCCGGTTCTTGCGCCGATATCCTGGTGAAAGACTCCTCCCTCCCCGAACAGGAGTGCGGACATCTGTGCGGTGCCCTCCGGCCCGATCACCTGCAGGGGCTCATGCCGGCCTAAATGCCAGGACGAGAGGACAAAAAGGGGATAATCTGTATTGTGATCATAATGGTGGTGGGTAAAGAACAGGTGGGTGACCGAAAGGGGTGAGATCCCTGCTTTTTGCAGCTGCCTGGTTGCACCCTCACCACAGTCGAACAGAAGGGTTGTATCCTCTATCTGGACGGAGGTTGCGCTTTGATGACGGTTGGGACGGATTAATCCTCCACCCCCACCGGTTCCCAGTAATACTACCTTCATTGTTCTGACTCCTTACGTAAATAGAATACTTATAAGCACTGGGGTAGCATGGATAGATCCACGAAGATTTCGTACTCGATCCTTCAGAACAAGAAACTTGCATTCAGGAGTTCTATTAAATTCGCGGGAGAGGCTTGCATGTTCCCCCGGGTTATGATAGAATTTATAAAATTTGGAACACTGTTCCAAATATATCATAGTGAAAAATTCTTGTCAACCATAAAATAGACTTTTACTATCATCAAGGGGAGAAATAAGCCGGGTGAAAGCGAGAACCTTAATAAGCCTGGAAAAGCAGCCCTATCCTTTCAGGTTTCGCAACCGAATGTCAGAAAAGTACAAGATTTGGTATAAATATTATGAAGCTGAATCAGCCCCACCTATGACCAGCAGCCTTACCATTCAGGACCGGTGACCTTTATGCCTCAGAAATTAAAAACACCGCTAAGCCAGACTTTACTTCTCGGATTAACGATTCTTGAATTGCTGGCAAGAGAACAAAAGGAAATTGGCGTGCGTGAGCTGGCCCGGAATCTGGAAATAAAACCAACTACAGTTCACCGGCTGCTGAAGAGCCTGCAGAGCAGGGGATATGTTGAGCAGAATGACGCCGGAGAATACTCGATCGGGCCTGCGGTCCTGCATTTGGCCCATTCTTATACCAGTTTGAACCCTATCGCAAAAATTGCCACCAAAGTCTTCGCCGCTTACCGGGATCGCTTTGAATATAACTTTTACGTAGGCGGCGTTGGTGTTCAATTCGAATTAATTTATTTAGCCGTCCAGGAAAGCCAAGGCCCGATCAAAATTGTCGTCCAACCTGGAAGTAAGTTTATCGGTCTTCACACCACAGCTTTGGGTAAGGTGCTGCTGGCTTATCATCCTGATCAATATATCCACGAATATATTGATCAGGCCATTTTTACACCATTAACCGATCGTTCAATTTGCGCGCCGGAGACCTTGTGGGAAGAGATCCATGGGATCCGTGAACAGGGGTATGCGATTAATAAGGGCGAACGCTTCAGTGAAATCGGCGCTGTCGGTGTGCCCATCAGGGATAGACATGGCCGTCTGCTGGCTTCATTGAGCCTTGCCTATCCTCAGAAGCTGGTCGAGTACGGGGAGATTGATACCAACAAGGTCCTGGCCCTGGCCCGGGATATTGCCAGGGATATCGGGAATTATTAGGGTTGTCCGGGGGGACCGACATCCAGGTCAGGTGCTTTCCTTGCTGGATGATCTTGCACAGCAATTTTCGTGGTTTTCAATTTGGGCCGGGAGATAGTTATGAAGCGGCGCTGCCTGGGGTTTATTATTCCATCAGCCAATACGGTTATGGAGCCGGAGATCTATGCAAATTTGCCGGAGGGCGTCAGCGCGCATTTCAGCCGGGCCTACCTGGAGCGGGACGATGTAGAACAGTTGAAAGGCTTACGCACGGAGGCCATACGCTGCGTACGAGAGCTTCTCTCTGCCAGGGTCCATCTGATTGCGTTTGGCTGTACGACTGGCTCGCTGGTCGAGGGCCGGGAGTACGAAACAGGCTTACTGAAGGACCTTCGACGGGCCGGTGCACCCCTGGCGGTGTCCACCGCATCGGCGGTAATTGACGCCCTGCATGCATGCGGAGCCAAAGTCGTTTCCGTAGCTGCCCCGTATGAGGCGTGGTTAACCCAAAGAGTGGCCGACTATCTGGAGGGCTTTGGGTTTCAGGTCCCTGAGACGCGCTGTCTCGGAATAATGGATCATCGCCAGGCGGAAGTGACTGACTCGCTGGTTTACCAGCTCGCGCTGGAAGCCGATCACCCTGCGGCGGATGCGCTGTTTATCTCCTGCACCAACTTTCCTACGCAGGCTGTTCTCGCAAAACTGAGGAGAGATTTAGGGAAGCCGGTGATCTCCAGTAATTCCGCTACACTATGGCGCAGCCTGGATCTGCTGGGCATTCCATCCGCAATCCTGTCGTAACCGGATTGGACGAAATGACCGGTGGTTAACGATCTGGCCCGCCTATCATGCCGGCAGATGGCAAAGCTTACCGGTGCAGCAGCCCGCCTGTCCTTCAGGGTGGTGTGAACTGACGAGAGGGGTTCAATGTCTCACTTATTAGAAGTACGCGGATTAGTGACCAGGTTTTATACAAAAACCGGCGTTGCCAACGTGGTAAATGGGATCTCGTACACGCTGGATGCCGGTGAGTCGATGGCAATCGTGGGGGAAAGCGGCTCCGGTAAATCGGTCGGCGTTCTCTCTCTGATCCGCTTAATCCCAAGCCCCCCGGGGCGGATCGACGGCGGAGAAGTGATCTTTAAAGGCCAGGACCTGGTACAGCTGCCGGAGCAAGAAATTCGGAAAATCCGCGGCCGCGAAATTGCCATGGTTTTTCAGGATCCGATGACCTCTTTGAACCCGGTGCTGACCATCGGACGCCAGATAACCGAATCTCTGAAGCTCCATCTCAATATGACCGGCAATGAGGCCCGGGAACGCGCCATTGAAATGCTCGAGCTGGTCAGCATTCCCAACCCTGCCGGGAGACTGAAAGATTATCCGCACCAGCTCTCCGGTGGGCAGCGCCAGAGGGTTATGATCGCGATGGCCCTCTCCTGCAATCCCTCCTTGCTGATTGCAGACGAGCCGACCACTGCGCTGGATGTCACCATTCAAGCCCAGATCGTCGAACTGGTTAAAGACCTTCAGAAAAAGTTCGGCATGGCAATTATCTGGATCACACACGATCTGGGTGTGGTGGCCGGTTTAGTTTCAAAGGTGGCGGTGATGTACGCAGGGGTTCTGGTTGAAATGGCGCCTGTGCGAGAGCTCTATAAGCAGACCAGCCATCCCTATACCCAGGGACTGCTCTCCTCCATTCCCGTGCTGGATGCTAAGGAGAAGCAGCGCCTGGTTTCAATTGATGGGCTCCCGCCGGATCTTTTTCAAAAAAACCAACACTGCCCCTTTGCCCCTCGCTGCCGCTATGCGGTGGATCAATGTTGGGCGGAGAAACCCCCCTTGCTTCAAGTAGGGCCAGATCATTACTCCGCATGCTGGCGCTGGGAAGAGGTGCGCCGGAAAGCCGGCATGGGTTTGAGCAGAGATTGGGTAGCCCTGTAGAGAAGGCTTATGGAACTGATAACCAGTGAGAAAATCCTCGTCCGCGTGCAGGAATTAAAGAAATATTACCCGGTAACCCAGGGAGTATTCCAACGCCAGGTTGGCGCAATCAAGGCAGTGGATGGCGTCAGCTTTGACATTTATCGGGGCGAAACACTGGGCCTGGTCGGCGAGAGCGGCTGCGGCAAGTCTACCACCGGGCGCGCCATTCTACAGTTATATAAACCTACCAGCGGCTCCATCTTCTTTGACGGGGAGGATCTAACCCGGCTAAATTCAAATCAAATGCGCCAGATGCGCTGCCATATGCAGATGATCTTTCAAGATCCCTATTCCTCCCTCAATCCGCGCATGACCATTGGGAATATTATTGCTGAACCTTTACTGGTCAACCGCATCGGGGATCCGGCGAGCCGTACCGATCGCGTTCAGGAACTTATGAACCTGGTGGGGTTGAACCCTTACCACATAACTCGTTACCCGCATGAGTTCTCTGGTGGGCAGCTCCAGCGTGTCGGGATTGCCCGGGCGCTGGCAACGAACCCATCCTTTATCGTTGCCGATGAACCAATCTCGGCTCTGGATGTCTCCATTCAGGCGCAGGTGATCAACCTTTTAGAAGATTTGAAAGAAAAACTGCGCCTGACTTATCTTTTTATTGCCCACGACCTTTCCATGGTGCGTCATATCAGTGACAGGGTGGCTGTGATGTATCTGGGACGGATTATTGAGATCAGCGATCGCAGCGAGATCTATGACAATTCCCTCCACCCTTATACCCAGGCGCTTTTTTCTGCCGTCCCGATTCCCGACCCCGACAAAGAAGCACAGCGCGAGCGTCTGATTCTTAAGGGTGATATCCCCGACCCGGCAAATCCGCCTTCCGGGTGCCGGTTCCACCCGCGCTGCCCGTTTGCAACCGAGCAGTGCGTAGTGGAGATCCCCGAGCTGCGCAACCTGGGCAGCCAGAGTGAGCCCCATTGGGTGGCCTGCCACTATGCCGAGCAGTTTGCCCACTGATCTCCCGCCCCGTTGCGATTGTGTGGTCTTCTGGCTAAATCTTTGTTATTTGGTTTTTTGGGAAATGCGCGGCGAAGCCGCACATTTCCCAAAATAATAACAAGTCTTTGCTAATGAAAGATAATGGCAGAAAAAAGGTGAAAAGAACGCATCGGCGTGAACGACTGCCTGTTGGAGTTTAGCAATCTCAGCCGCTAATATTGGCAAACAACAAAAGCACCCAGCAATGGGTGCTTTTGTTGTTTGAAGTAGTTGAAATTGAAGTACCGATAATCGCTTTGCTGATCGGCATTGACGAACCTGATGGACGGCGGTTTATCGCAAATCCTCCTGTTTCGAGAAAATTGTGAACCAGAAACCATCAGGTTAAGCAAAAAACCGGAGACTTGGGGTCTCCGGTTTCGGTTAGTAGCGGGGGCAGGATTCGAACCTGCGACCTTCAGGTTATGAGCCTGACGAGCTGCCACTGCTCCACCCCGCATCGGTTGATCAGGTCTGCCGGGTTACTTGCCCGGACGCCTGGAAATCTCTTGAAAAGCCTCTTGGCGATGACCTACTCTCCCAGGAGGTCGCCCTCCAAGTACCATCGGCGCTGGCGGGTTTCACGGCCGGGTTCGGGATGTAACCGGGTGTACCACCGCCGCTCGGATCACCAAGAGACTTTATCACAAGGTTAGACACCTTCTGAACAGACGTAAATGAATTCACACAGCTTGGGAAGAAGAACGAGTTCTCCGCATCACAGGTAAGCCCTCGGCCATTAGTACGGATTGGCTGCGGGAGCAAGCTCCCCACACATTGCTGTGCTTACACCTTCCGCCTATCGAGCAGGTGGTCTACCTGCGGCCTTACCTGATTGCTCAGTGAGGGATCTCATCTTGAGGCGAGTTTCCCACTTAGATGCTTTCAGCGGTTATCTCTGCCGGACCTGGCTACCCGGCGGTGCTCCTGGCGGAACAACCGGCACACCAGCGGTCCGTCCACCCCGGTCCTCTCGTACTAGGGGCAGCCTCCCTCAAACTTCTTGCGCCCGCGATGGATATGAACCAAACTGTCTCACGACGTTTTGAACCCAGCTCGCGTACCACTTTAATGGGCGAACAGCCCAACCCTTGGAACCTGCTCCAGCTCCAGGATGTGATGAGCCGACATCGAGGTGCCAAACCTCCCCGTCGATATGAACTCTTGGGAGAGATTAGCCTGTTATCCCCAGGGTAGCTTTTATCCGTTGAGCGATGGCCCTTCCACGCGGTGCCACCGGATCACTAAGCCCGACTTTCGTCCCTGCTCGACTTGTCTGTCTCGCAGTCAAGCTCCCTTCTGCCTTTGCACTCTTTGGCCGGTTTCTGTCCGGCCTGAGGGAACCTTTGGGCGCCTCCGTTACTCTTTCGGAGGCGACCGCCCCAGTCAAACCGCCTACCTGAGATGGTCCGCAAGGTTGTTAATCTTCGCGTTAGAATCCCAGCAACAGAAGGGTGGTATCCCAACGTCGGCTCCTTAGCAACCAAAGTCACTATCTCAAAGCCTCCCACCTATCCTGTGCGTCTGCCACCGGGATTCAATCTCAAGCTGCAGTAAAGCTCCATGGGGTCTTTCTGTCCAGTCGCGGGTAACCTGCATCTTCACAGGTATTTCAATTTCACCGGGCCCCTCGTTGAGACAGCGCCCAAATCATTACGCCTTTCATGCGGGTCGGAACTTGCCCGACAAGGAATTTCGCTACCTTAGGACCGTTATAGTTACGGCCGCCGTTCACTGGGGCTTCAGTTCGAAGCTTCGCCGAAGCTAACCTCTCTCCTTAACCTTCCAGCACCGGGCAGGCGTCAGCACCTATACTTCAGCTTTCGCTTTCGCAGGCACCTGTGTTTTTGGTAAACAGTTGCTTGGGCCTCTTTTCTGCCACCCTGTTCTGTTCTAGGCGTTTCTGCCCTTCGCTTACTTAGGGTCATCCTTCTCCCGAAGTTACGGATGCAATTTGCCGAGTTCCTTAACGAGGGTTTTCCCGCGCACCTTAGGATTCTCTCCCCGCCTACCTGTGTCGGTTTACGGTACGGGCGGATGGTCTCTCTTTAGAAGATTTTCTTGGCAGCGTGGAATCCATGAGTTCGTCATAGCAAGCTATAACTCCCTGTCACGTCTCAGGCTTCTTGAAGGCGGGATTTGCCTCGCCTTCGCCCTACTCGCTTCGACGCGCTCTTCCAGTCGCGCGATCATGTGTCCTCCTGCGTCTCTCCATCAATCATAACGATTCCATCCGGTACAGGAATTTCAACCTGTTGTCCATCTCCTACGCGTCTCCGCCTCGGATTAGGTCCCGACTTACCCTGGGTCGACGAGCGTTGCCCAGGAACCCTTAGGCTTTCGGTGGAAAGGA
>JAEWYT010000031.1 GCA_023458595.1 Pseudomonadota bacterium
CGCCGAGCCTCGGCCGCGGCGGCCACGGCGAAGGCAAGGGAGGTCTTGATGGCGAGACGATCAATCGCACGGGTGCTGGGTCTGGCGGGCGCTCTGGGTCTGGTGGCGCAGACCGCCTTCGCGGGCACCATCACCCTGCGCAACGAGTACTTCACGGAAGTCTGCGGAGTGGAGGTTTCGGTCGGCGAGAACGCCCCGGATGCGCCGGTGCAGCAGTTCGGCGGCATCGAGCAGCCGTGGGAGCAGGTCTTCGATGCCGACAAGATCTGCGTGCGGCGGTCCAATCCGGCGGATACCTGCGGGAACTGGACCGACTGGCACTGCTGCGAATCGGGCGGCGGCGCCGCTCTGTGCGCGCTCGAATAGGCGCCTGCACGCGGGGGAGGGCCGTCCGCGGCTCAGCCTGGGCGGCCGGCGCCCGACAAGGCGCCGGAACGGGTGTCCTCCGCGACCGCCGACTCCAGAGTGAAGAGTTCCTGGGGTCTGTTGACCCCGCGCAGAGCATAGCGTCCGACGGAGACGAGGCGGTCGCGGTCTTCCTGCGACGCCGCCGCGTGGAAGGCGGAGGAGACGAGGACGTCGCGTTCCGCCGACCGGCACAGGGCGGCGATGCGGCTCGCCTCGTTCACGGCCGGGCCGACGACGGTGAAGTCGAGCCGGTCGCGGCTGCCGACGTTGCCGTAGAAGACCTCGCCGACATGGAGGCCGAGATAGGGCTCGGTCACCGGGACGCCGCGCGCCGACCGCTCCGCGTTCAGCTCCGCGACGCGGCCGCGCATCAGCGCTTCGGCCGCGAGAGCGTCGCGGCAGGCGGCTGCCTGATCCCGCCCCTTGAAGATCGCCAGCGTGCCGTCGCCGATCAGCTTCAGCACGTTGCCGCCTGCCTCGTGAATCGAGGATATCACGGCCTCGGCGTAGTCGTTCAGGAGCGGGATGATCGCTTCGGGCGGGGCAGTCTCGGTAATATGCGTGAAGCCGCGCAGGTCGCTGAACCACAGCACCGTCGAGATCCGGTCGGCGACGCCGCGGGCGATGCGTCCGCTCAACACCCGGGCGCCGGCGTCCTGGCCGAGATAGGTCTCGACGAGCGTCCCTGCGATGCGGGCGAGGGAGGCGCATTTCATCGCGAGCGCGAGCGAGGGGACGAGTTCGCGGAGCACCGCGAGGTCGGCTTCGGCGAAGCCTTCGGGGCAATCGGTCGTCCACGAGGAATAGATGCAGTCCATGTCGCCGATGATTCCTTCGGCGGCGAAGCGGTTGATCAGCGCCAGATAGTCGGTCTGCCCGGCGTCGCGGAGCTGGTCGAGAATCGGGAAGTCCAGCTCCGCGCCGGGCGCAATCCGGCGACGCAACGCCTCCTCGCCGCTTTCGAACAGGTGATTGAACGGGCTCAGGCGCCAGCTCGTCATCGCCTTGTCCGACTCGTCGCTCCTCCCGTATTCGAGGATGTCGACGTCGCCCTCGTCGCGGCGCCAGCGAAACACACGGCCCTCGTAGACCGGGTGCAGCGTGTCGATCAGCATGTTGGCCTTGGCGACCGGCACGCCGGCGGCCTGCAACTTGATGCAGAACGCACGCAGGAGATCGGGCTCGGTGCTGCCGGCGAGGCCGGCACCGGTGATCCACTTGGCAATGCGCGCCTTGGTTTCCCTGTCCATCGCGCGATTCTATCTCATGATCGAGGCGACGCCACGACCGCCGATGCGGCCGCGCCGGACTTTTGCGCCGGGCTCAGTTTCCCATCTCGAGGAGCCGCCGCGCGATCACCTGCGCCTGGATCTCGGCGGCGCCCTCGAAGATGTTGAGGATGCGGGCGTCGCAGAGGACGCGGCTTACCGGGAACTCGAGCGCGAAGCCGTTGCCGCCGTGGATCTGCACGGCGTTGTCGGCCGCGGCCCAGGCGACGCGTGCGCCCAGGAGCTTGGCCATGCCCGCCTCGAGGTCGCAGCGGCGCCCTGCGTCCTTCTCGCGGGCGGCGTAGTAGGTGAGCTGGCGGGCGATCAGGATCTCCGCGGCCATCATCGCGAGCTTGTCGGAGACGCGGGGGAACTCGACCGTCGCCCTGGCGAACTGGATGCGCTCCATGGCGTAGCCGAGGCCGAGCTCCATCGCGCACTGGGCGACGCCGATGGCGCGGGCGGCGGTCTGGATGCGGGCCGACTCGAAGGTCTGCATGAGCTGCTTGAAACCTTGGCCCTCCTCGCCGCCGAGCAGGTTCTCCGCCTTCACCTCGAAGCCGTCGAAGGAGATGTCGAACTCCTTCATTCCGCGATAGCCGAGCACCTCGATCTCGCCGCCGGTCATGCCGGGCGCGGGAAAGGGATCGTCGTCGGTGCCGCGCGGCTTCTCGGCGAGCAGCATGGAGAGGCCCCTGTAGCCCTTCTCGTCCGGGTTGGTACGCACGAGCAGCGTCATCAGGTCGGCGCGGACGGGATGGGTGATCCAGGTCTTCTGGCCGGTCACCTTGTAGACGTCGCCCTCGCGCACCGCGCGGGTACGCAGGCTCGCGAGATCGGAGCCGGTGTTCGGCTCGGTGAAGACGGCGGTCGGCAGGATCTCCCCGGAGGCGATCAGCGGCAGCCACTTCTCCTTCTGCTCATCCGTTCCCCCGGCGAGGATCAGTTCGGCGGCGATTTCCGAGCGGGTGCCGAGCGAGCCGACGGCGATCCAGCCGCGCGACAGCTCCTCCGAGACGACGCACATCGATTCCTTGCCGAGGCCGAGGCCGCCGTATCCTTCCGGGATCGTCAGGCCGAAGACGCCGAGTTCGGCGACGTGGCCGACGACCTCCATGGGGATGTAGGCATTCTCCAGGTGCCACTCCTGGGCGTTCGGCACGACCTCGGATTCGGCGAAGCGACGCATCTCGGCCCGCATCGCCGTCAGCGTCTCGTCCAGCCCCGGGTCGCCGACGTCGCCCGGGCCCTGCTCGCGCATCAGCGCGACGAGGCGGGCGCGGGCCTGCGGCGTGTTGCCGCCGGAGATCAGGCTGCGCACGGTATCGGTCAGGAACGCCGAGACGTCCTCGTCGGTCAGGCCGAGATCGGCGGGGCGGACGAATTCGCCCTGGCTCATGGGGATTCCGCCGGCCATCTGGGCGAGATATTCGGAAGCGCCGATGCGGACGGCCAGTTCCTCGGCCTCGCCGAAGCGGCCCTCGGCGCTCATCCGCTCCGTATAGGCGCCGAGCTGGCGAATCGCCTCTGCGTAGGTCGCAAGCCAGGACAGACCGTGGGCGGGGCGCTGGTTCGCCTCCAGTTTCGTCGCGGAAATCCTGCCGCCCTCGGAGACCTCGGCGGCGACGGCCGAGCGGGCCCGGGCGAGCAGGCGGCCGGCCATGTCTGCGGCTTCGGTCAGCGCGGCGGCGAGATCGGATTTGGTCGAGGCGGCGGCGGCAAGCGACATTCCACGCGGTCCGTTTTCTTATGTTGCGGTGCGGCAAAAATAACGCCTGGGGCGCACAAGGCAAACGGAGTTTCGGCTACAGCGGAAATTCCTCAGGCCCTTGCCCTGGTGGCGATCGCCACGCCGCCGACCGTCACCGCCATGCCGGCGACCTGGACGAGGGTCAGGGTCTCGCCGAACAGGAACCAGGCGATCAGCGCGGTGCAGGGCGGCACGAGATAGAACAGCGTCGAGAGCTTGGCGACCGCGCCGCGGCGGATCAGCACCATGTAGATGAGGATCGCGCCGATCGAGAGCACCAGCACCAGCCAGGCCATGGCGAAGATCACCTCGCCGGTCCATTCGATATGGAAGCTCTCGGTCGCGGCGGCGCCGATGCCGACGACGATCGCACCGCCGACATACTGTAGGAAGGTGCCGGTGCGCAGATCCGTGGACGAGGCGTGCGCCTTCTGCCAGATCGAGCCGAGGACGATCGCCAGGACGGCGAACAGGGTCGCTCCGACGGTCACCGGCGTGATGCCGGTGCCGGTCAATTCGATCCTCGGGCCGATGACGAGGCCGAGGCCGACCAGCCCGACGACGAGGCCGAGCCAGTGGGCGCGGGTGACCTGCTCGCCCAGGAAAGGCCCGGCGAGCAGCCCGGTCAGCAGCGGCTGCAGCGCCACGATCAGTGCCGCGATGCCGGCGGGCAGGCCGTGGTAGACGGCCCAGAAGACGCCGCCGAGATAGCCACCCTGCAGGAGTGCGCCGGCGATCATGGAATCGACCGCCGCACGCTTGCGGCGCGGCCATGGGGCGCCCGCGAGGAGTGCGGCGACCAGCAGCAGGCCGCCGGCGATGACGAAGCGCAGGAGCAGGAAGCTCAGCGGCTCGGCGCCGGTCGCCGCGGCGCGCGCGCCGACATAGCCCGTGGACCAGAGCAGCACGAAGAGGCCGGGCATCATCCGCACGAAAAGCGTCGTATCGTCCGACGTTTCTTCCGCAGCCTGCCGGGAGGGACTGGATCGCATCCCAGCCGGTTAGCGTTTCACGCTGCGGGACACAAGCGCCTGGCCGGCGCGGCGGCCATGCGCTGCAGGCGGGACTCCGACCGCGGCGATCCGGCTTGCCTTTCCCGGACCGGGGCCGCCAGGATGTAGAGAATGCGGGAGATCGACGATTCGACGGAAGCGGGCAGCCGGGCGGCGCCTGAAGACGTCGCCGACACCGGCCCACCGGCGACGGCGGCCGGTATCCGGCGCTTCCTGCACTGGAAGGCGAGCCGGGACGGCTGGTGGCTGTCGCGGGCGATCTACCGGTCGGCGGAGCGCTTCCTGATCGACGACGGCCTCTACATGGCGAGCGCGCTGGCCTTCTCGCTGGTGCTCGCGATCTTCCCCTTCATCATCTTCGCGACCGCGCTGACCGGCTTCTTCGGCGGGCAGAACCTGGCGGAGTGGATCACGAACGCGCTGTTCGACGCACTTCCCGACCAGGTCGCCGAGGCGCTCGAGCCGGAGATCTGGAACGTGCTGATCCGCGACGCCGGCGGCGGGCTGCTGACCTTCTCGCTGCTCGTGATGCTGGTCTCGGTCTCGAGCGCGGTGGAGACGGTGCGCGGCGGGCTGAACCGCGCCTACGGCTTCACCGAGCCGCGCTCGGTGATCCGCACGCGGCTCGAATCGATCGCCTTCGTCATCCTGACCACGATCGCCCTGGCGGTGATCGCCTTCGCCGCGGTGGTGGCGCCGCTCGGCTACGCCGCGATAACCGCCTACATGCCGGAACTGCAGAATTTCCATCCGAACTTCGAATTGCTCAGGCAGGTCTTCCTGACCGTCGTGCTGGCGGGCTTCCTGTATGCGATCCACCTGTTCCTGCCGGCGCACGAGCCGCGGCGACCGCCACTCTGGCCGGGCATCCTGTCGACGCTCGCGCTGTGGTGGCTCTCCGCCCATGCGTTCTCCTGGTACCTCGCGTCCTTCGCCAACTATGCGCGGGTCTACGCGGGCCTCGCCGGGATCGTCGCCGCGCTGATCTTCTTCTACCTGACGAGCGTGATCCTCCTGTTCGCCGGCGCGCTCAACCGGGAGATTCACGAGGGATGGCGGCAGCGCAAGGCGGGTTTATGAGCCGGCGCCGGCGGGGCGGCAGTCGCGCAGATCCTTCAGGGCGGTCCCCGCCGCCGTCGCGGCCTTGTCGATGAAGGCGTCGGTGAGAGCGATCTTGCGCTCGCGCAGCGACTGCAGCGTTGCCTGCATCGTGTCGAGCCGGGCGCCGAGCGCTTCGACGCGCGCGTCGACGTCCCCGCGGCGCTCCTGGATCGAGGCGCGGAGCTCGGCGATCTCCGTCGAGGCGACCCGAAGCTCGGCCAGCGCGTCGGCGGGATTGAGCCCGGTGGAGGCAATGGCGGCCTCGGTCACGTCGCCGGCAATGTCCGCGGACAGCGTGCGGACCTTGCCGACGAGCAGGATGCCGGTGACCGCCGCGACGATGAACAGCAACAGCGTCGCGTTGAGCAGGGCCAGCAGCAGATTGCCGACGGTGCGGCCGAGGCGCCCGCCGGGCGAGGGTTGCGATTGAGCTTGGGTCATGGCTGTCTCCCGCGGCCGGCGCGGAGGAGCCCGCGCCGAATCCCGGGGGACAGGTTACACCGGATCGATGTTTCTCTTAGCCGGTGATTGCGGCGATACCGCTCAGCCGGCGCTTGCCTCCAGCACGTCCTCGAAGCTGCGCAGACCGGTGGCCGGAGACTGGACGAGCACGGCCATGTTGCCCGGCGCGTGCTGGTTCTTCCACATCTTCATGTGCGCCTTGGGGATCTGCGCCCAGGGGAAGACCTCGGACATGCAGGGATCGAGGCGGCGCTCCATGACGAACTGGTTCGCCTCGCTCGCCTGCTTCAAATGGGCGAAGTGGGAGCCCTGGATGCGCTTCTGGCGCATCCAGACGTAGCGGGCGTCGAAGGTGAGGTTGTAGCCCGTCGTGCCGGCGCAGAAGACGACCATGCCGCCGCGCTTCACCACCAGGCAGGAGACCGGGAAGGTCGCTTCGCCGGGGTGCTCGAACACCATGTCGACGTCGTTGCCCTTGCCGGTGATGTCCCAGATAGCCTTGCCGAAGGCGCGGGCGCCCTTGAGCCATGCGGCGTACTCGGGCGTGTTGACGGTGGGCATCTGGCCCCAGCAGTCGAAGTCCTTGCGGTTGATGACGCCGCGGGCGCCGAGCGAGGTGACGAACTCGCGCTTGTCGTCGTCGGAGATGACGCCGATGGCGTTGGCCCCGGCTGCCGCGATGAGCTGGATCGCCATCGAGCCGAGCCCGCCCGAGGCGCCCCAGACGAGGACGTTGTCAGCGGGCTTGAGGGCATGCGGGGGATGGCCGAACAGCATGCGGTAGGCGGTGGCGAGCGTCAGCGTGTAGCAGGCCGACTCCTCCCAGGTCAGGTGCTGGGGGCGCGGCATGAGCTGCTGGGCCTGGACGCGGCAGAACTGGGCGAAGGAGCCGTCCGGCGTCTCGTAGCCCCAGATGCGCTGGGAGGGCGAGAACATCGGGTCGCCGCCGTTGCACTCCTCGTCGTCGCCGTCGTCCTGGTTGCAGTGGACGACGACCTCGTCGCCGACCTTCCAGCGCTTCACCTTGGAGCCGACGGCCCAGACGATGCCGGATGCATCCGAACCGGCGATATGAAGATCCGCCTTGTGGACAGCGAAGGGCGTTATCGGCTGGCCCAGCGCCGCCCAGATGCCGTTGTAGTTGACGCCGGCGGCCATGACGAGGACCAGAACCTCGTGGGAGTCGATCTCCCAGGTCGGCACCACCTCGACCTGCATCGCCTCGTCGGGCGGGCCGTGCCGGTCCTGGCGGATCGCCCAGGCGTACATGTTCTTCGGAACATGGCCGAGCGGCGGGATCTCGCCGACCTCGTACAGATCCTTCTTTTCGGCCTCGTAGACCGGCGGCTGCGCCTGTTCCGCGACGTTCGTCGCCATCGTTCACCTCCCTCTGCTCGCGGAGCGCGCCCCGGGGGGCCCGTTCGCGAGATTAGTCAACCGGGGCCCCGCGTCGTAGTGTCGGACAATCCGAGGCCGTATATGCACTACACATGCCCCAATCCGGTGCTGCAGTGCAACAAGAAGCGCATGCCGCGCCGCGTCCCGGGGAAAGGGGACAAGCAACCGTGGTAGCCGACATTGCCGTCGTCGTGACCGTAACCGGTGTCACGATTCTCCTGCTTTCGCGGAGGCTTCGCGCGTCTCGTCGGTGGCGCGCGACGGTCACGCCTCTCGCCTCGATCATCGGCTCGGGCTTCCTGGTCTCGTTGCCGGCGCTGACGGCGACCGTCGGCCACTACGCGATCGTCGCGATGGCGGGCCTCGTCGGGTTCTCCTACCTGATCGGCGGCGCGATCCGCTTCAACATCGTGAACGGCGAGCCGCTGTTCGGGGCAGCCGGAGAGCAGCGGCTGCCGATCGTCGAGCGAATGTCCCATTTCGCGCTCGCCTTCGCCTATTTCGTGTCGGTCACCTACTACCTGTCCCTGCTGGCGGCCTTCCTGCTGAAGGCGGCCGGGACGCCGGATCCGGTCGCGGCCCGGGCGATCACGACGGTGCTGCTCGCCGGCATCGGCGGCTACGGCTTCTGGAAGGGCCTGCGCGGGCTCGAGGGCATCGAGGAATACGCCGTCGGCCTGAAGCTCGCGATCATCGCGGCGGTGCTGGTCGGGCTCGCGATCCTCAACGTCCGGCTGCTGGCCGAGGGCAACTGGGCGATACCGCCGGCGCCGGATGCCGTCCGCTGGGACGACATCCGCGTGGTCCTCGGCCTCCTGATCGTCGTGCAGGGCTTCGAGACGTCGCGGTTCCTGGCCGGCGAGTACCCGCCGGCGCTCAGGGTCGCCACCATGCGTCATGCCCAGATCATCGCGGGCGCCATCTACCTCGCCTTCTTCGCGCTGACGCTCGTGGTGGCCGGCACGAAGCCGATCGACGGCGACGTGGCGGTGATGATCGATCTCGTCGCGCTCGCCGCTCCGGTGCTGCCGATGATGCTCGCCGCCGGCGCGGTGTTCGCACAGCTTTCGGCAGCGATCGCCGACGCGATCGGCAGCGCCGGGCTGATCCACGAGGAGACGACGGGGCGCATCGACCGGCACCTCGCCTATCCGGTCATCGCCGCCGTCGGCATCGCGCTCGTCTGGAGCACCGACGTGTTCCGGATCATCGCGCTCGCCTCTCGCGCCTTCGCCCTGTTCTACACGTTGCAATGCATCGTCGCCGCGCAGGTCGCGCTCGCCGCCCCCGACGTGGATCATCGCAGGCTGCGGGTGGCCGGGTTCGTCGCGCTCGCGATCATAGCCTTCGCGGCCGTCGTGTTCGGCATTCCCGTCGAGGGCGAATAGCCGTCATCCCCGTTGCGGGCCAAATCGGATATAATGCCGTGAGGGCAATGCGGAGCGTCGGTGATTCGCAGCGGCCCGAGGAGGGACACCATGTTCACAATCACATCGCTCATCATTTGGCTCGTCGTCGGCGCCGTCGCGGGCTGGCTCGCCGGTCAGATCATGCAGGGTCGCGGCTTCGGCCTGATCGGCAACATCGTGGTCGGGGTCGTCGGCGCGGTCGTGGGCGGCTACATTCTGAGCGCTCTCGGCATATCGCTCGGCGGCGGGGTGGTGTCGGCCATCATCGGCGCCGTCATCGGCGCGGTGATCCTGCTGTTCATCATCGGGCTGATCAAGAAAGCATAGATTTCCGGCGTGCCGGCGGCCGGGGACCGGCCGCCGGTACGGCCTTTGTCTTGTTGCATTGCAGCGAAGGCGGCGGTTTTATAGGGGTCCGTACCGATGGGAACCCCGAAATGACCGATACGCCCACCCGCGACAGACCCTGGATCTTCCGCACCTACGCCGGCCATTCGACGGCGGCGGAATCGAACCGGCTCTATCGCGGCAACCTCGGCAAGGGCCAGACCGGCCTGTCGATCGCCTTCGATCTGCCCACCCAGACGGGCTACGATTCCGATCACGTGCTGGCGCGCGGGGAGGTCGGCAAGGTCGGCGTGCCGATCAGCCATCTCGGCGATATGCGCGCGCTTCTCGACGGCATCCCGCTCGAGAAGATGAATACGTCGATGACGATCAACGCGACCGCCGCCTGGCTGCTCGCGCTCTACGTCGCCGTCGCCGACGAGCAGGGCGCCGACCGCGGCAAGCTCACCGGTACCACGCAGAACGACATCATCAAGGAGTATCTCTCCCGCGGCACCTACGTGTACCCGCCCGAACCGTCGATGAAGCTGACCACGGACATCATCGCCTGGACCTGCCGGGAGATGCCGAAGTGGAATCCGATGAACGTCTGCTCCTATCACCTGCAGGAGGCAGGCGCGACGCCGGTGCAGGAGCTCGCCTTCGCGCTCGCCAACGCCATCGCCATCCTCGACAGCGTCAAGGCGTCGGGCGCGATCCCCGACGAGGAGTTTCCCGAGGCGGTGGGGCGCATCTCCTTCTTCGTCAACGCCGGCATCCGCTTCGTCACCGAGATCTGCAAGATGCGGGCGTTCACCGAGCTGTGGGACGAGATCACGCTCGAGCGCTACGGCATCGAGGACGCGCGGCACCGCCGGTTCCGCTACGGCGTGCAGGTCAACTCGCTGGGCCTGACCGAACAGCAGCCCGAGAACAACGTGACGCGCATCCTTCTGGAGATGCTGGCCGTCACCCTGTCGAAAGACGCGCGCGCCCGCGCGGTGCAGCTTCCCGCCTGGAACGAGGCGCTGGGCCTGCCGCGGCCGTGGGACCAGCAGTGGTCGTTGCGCATGCAGCAGATCCTCGCCTACGAGACCGACCTGCTCGAGTACGGCGACCTGTTCGCCGGATCCGAGGTGGTGACGGCGAAGGTCGAGGCGCTCAAGGAGGCTGCGCGCGCGGAGCTCAAGTCGGTGCTCGACATCGGCGGCGCGGTGGCCGCCATCGAATCCGGATACATGAAGCAGGCGCTGGTCGCCTCCAATACCGAGCGGCTCGAAAGAATCGAACGCGGCGAGATGACGGTGGTCGGCGTCAACGCCTTCACCGAGACCGAGCCGTCGCCGCTCTCGACGGGCACCGGCGCGGTGCTGACTGTGCCGGAATGGGTCGAGCGCGACCAGATCGAGCGGCTCCTCGCGTGGCGCGAGCAGCGCGACCAGATGGCCGTGGACGCGGCACTGAAGGAGTTGAAGCGGGCGGCGTCGGAGGGCCGCAACGTCATGGACGCGTCGGTGGCCTGCGCCAAGGCCGGCGTGACGACTGGCGAATGGGGCTGGGCGCTGCGCGGCGTGTTCGGCGAGTTCCGCGCCCCGACCGGCGTGGGCAGCGCCGCGCGCAACCTCACGGAAGGTCTCGACGAGATCCGCGAGGAAGTGAACCGCGTCTCGAAGCGGCTCGGCCGCCGGCTCAAGTTCCTGGTCGGCAAGCCGGGCCTCGACGGGCATTCGAACGGAGCCGAGCAGATCGCCGTCAGGGCGCGCGACGCGGGCATGGATGTCGTCTACGAGGGCATCCGCCTGACGCCGGCCGAGATCGTCGAGGCCGCGAAGCAGGGTGTCGTCCACGTGATCGGCCTGTCGATCCTGTCGGGAAGCCACGTGCCGCTCGTCACCGAGGTCATGAGGCGGATGAAGGAAGCCGGCATCGACGACGTGCCGGTCGTCGTCGGTGGCATCATCCCGCCGGAGGACGCCGAGACCTTGCTCGAAGCGGGGGTCGCCGGCGTCTACACGCCCAAGGATTTCCGCATCAACGACATCATGGGCGACGTCGTGCGTATCGTCGACGCGGGCATCGAGAAGGAAGTGGCGTAAGCCCAGACCCGCCTTTCGCCTTCAGCGGGACGGCCCTGGCTCGCGTCGGTGGTTTCTGCCGATCCGTATTGCAACCATTAGATGCTTACATAATATTGAGCATCTGATGGTTGTGATTCGGGAGGGGGCAGATGTTGAAGCGTCTCGTGATCGCCGGCGGATGCGCGATAGCGCTGGCCGGCTGCACAACGGACAGACCCGAAGACGTCATCTCCAGGTACGGCTACGCGGTCGCGGTTCCCCCGACCAGGAACTACGGGCTGGGAAACCTCGTCTACAAGAGGACGAATCCGAGCAATTCGGAGAACGAGATCACCCTCGGCTACATCTGCTCGCCGGAATATGTCCGCTTCCCGGGAGACCCTGAAAAGTCGACGTCGGAAACGGTGGCGTCGGCAATGAACAAGACGTTCAGCTTCAATGCCGGGTTCCTGCAGCAGCTGGGCCTGACCCTGAGCGCCAAGTACGTGGACAGCTTCACGATGTCCTTCAAGAACACCGAGGTTCAGGAATACGCCCTGGACAAGCTGTCGGACATCCGGGACACGCTCGGACCGAAATGCGCAGACATCCTGGCCGCGATGAAGCGCAAGAACAACGCCTATCAGGTCGTTTCCGCCTTCAAGGCCGATCTCGACTACAAGATCGACTACAGCGCGAACGTGTCCGCGGACGTGAAGCCGGCCGTCATGCAGGAGCTGAGCGCGGAGTTCGGCATCGACATCTCCGGCGAGCGCGGCCGTGTCGGCAAGGATCTCTTCTACGGGGTCTATGTCGAGCCGGCGGGCGGTTGAGGCGCAGGGCGAAACTATCTTGCCCGCACCGCGATCACGTGCACCTTCTGGCCCCTGAGCCGGGTGAAGTGGCCGACCTCCTCGTGCGACAGGACGGCGATCCGGCCCTCTCCCGCGAGCCGGTCCAGCGCCTCGCCGAAGCCGGAACGCCTCCAGATCACCGAATACACGGTGAAGGCGAACAGGGCGCCGGGGGCGAGCGCGGCAAGCAGCGGTTCGAGCGCCTCCGGGCCGACGTGGCCGTGGGTGAACAGGCCCGACGAGATGGCGCCCGCGTAGCTCTCCGGCTCGAGGGGCAGGGTCTTCGTCGCATCGGCTTCGACGAGGTGCCGGTAGAGCCCCTTGCGGCGCGCCTGGTCCAGCATGCTTGACGAATAGTCGAGCCCGTCGACGACGACGGAAACACGCTTCGACAGCGCCGCGGCGGTGAGCCCTGTGCCGCAGCCCAGATCGAGCACCGGTCCGTCGCCGCCGCGCCAACGCGCCGCGAACGCATCGGCGGCGAGTTCGGGGGCCCGGTAGCCGAGCATGTCGACGAGGATCGTGTTGTAGGCGCGGGCGGTCAGCCAGTAGACGCCCTTGAGGAGACCGGCGCCGCCCCTGCGCAGCGCCAGCTCCATTTCGGTGTGCGTGAGATCGATGGCCATCGCGGTTTCGCCCCGTTGCGCCGCCCTTCGCGGCTTCCCCGGCAATGTCGATCCGGCTCGCGCGGCTCTCCGCCGCCTACGGCAACGGCCCCAGGTTGACGAGCTGGACGCGGCGATTGACGCCCGAATCCGGATTGGCCGGGTTCTTCAGCTGCTCCTCGCCGAGACCGAAGGCCTTCAGCCGCGCCGGCTCGACACGGAAGAAGGACACCAGCGCGTTGCGGATCGCGTCGGCACGCTTCTGGCTGAGCTCCAGGTTGTACTCCCGCGTTCCCTTGGCGTCGGTATGGCCGACGATGAGGAACTGGTCGCCGAGCAGTATGGGATTGTGGAGCGCGTCGGCCATGGCGCCGAGCACGCGGTAGGAGTCCGGCTTGATGATGTCGGAGTTGAAGTCGAACAGGATCTCGACGTCGAAGTTCGGCAGGTTGGCGAAGTAGTCGAGATACGCGTTGCGTTCCCTCACCTGCTCGCTCTGCTCCGTCTGGATCTTGACCAGCAGTTCGTCGTGCATCTTGTTGAAGTCGAGAACCGTCGACCGGCTGCCGAGGCCCTGCAGGTCCTTGATCAGGTCCGCGTCGGTGACGGCGGACTGGGCCCGGGCCGCGCCGGAAGAAAGGCCGGCGACGGCAAGGGCGGCGAGCGCTATGACGATATTTCTCATGATCTGTCTCCGAATGTCTTTCAGTCGGCCGATCCGGATCTGCGCGGCGCCTGAGCGGTCCCGGCGCCGGATCGGCGTGCCGGTTCGTATCAGCGCCAGCCGGCGTCGGTGACGGCCTGGCTGCAGGGGCCGCTGACCTTGTTGCCGGCCTTCAGGATGCAACGCAGGATGCGGCCGTTGCCGGCATCGTACTCCTTGCAGAGCCGCTTGATGTCGGAGGCGCAGATTCCGGCGACGGCCTGCTGCGCGGCGGCGCGCTTCTCGAGCGAAGCCATTGCTGTCGCGTAGGTCGCCTTGCAGTTCGCCGAGACCCTGCTCATGTTCTTCGCCATGCATTCGCCCATGCCGCTGCCCAGATTGGTGTTCTTGCAGTATTTGCCGATATCGGCGCCGCAGGCTCTGGCGAGCTCGTCCACCGCCTGGGCGTAGCTGATCGTCTGCGCTTGCGCCGGGGCGGCCGCGAAAAAGCCTGCGATGGCGAAAATCGTGGCGATCAGCCCGATGGAAGTCCTGGTCGCGCGACCGTGCCGTCCGGCTGTTGCGGGAAATTTCATGCGATTCCTCTCCTGCTGCATGCGAACCGCCTTGCTACGGCGGCATACTATTCATTCACCATACAATTCCGGGCGTCGAACGGAAACGACAATGCCGACGTCGTGTTACGGAAATTTCACGGCGGTGTCGCCGGGACCGACGAGGGTGTGCGTGCGAGCGCCTCGAGGGCGGATGGCGCGCCGGTCGCTAGCGGCTGTCGGACTTAAGGCTGTGCTCGACGGCGGCGATCAGGGCGGCGGCGAGGCGGCGGGTGTCGAGCGGGGCTTCGGCGATCGCGGAGAAACCGGCCTCGCCGAGGGTCTCCTCGTCGAGATCGGCGCGGCCGAGCGCGACCAGCGGCGGCGTCGCGGCGCCGGCTAGGCCGGTGATGGCGCGGGCGGCGGCGAGGCCGGCGAGGCCGTCCATCTCGACGTCGAGCAGGATGGCGTCGAACGCCTCGCGGGCGAACCGGAGGATCGCCTCCTGAGCGCAGCCCACCGCGACGTGCTCGAGGCCGAGCCGGTCGAGCAGCACACCGACCATCAGCCGGTTCATCGGGTTGTCCTCGACGAGAAGGACGCGGGGGCGAATGGTCAGGCCCTGGGCGACCGATACGTCGAGCCGGGCGGGACGGCGGACGGAGCCGTCCGTCAGGGCAGAGAGGGAGACGGTGAGGGGGATGCCCGGATGGGGCAGACCCGCCACGAGTTCGGCCAGGGCGGCGACGCCCGCTTGGTCCTCGCCACCGTGCGCAGCGGCGACACGGCCGGTCGAACCGGAATCGGCAGTCAAGTCGAAGCCCCCTGGTCGTGCGTCCGTTGGTCGGGACATGTTTGTTTTGTTTCGGCAGCGCCTCCGCCGGCCCCGCTACCGGAAAGCCGGCGGAGGCGACGCCTCCCTGTGTTTATGCCAGCATGCTAGAGGCCGGCATTTAAGGGAAGGTCAAAGAGAATGCTTTATCGCGTTTAAGGTAAACGGCTGATGCTCGAGGGGCATCGATGCCGCAACGAGGTGTCGGGAGCGCAGCCTTTGAACGATTCGATCGCCCAGATCTTCTGGATCGTCCTGCCGGTGTTCGGCCTGATTGGTGTCGGCTTTTTCGCCTCGTGGAGCCGCTATCTTCCCGAATCGATCGGCGAGGGCCTCGGCGACTTCGTCTTCATGGTCGCGTTGCCGATCCTCCTGTTCAAGACCCTGGCCACCGTCCATTTCCCCGACATCTCGCCCTGGCCGGTGTGGATCTCCTATTTCGCCGGGGTCGCGGTGTCCTGGGCGCTGTCGGACCTGATGCTGCGCAAGGTGTTCGGGCGCGAGGCGAAGGCGGGCATCATCGCCGGCGTCTCGGCGGGGTTCTCGAACGCCGTGCTGCTCGGCATTCCGCTCGTCTTCACCGCCTTCGGCGAGAGCGGCGCGGTGCCGGTGCTGCTGATCGTCGCTGTGCAGCTTCCCGTCCTGATGACGGTCAGCACCGTGCTGATCGAATGGGCCGAGCATCGCGACGGCACGGCGACGGGGCCGATCTCCGTTCCGCGCATCGCCAGCTCGATCGCGCTCAACCTCGTCAAGAACCCGCTCGTCATCGGCATCGTCGGCGGCAGCGTCTGGCGTTATCTGGGCTTCGGCTATTCCGGCCCGTTGCAGGTGCTCGGCGACCAGATCGCCGTCGTGGCCGTCCCCTGCGCGCTGTTCGCGCTCGGCATGAGCCTGACGAAGTACGGCGTGCGCGGGCACGTGCTGCCGGCGGTGTTCATCGCCGGTTTCAAGCTCCTGCTGATGCCGGCGGTCGTCTGGGTCATAGCCGACGAGGTGTTCGGTCTGCCGCCCTTCTGGGTGACCGTGGTCACTATCGTCGGCGCCTGTCCGACCGGCGTCAACGCCTGGCTGATCGCCAACCGGTTCCGCACCGGCCACGCGGTCGCCGCCAACTCGATCACGCTGACCAGCGCGGCCTCGGTCGTCACCCTGTCGTTCTGGCTGTGGATCCTCGGGACCTGAGCTGGAGGCCGACCATCCGGCGGATATCCTGCGGCGTCCTCCCCGCCGCGCGCAGGGCGGCAAGGCTCGTGTCGCCGCGCGTCTTCGACAGCTTCCGGCCGTCGTCGCCCATCAGCAGGCGATGATGGGCGTAGGCGGGCTCGGGCAGACCGAGCAGCGTCTGGAGAAGGCGGTGGATCGCCGTCGCCTCGTAGAGATCGCGGCCGCGGGTGACGTGGGTGATGCCCTGCAGCGCGTCGTCGTGCACGACCGAGAGGTGATAGCTCGTCGGCGTTTCCTTCCGGCAGACGACGACGTCGCCCCACACGGCCGGATCGGCGTCGACACGCGCCGCGTCGGGATTGTCCGGCGAATAGAAGGGATCGCCGAATTCGAGCCAGGAGAGCGGGCCGGCGACCGCGACGGCGCGCGCCATGTCGATGCGGAGCGCATGATGGCCGGCCTCCACGAGCGAAATATCGGGCTCGACCGGCTCTTTCGGCCGGCAGGTGCCGGGATAGAGCGGAGAGCCGTCGGGGTCGCGTGGCCAGGGCCCGCCCGCGCGCTCCTCGATCGCGCCGACGGCGGCTGCGATCTCGGAGCGGCTGCAGGTGCAGGGATAGAGCAGCCCCATCGCGGCGAGCCGCCCGGCCGCCTCGCGGTAGTCGGCGAAATGGTCCGACTGTCGGCACACCGGCGTTTCCCAATCGAGCCCGAGCCAGGCGAGGTCCTCGTAGATGCCCCGTTCGAACTCGGGCCGGCAGCGCGTCCCGTCGATGTCCTCGATGCGCAGCAGGAAGCGCCCGCCGACCCGCCGCGCGGCATCGTGGGCGAGAAGCGCCGACAGGGCGTGGCCCAGATGCAGGGCGCCGGTCGGGCTCGGCGCGAAACGCAGGACGGGGCGCGGCATGGCGGAAACTGATACGCGCATACGCGGCGTCTGCAAACGGGTATGCCTGCCGTCCGCGCGCGGCTGGAGCCTTTCAGGGTCAAATAGAACCATTCTGACGCGGCGCTTTCGGCCCTGGCCCGAAAGCGCCCGTCCCGGAGGGTTTGCGAGCGGCGGACGCCCGCCGGGAAATCGGGTGTTCCCGATTTCCCTTTCCTTTGCTGACGACATCGGAAGCATCCGATGTCGTTCGAGCCCGCCTTGGCCGATGCCCGGCATCCCCTGCGCCGCTCTCGACGCCGTATCGCCTCGCCGATCGCAAACAGAACTGTTTCTATTTGACCCTGAAAGGCTTAGTGCTCGCGCCATGATCTCCGCCCGCCACCGGATCGATACGCCGAAGGGCATCGCCAGGGCCCTTGCCCTCCTCGCCGGGCGCGATCCCGATATCGCGCGCGTTCTCTCGGAGGCCGGCGCGCCGGCGCCGCGACGGCGCGAGCCGGGATTCGAGGGGCTCGCCCATATCGTCGTCGGCCAGCAGGTCTCGACGGCGAGCGCGGCTGCGATCTGGGGGCGGCTGCGCGCCGCCATCGAGCCGTTCGAGGCTCCCGGGCTCGCGGCCGCGTCCGACGAGACGCTGCGCGCAGCCGGCCTGTCGCGGCCGAAGATAAGGACGCTGCGGGCGGTCGCGGAAACCGTCGAAACGGGCGGGATGCGGTTCGAATCGCTCGGCGACCTTCCCGCCGACGAAGCCCATGCGGCGCTCTGCGCGGTGCACGGCATCGGCCCTTGGACGGCCGACATCTACCTCCTGTTCTGCCTCGGCCATGCGGACGCGTGGCCCGGCGGCGACCTCGCCCTGCAACACGCGGCGGGGGTCGCGATCGGTCTCGGTCACCGCCCGAGCGCCAGGGAAATGGCCGAAATCGGCGAGCGCTGGCGGCCCCTGCGCGGCGCTGCGGCGCTGCTGTTCTGGGCCTACTACCGGGTGCTGAAGGGACGTTCGGGCGCGCCGGTCTGACCATCCGGTCCCGCGGACGCGCCGACCGGCGCGGCTCCATGACACAGCTTCACAAGACTGACACGGCGCATATACTATATGTCGTCGCGCCCGCTCCCGATTCTCCCATATCCGGGGCGGGTTTGAGCTGCGGTGGAGAGTGGAGATCTTGACGGTCGTCTCGCCAGAGGCATGTCCGGCACTGGTCCTGAACGCGGATTTCCGTCCGCTGAGCTATTTCCCGTTGTCGCTGTGGTCGTGGCAGGACGCGGTGAAGGCGGTGTTCCTCGATCGGGTGAACATCGTGTCGGAATACGAACGGACGGTGCGAAGTCCGAGCGCGGAGATACGCCTGCCCAGCGTCGTATCTCTTCGTGAGTATGTTCGTCCCGCGCGTCACCCCGCCTTCACCCGCTTCAACGTCTTCCTCCGCGATCGCTTCAGCTGCCAGTACTGCGGCTCCTCCGACGACCTCACCTTCGATCATCTGATCCCGCGCGCCCTCGGCGGCCAGACGACCTGGGAGAACGTCGTCGCGGCCTGCTCTCCCTGCAACCTGAGGAAGGGCGGCCACCATCCCCGCCATACGAACATGTGGCCGGCACAGATGCCCTACCGGCCGACCGTGTTCGATCTGCAGAAGAACGGGCGGCTGTTCCCGCCGAACTATCTGCACGAGAGCTGGCTCGACTATCTCTACTGGGATACCGAGCTCGAGCCGTAAGCGGATTTTTTCCGGGTTTCTACCGCCTGAACGCGGCGCCGAGCGAGATGATCGCCAGCGGCAGCGAGATCACGAAGTTCCAGCCCGCGAGCGAGATGCCGAACAGGCGCCAGGCCGCCTCGTCGCAGCGTACCAGAACGGCGTCGTTGAGGCTTTCGAGCAGGTTGCCCGTCGTCACCGCGCGGGCGGTGCTGGCGGCGCAGTCGGCCGGGCCCGCCCAGAACTTCCATTCGACGCCGGCGTGATAGGCGGCAAGGCCCGCTCCCGCCAGAAACAGCAGGCCGACGATGCCGATGAGCACCCTCGGCAGGGCGGACCCCGGCATCCGGCGCGCCATGAAGAAGGCGACGAAGGCGATCGGCACGCCGAAGTAGTACGGGATACGCTGCTGCAGGCAGAGCGGACAGGGAACGTAGCCGGCCAGCTGGAAGCCCCAGGCGCCGAGGATCGCCGCGGCCCCGACGAGAATCACCGCGGTCGCGGCGCGCGCGACGGGGGTGTCGAAATGCGGAGCGTCGGGCATGCGTTCTTCCATGTTCGGGCCGAGGGCCGGCTCCGCCGCGGCGGAGCGCCTACAGCAGATAGCGTGCGAAAACGAATCCGCCAAACAAGAGTATGACGAACACGGTGAAAAGGAGGCCGAGGCGGCGTTCGATGAAATCCCGGATCGGCGGTCCGAGCCACCACAGGAGCGCGGAGACCGCGAAGAAACGGAGGCCGCGCGACAGGACGCTGGCGACCAGGAACACCGGCATGGACAGGCCGGTCGCGCCGCTGGCGATGGTGATGACCTTGTAGGGGAACGGGGTGAGGCCGGCGAAGAACACGATCCACGCGCCGTATTCGTTGTAGCGGCGCGCGAACTCCTCGAACTTGTCGGCATAGCCGTAGAACTGCAGGATCGGCTCGGCCAGCGCGTCGAACAGGAACGCGCCGATGACCCAGCCCGCGATGCCGCCCAGGATGGAGGCAAGGGTGCAGACGGCCGCGTAGAGAAAGGCCTTCGCCCGCTCGGCAAGCACCATCGGGATGAGCAGAACGTCGGGGGGCACCGGGAAGAACGAACTCTCGGCGAAGGAAATCCCGGCCAGCGCCCAGATCGCATGGCGGCTGGCGGCGAGAGCCATGGTTCTATCGTAGAGGGCGCGGAGCATGGGCGGCGGGTTTACGCGGTTTGTCTACCCGAGTCCATCGGCTGCAAGACGCCTTCGCGGACCCCATATCGGGGCGTTGACGCTAGGCGCGCGGCCCCTATGATCGCGCGCCGTGCCCCTGTGGCGGAATTGGTAGACGCGGCAGACTCAAAATCTGTTGCCTGCGAGGGCGTGCTGGTTCGAGTCCGGCCAGGGGCACCATTCCTTTTCCGCAAATCGACATCCCGCGGCGCGGGCGCCGGCGTCCGCCAAGGTAAATCTATGCCGGAGAACATTTCGAGGCCATTTACCAGGCAGGGGTGGGTGGAAACTGGCTAACGAACGGTTAAGGCCGTCCGGGCGGGACCGGCGTGGCGCGGACAACGGCAACTGGTCCGCCGGCCGTGCCGTTTTCGGATGCCGGAACCGGACGCCGCCGCCGGCAGCATGCCTGGTCCCGCCGAAACCAACGAGGTCGCGTCGCTAGAGGATCCCGATGGCGCGCATCGTCTGGTAGACGCCGGAACTAACGGACCGGATGTAGTGGCCGTTGTTCTGGCCCGCATCCCAAACGACGGCCAGCGTGATGACGAAAACCGCAATGACCGCACGCATGAACGTCAGCTTGGAACAAAAAGATTTAACACTCGTATACGCTCGAGGCGGGCAATTGCGTAAAAGCTCGACGTTTAAGGTTACTCCGCCGGCGGCAAAAAAATGCGCGGCCCGGACGGGGGCGTTGGCCGGGCCGCGCGTTCCCGCCATGCCTGTCTGCGAGGGCACGGCGGAAATCCAGAGGTCAGGAAAGCGAACTAGTTGTCATTGCGCTGCGGGGGGCCATCCTGCTGCATCCGGAAGCGGGGACCGTGGCCGCCGGGACCGAAGCCGCCGCGACCGAAGCTGCCTGGGCCGGAGCCGTCCCGCCGGTCCTCGATGGACAGCGTGCCGTCGCCGTTGCGGTCGAGGCGCTCGACCAGCCTGGCGCCGGGCTCCGAGAATTCCTCCATCGTGATCTCGGCGTCGCCGTCGGGATCGAGGAACTGGAAGGCCCGCACCGTCATCGGCTGGATGAACTCGGCGAACAGGGCCTCGAACTCGCCGAGCGACAGCTTGCCGTCACCGTTCGCGTCGTGGCTTTGGAAGCGCTGCGTGCGGGCCGCGTCGATCTCTTCCTGCGTGAGCTTGCCGTCCTTGTTGGCGTCGGCGAGCTCGAACACACGCTTGATCGTCATCGGCCCCATCATGCCGCCGGGACCGCCGAACTCGCCGAAGCGGCCGCCCATCGACCCGCGCATCATGCCGTGCATGCCACCTTCGCGGCAGGGGCCGAAGCCGTGGCCGCGCCATCCGCTGTCGGCGTACACGGCCGACCCTATGCCGACAACGGCGATCACCGCGCCGGCGGCGACCAGAAGTGAGGTGGAGGTTTTCATCCAGGACTCCATCGTCTCGTTTCTCGATGGCCCCATAGAACCCGCCACAAGTCGCAGGAGTTTGTCGGCAAACGGGGAAACTGTATCAGTTTGTATCCGCCCGAACCGCCGCGCGGCGCGGGATTCCGGGCCCGGCGGGCCGCACCTGCAGGGGCGCCCCGGCCCGGCGGCCAATACCTTTTGATACACATTCGGATGCGCATCGGCGGCCAACGGATGTATCAGAAGGACATGGAAGGAAAGCCGCACATCCTCGTCGTCGACGATCACCGCGACATCCGCGAGCTGGTCGGGCGCTACCTCGTCAAGAACGGCTTCCGCACGACCACGGCGGAGGATGCCCGCACCGCGCGCGCGGCGCTCGCGGCCGCGTCGATCGACCTCGTGGTCCTCGATATCATGATGCCGGGCGAGGACGGCCTCTCGCTGTGCCGGCACCTGCGCGAGTCGACCGACATCCCGGTCATCCTCTTGACGGCGATGGCGGAGGAGACCGACCGGATCGTAGGCCTGGAGATCGGCGCGGACGACTACCTGACGAAGCCGTTCAATCCGCGCGAGCTGCTCGCCCGCATCCGTTCCGTGCTCCGGCGCACGCAGGCGATGCCGCCGAGCCGCGAGCCGCGCGCCGGCGGCAGCTACCGTTTCGACGGCTGGACCCTCGATCCGGCCCGCCGCGAGCTCACCCGCGCCGACGGCGTGGCGGTGCCGCTGTCGACCGGGGAGTTCCGCCTGCTCGTCGCCTTCCTGGACCGGCCCGGCATGGTGCTGAGCCGCGACCAGCTGCTCGACATCACGCGCGGACGCGAGGCGGTGCCCTTCGACCGCTCGATCGACAATCAGGTCAGCCGCCTGCGCCGGAAGATCGAGAACGACCCGAAGGAGCCCGTCCTGATCAAGACCGTGTGGGGCGGCGGCTACGCCTTCTCGGCGAACGTGGAGCGGGAATGAGGCTCGCCCCGAAAAGCTTCGCCGGCCAGCTCGCGCTCCTGCTGTTCCTGGCCCTGCTGATCGCCCAGATCGTGGCGTTCGCCCTGTTCGCGGGCGAGCGCTCGCGCGCGCAGCAGCAGGTCTATCAGGAGACCGTGGTGGAACGGGCCATCACGCTGAAACGGCTCCTGAAGGACGTCCCGGAGCCGCTGCACGCGCGCGTGCTCGAGGCGGCGAGCGAGCCGAAGGTCAGGTTCTGGGCGAGCGATGCGCCCGGCACGAAGGAGGGCAAGGACCGGGTATCGGACTTCCTGGCGACGGAGCTCGCGGCGGCGCTGCGCATGCCGCGCCGGTCGGTGCGGGTCGCGATCGGCGTCGAACGGCCCTTCCGCGGGGGGCACTGGTGGCACTTCTGGTCGCACCGGCCGCCGCCTCCGCAGAGGATCGGATGGTTCAAGGCGGCGATCCGGCTCGATTCCGGCGGCTGGCTGAACATCGCGACGGCGCCGCCGCCGTCGCCGCGGCCGTTCGGCGGCGCGCTGCTGATCAGCCTCGTCCTGTCGATGGTCGCCACCATGGCCGCCGCGCTGCTCGTCGCGCGCCGGATCGTCCGTCCCATGAAGGCGCTCGCCGACGCCGCCGACAAGCTCGGCCGCGGCGAGGCGATCGGCCCCCTGTCGGAGACCGGACCCGACGAGGCGCGCCGCTCGGTGCACGCCTTCAACGAGATGCGCGAGCGCCTCGACCGCTTCGTGCGCGACCGCACGCAGATGCTGGCGGCGATCTCGCACGACCTGCGGACGCCGATCACCAGCCTCCGGCTGCGCGCGGAGCTGCTCGACGACGTCGAGATGCGCGAGAAGATGATCGAGACGATTGAGGAGATGCAGCACATGACGGAGGCGACGCTCGCCTTCGTCCGCGCCGACCAGGCGGAGGAGGAGACGCGCTCGATCGATCTGGCCGCCCTCGTCGACAGCCTCGCCGCCGATCTCGTCGAGCTCGGCGAGGACATCGAGGTGAGCGAAACGGCGCGTCCGGTCGTGCGGGGGCGAACGGTGGCGCTGCGCCGGGCGATACGCAACGTCGTCGAGAACGCGGTGCGCTACGGCGAACGGGCGCGCGTCACGGTCTCCACGTCGGAAAGGCCGGCCGAAGCGCGGGTGCTCGTGGACGACGACGGTCCCGGGCTGCCGCAGGGAGACCTCGAGCGCGTCTTCGAACCCTTCGTGCGCGGGGAGGCCTCGCGCAGCCGCGAGACCGGCGGCATCGGGCTCGGGCTCGCGATCGCCCGGACGATCCTGCGCTCGCACGGCGGCGACGTCTGCCTCGAAAACCGCGCCGGCGGGGGGCTGCGGGCGGTTCTGACGCTGCCGATCTGAGGCGGCCGGAACCGGGGTTTCCGGCAGGAAACGGCGAATCGCCGGCGTTTACCGGATTTTCAAGCCCGTCTGGGAGGCTCGGGCGGTGTGCCTACGCGGCAGGAGCCGTCCGGGGTGAAGGAAATTCTGAAAACGGCGGTGCGCCCGTCCTCGATCCTGTCGGCGCTGACCGGAAGCGTTTGCCGGCGGGTGGCGCTCGTCGTCTTCCTGGTCGTCATCCTGCTCGACGCCGTGGTGACCGTGCCGGTCTACCTGACCGAGAAGGAGAGCTTCGTCCGCGACCGCACGGTCGAGGCGCTGGCCCTGTTCTCCGCGGCGGTCGATCCGACGATCTATCCGAGCATCGAGACGCTGACGCGGATCGGCGACAACCTGGTGCGCAGCACGAAGGTCGACGGCGGCGTGATCATCAGCGGCGCCGGCGAGGACCGGGCGGTGTTCGGCATCGCGCCGAGCCTGACCTGGGCCGAGGCCCGGCTCGGCGGCGAGACGTCGCGCTTCGACAGCGCGGCGGGCACCTTCGACATCTTCATTTCGCCCGAGCGGTCGCAACTGCCCTACGGCGTGATCCTGCGGCTCGGCGTGGGGCCGGACTGGCAAGCGCTGACCGGCAACCTGCTCGAGCAGGCGCTGCTGCTCTTCGCGGTCGCGATCGTCCTGAGCATGCTCACCTCGCTGATCGTCGCCAATCAGGTCGTAAGGCCCGTGGAAACCGTTCTCAAGGCGATCGAATTCGCCCTCGACACGCCGGAGGAATCGGCGAATTTCCATACTGGCATCTCGCGCAACGACGAGATCGGCGCTCTGGCGCGCGCCGTCGACCAGCTCATATTCCTGACCTCGACGACCTTCGCCGACGATCTCGCCGCTGCGGTGTCGATCCTCGACATGTCGCCGCACGGCATCCTGACCTTCTCGGAGCAGGGCCATCTGATGTCGGCGAACCGGGCGGCGCTGTCGCTGTTCGGCGAACGGACGTTCGAGGGCCTCCTCAACCGCGACCCGAAGAGCCTGTTCCGGTTCGGCGACGAAACGGTCGACTGCATCCAGTTCGCCGGCCGCGGCCGCGTGCTGGGGCCGGGCGAGATACTCCACGACCCCGAGGATTTCCCCTGCCTCGTCGCCGGCGACACGGTCAAACGAAGCGACGGCACGGTCTTGAGGCGGTTCCTGATCTTCGTCGACATGCGCGATCTCGTGGAACAGGTCCGCAACGAGGTGCGCCGGCGCGAAGCCGCCGAGAGCATGGTGAAGCAGCTCAACGGCGACATCCGTCTCATGCGCCGCCTGTTCGATGCCTGCCTCGTCGTCACCGACCTGGACGGCGGCACCGAAGGCCGCTCGAACGCGGTGACCCTGCAGCCGCGCGGCATGATCGACGCGTGGATGGAGCGCCTGAAGGCCGACGGGGAGACGATGCCGGCCAATGTGGAGATCGGCGAGCTGCCGCCGGTCGTCGGCAATCCCGCGGAGCTGCGGCGGCTGTTCGACACGGTGCTGGAGGTGGTGAGGCTGCGCAGCGCGGCTCCCGCGCCCGGACTGTCGATCGTCGGGTTCAACGGCGGCGACACCGTTTCGATCGTCGTCCGGGAAGTCGCCGCGGACGGCGGCGACGCCGCGATCTCCAGCGACACCGACGTGGCCATCCTGCTCGGAGCCGCCGGGACGCTGTGCCGGCGCCAGCAGGGGTCCCTGGTGGCGATGAAGGGGAAGGACGAGGCCAACCAGATCGCCTTCAGGCTGAAAATCGACATCAAGGTCGCCGACGACCCGGAGAATTCGGAAGCAGCCTAACTTTTCCCCGAAGTGTGGCATGCCTGCCTTTGCGTCCGCTCCTGAATCCCGCTAACAAGGGGCATGCTTTCTGCCTCGGAATCACCTCGGCGTCACGCATTGGGCCGGCGAAGCGGGCTGGCGGCGTTCCTTTTCGCCGTTTTGTGCATGATTCTGTCTCCCGGCACGGGTCGCGCCGGGCCGGCGCTGGTCTTCGACACCCGTTCCGGAGAGATTCTGCACGCCTACCAGGCGTTCACGCCGTGGCACCCCGCCTCGCTGACCAAGTTGATGACCGCCTATGTGACGTTCCAGGCGATCCGCGACGGCGCGATCACGCTGCAGACGCCGGTCCGGATCACGGCGCGCGCGCTGGCCGAGCCGCCCAGCAAGATGGGCTTTCCCGTCGGCACCGAGCTCAGCGTCGAGTATGCCCTGCGCATCCTGATGGTGAAATCGGCGAACGACATCGCCGTCGCCATCGCGGAAACCGTCGGCGGCAGCGCGGATGCCTTCGTCGCGAGGATGAATTCGACCGCCCGCCAGCTCGGCATGTCCGATACCACCTTCGTCAACCCGAACGGACTGCACGATCCGAACCAGAAGACGACGGCCTACGATCTGGCGCTGCTGACCCGCGCGCTGATTCGCGACTACCCGCAGTACCAAGGATTCTTCGACATCCAGTCGATCCAGGTCGGCCAGATGACCCTGCGCAACCACAACAAGCTCATCGGCCGCTTCCGCGGGGCCGACGGCATGAAGACCGGCTATGTCTGCGCGTCCGGGTTCAACATCGTGGCCACGGCCACGCGCGGCGGCCGGCGGCTGGCGGCGGTGGTGCTCGGCGGACTGAAGTCGAGCCTGCGCGACGAAGTGACGGCGGGGCTGCTCGAAGCCGGGTTCGAAGAGGGGGGCGGCTTCTCGCTTCTGGGCAAGTCGGGCCGCCCGACGCTCGACACCCTGGCGCGGCCGGCATCGATCGGCATGCCCGTCGATATGCGGCCCTATGTCTGCTCCAAGAAGAAGGCGCCGGCCGAGTACGTGTCCTTCGGCCTGGACGGCGGCGTTTCGGCCGCCGGCGCCTCCGATCCCTCGCGCGTCATCAATCCGGCCGGCAACGCGCTGGCGCTGACGTCGGCCGCCGTGGTCGATCTCGGGTCCGTCGTGCAGCCGGCGAAGCCTGTCGTGGCCTTCGATGTTCCGATGCCGCGGCCGCGGCCGGCCGACGCGCCCAAGCCCGGCCTGTTCAAGAACCTCGTCAAGGCTTCGGGAGCGAGCAATCGCTCTTCGGCGGCGGACGCCATGCCACGCGCCAATCCCCTTCGCTGAGACGGTCGGCGCCGGCGCCTCAGCCGGGCCTGCGGCGAATCGTGAACAGATAGATCCCGTCGGATTCGGACTGCGACACGAGTTGGTGGCCGGTTTCCTCGCAGAAATGGGGAAAGTCGATCACGGACGCCGGGTCGGTCGCCTCCACGCTGATCAGCGTTCCCGGTTCCAGCCCGAACAGGAGCTTTCGGGCCTTGAGCACCGGCAAGGGGCAAAGCAGGCCCTTGACGTCCAGATGATGCGCCGGGGAGGCCGGCGGCGGCGTTTCTTCCATCGAAGCGGTTCCATTTTCCGTTTTTGCGGCCGCCGGCTGCTCGAATCCCGTAGACTCTTACCGCCGCAATAGCAGAATGATAAGCGGTCTGCAGGGCCCGCGGACGTCGCGAGAACGGAGCCCGATCACAAGACGCGACGAAACGAGGATGCACGGGGGGAATCGATGCCGCTCCTGAAACGGCTGCGCAGCGAGTTCATCTATCTGGTCTCGGCCGTCAGGATCCTCGGCAACGTCTCGCCGATCGTCAAGAACCGCACGCGAACCTTTCCGGACATCCTCGACAGGCTGGCCGAGAAGTATGCCGACAACGTCGCGCTGCTGAACGACCGCACGCAGCTGACCTACCGTCAGCTCCAGGCCCGCGCCAACCAGTATGCGCGCTGGGCCCGCTCGGTGGGCATCGGCAAGGGCGACACCGTCGCGCTGATGATGATGAACGAGCCCGAGTACCTGGCCGTCTGGATGGGCGTCATCCGGGTGGGCGGCGTCTGCGCGCTGGTCAACACCAACCTGTCCGGGCCCGGTCTCGCCCATTGCCTGAACATCGTCGGAGCGCGTCAGATCATCGTCGGCGGCGATCTCGTCGCCAACTACGAGACGGCGCTGCCGCATCTGCAGCATTCGCCGCGCCTGTGGGTGGCCGGCAAGGCGCATGCGGAGGCGGAGCGCATCGAGCCGGCGCTCGACCAGCTGCCGAGCGGCGCGCTGCCGAAGCACGAGCTGCCGGACCTGACGATCGACGACCCGGCGCTCTACATCTACACGTCCGGGACGACCGGCCTGCCCAAGGCGGCGATCATCAACCACTACCGCGTGCAGGCGATCATGGCCGGCTTCGCGGCGGCGTGCCACTCGAACCAGACGGACCGCATCTACGTCGCCCAGCCGCTCTATCACACCGCCGGCGGCGTGCTGGCGCCGGGCATCACGCTGATGAACGGCGGCTCCTGCTTCATCCGCGAGAAGTTCTCCGCCCGCCAGTTCTGGGACGACGTGGTCGCCTACGACTGCACCATGTTCCAGTACATCGGCGAACTCTGCCGGTACCTCCTGAACGCGCCGACGCATCCCAACGAAACGAAGCACAAGATACGCCTGTGCGACGGCAACGGGCTCAGACCCGACATCTGGGTGGATTTCCAGACCCGCTTCCGCATCCCGCGGATCATCGAGTGGTATGCGGCGACGGAGGGCAACGTGACGCTGTTCAATCTCGACGGCACGCCCGGTGCGGTCGGGCGTATTCCGTGGTGGCTCGAGAAGCGATTCATGACCAAGATCATCCGCTTCGACGTGGAGGCGGAAAAGGTCGTGCGCGGGGGCGACGGCTACTGCATCGAGTGCAAGGCGGGCGAGGTCGGGGAGGCGGTTGGGCGAATCCTCATCGACCCGAAGGCGCCGGCGCAGCGCTTCGACGGCTATGCCGACAAGTCGGCGACGGAGAGCAAGATCCTGCGCGACGTCTTCGAGTCGGGCGACGCCTGGTTTCGCACTGGCGACCTCCTGAAGAAGGACGCGCAGGGCTACTTCTTCTTCGTCGACCGGATCGGCGACACGTTCCGCTGGAAGGGCGAGAACGTCTCGACCTCCGAGGTCGCCGAGATCATCAACGTCTTCCCGGGCGTGCGTGAGGCGAACGTCTACGGCGTGCACGTGCACGGCCACGAGGGGCGGGCCGGCATGGTGGCGATGGCGGCGGACGACGATCTCGACCTCGCCGGTCTGCGCGAGCACATCAACGCCCAGCTTCCCGCCTATGCGCGGCCCTTGTTCGTGCGCATCCGCAAGGAGATGGAGGTGACGGGGACGTTCAAGCAGAAGAAGGTCGACCTGCGCAACGACGGCTTCGATCCGGCACACGTCTCCGACGATCTCTTCTTCAACGACCCCGAAACGAACCGGTTCGAGCGGATCGACGGCGATCTCTACCGCCGCATCCAGTCCGGCGGCTTCAGAATCTGAGGCCGCGCGGGTTGCCTCCGCGTCGCTTTCGTCTATTTCGGGACTGTTTTCGTCAGCTTCGAGCCAGGATCACGCCATGACCGATATCGCGACCCCGACCGATGTGCTGGACTTCTGGTGGCTGGCGGGGCCGTCCAGGTGGTTCGCGGGCGGCGAGGCGTTCGACGCATCCTGCCGGGAGGCGTTTCTCCCGCTTCTCGAGCGCGCCGCCGCCGGCGGCCTCGAGGACTGGGAAGCGACGCCGCACGGCGCGCTCGCGCTCCTGATCGTGCTGGACCAGTTCTCCCGCAACATCTTCCGCGGCAGCCCGCGCGCCTTCGCCCAGGACGCCCGCGCCGTCGGCGTCGCGAACCGGGCGATCGAACGGGACCACGACAAGCTCTGGCCGGTGCCGGCGCGCCAGTTCTTCTACATGCCGTTCATGCATGCCGAGGACCTCGACCTGCAGGCGCGCTGCTGCGACTTCTTCCGTACCCATACGGACCGGGAGAGCTACTTCTACGCACTGGTGCACATGGACGCGATCCGCCGTTTCGGCCGGTTTCCGCATCGCAACAAGGTGCTCGGCCGCGAAACGACGTCCGAGGAGAAGGCCTACCTCGATTCCGGCGGCTTTTCGGCCTGATTCGGCGCCTGCATACCCTCGGAACCGTTTCTTAAGCGCCTTTTCATAGTCTGCGGCGCCATCCGGACCCGTGGGATGAAGCGTAAGGTGAGCGAGATCGCGTCCGCCGACCAGCATGACGATGCCGGGGCGCCGCCGCCGGGGCGGATCGTCCGCGCACGACACGTGCTCGCCGGCATCCTGCGCGCGGAGACCGACCGCACGCTCGCCCAGCGCACAGCCGTCATCGCCTTCCTCATCCGCGCCTCGAGCGCGGCGATCGCGCTCCTGTCACAGATTCTGCTGGCACGCTGGCTCGGCAGCCACGAATACGGCGTCTTCGCCTTCGCCTTCGTGGTGCTGGTGATCCTCGGGGGCCTCCTGCCGATCGGTTTCCCGACGGCCGGCCAGCGTTTCATCGCCGAATACTCCGAGGCCGGCGCGACCGGGCTCCTGCGCGGGTTCCTCGATGGCAGCCGCCTCCTGATGGTGGCGATCGGAACGGTCGTCTCGATCGCCGGAGCGCTCGGCCTGTGGCTGTTCGGCGACCTGATCGACCGACAATACGTGCTGCCGCTCTACCTGATCCTCGTCTGCCTCCCGGCCTACGCGCTGATGGAGGTGCAGGACGGCATCGCGCGCAACTATTCCTGGATCGACCTCGCACTGGCGCTGCCCTACCTGGTGCGTCCGCTGATCATCATCGCGATCGTCGGCGGCACGATGCTGATCGCCGGCAGCGCCGACGCGGTCACCGGCGCCTATGCGCTGATCGGGGCGATCTGGATCACCGGGGTGTTCCAGACGCTGTTCCTGGAGCTGCGCCTGCGCCGCAGGGTGCCGCGGGTGGAACGCGCCTACGACTGGAAGCCGTGGGTCGTCACCGCGCTGCCGATCTTCCTGGTCGAGAGCTTCTACATGCTTCTCACCAACACCGACGTGCTGGTGCTGTCGATCTTCGAGAGCCCGGACAAGGTCGGCATCTACTATGCGGCGGTGAAGATCCTGGCGCTCATCTCCTTCGTGCCCTTTGCCGTGACGGCTGCCTCCGCCCACAAATACGCCGAGTACGGTGCTGCCGGCGACCGGACGAAGCTCGAGACCTTCGTGCGCGACACGGTCGTGTGGACGTTCTGGCCGGCGCTGGCCGCGACGCTCGCGATGCTTGCGGCCGGCAAGCCGCTTCTGTGGCTGTTCGGGCCGGAATTCGTCGCGGGCTATCCGCTTCTCTTCGTTCTGGTGCTGGGACTGATGGCGCGGGCGACCGTCGGCCCCGTCGACCGGGTGCTCAACATGCTCGGGCAGCAGAACCTCTGCGCCGCCATCTACGCGGCCGCCTTCGCGCTCAATCTCGTCTTGAATTTCACGCTCATCCCCCTGTTCGGGCTCGCGGGGGCGGCTTGGGCGACGAGCCTCGCCCTGATTGCGGAATCGATCTTGCTGTTCTTCGCGGCAAGGGCGCGGCTCGGCCTCCATGTCTTCATTCTGGACAGAAGGCGCTGACGCGCGTCGCGAAACGGGACACCGCGTGTTCTAACACGGCACAACGGCATGGCGACGCGATCGATCGACACCAGCGCGATACTGTTGCGCGAAGGGACCGGCGGACGGGCGAAGGCCGGCTCCGCGCCGGAGCGGCGCACGTGCGATACCGGTGCCCGTTTCACCATGGAGACCGTCGACCGCGCCGGTCTGGAGCGTGTCCGCGACGCTTGGAAGGCGCTGGCGGGACGCGCGGCCGAGCCGAACGTCTTCTACGATCCCGATTTCGCCCTGCCGGCGATCCATGCCTTGGGGCATGACGCCGATATCGCCGCGCTGCTCGTCTGGCGCAGCGAGGGTGGCGACGCGGTGCTGACGGGCGTTTTCCCCTTCCTGATCCGCAAGCGCTGGGGCGTGCCGATCGGGGTTGGCGAGGCCTTCGTCCACCCCTATGCGATGTCGTCTGCCCCGCTGGTCGACCGGGATGCGGCGGAGGGGACGGTCGCCGCCTTCTTCGATTGGCTCGATCGGGACGGCGCCGCGCCGGCCGCCTGGCTGTTCCGTTTCCTTCCGGAGGACGGTCCGGTGCACGAGGCGATCGCGATGCGGGCCGGTTCGGCCAGGCTGACCCGCCACGGCGCCTACGGGCGGGCGGTACTCGAAGGCGACAGCCTCGACGGCGGCTACCTGGACCGGGCAATCGGCTCGAAGCGGCGGAAGGAGTACCGCCGCCTGCGCCGCAAGCTCGCCGAGCGCGGCGCGGTGACGGCGACGCGCGCCGACGACCCGGCCTCCGTCCGCGCCGGCGTCGAGGAGTTCCTCGCCCTAGAGGTGTCGGGCTGGAAGGGCGAGCGCGGCACGGCGGCGGCGTTGTCGCCCGCGATCGTGCAGATGTTCGAGGAGATCGCCGCGGGCCTGAGCGCGGGCCGCGGGATGCGGATCGACGCGCTCCGGGTCGACGGCAGGCCGATCGCGGTGGCGGCGAGCTGCGGCGAAGGCAGGAACTGGTGGCTGTGGAAGATCGCCTACGACGAGGCCTTCGCAGCGTACTCGCCGGGCGTACAGCTCGTTATCGAGATCACCGAGGCCGCGATCGCCGCCGGCGACGGCGAGCACTATGATTCCTGCGCGCTGCCCGGCATTCCGATGATCGAGCGGATCTGGCGCCAGCGCCGGCCCTACGCCGATCTGCTGATCGCGCCGGCGAAGCTCGGTATGCTTCAGACTGCGACAGCCGGCCTGGAGGATACGCGCAGAGGGGCGGAAAGGCTCGCCAAGCAACTCCTCGGCCTCGTCGGCCGGCGCTAGGCTCTCTCCCGCAGGAGCCTGCGGATTACCTTGCCGGTCGTCGTCAGCGGCATCTCGTCGATGAAGGCGATTTCGCGGGGATACTCGTGCGCGGCCAGCCGGTCGCGCACGAAGGCCTGGATGTCGGCGACGAGCTTCTCATCCGGAACGACGCCCTCGCGCGGCACGATGAAGGCCTTGACGATCTCGGTGCGCACCGGGTCCGGCTTGCCGACGACGGCGGCGAGGGCAACGGCGGGATGGGCGATCAGGCAGTCCTCGATCTCGCCGGGGCCGATGCGGTATCCCGCCGAGGTGATGACGTCGTCGTCGCGACCGACGAAGGAAAAGTAGCCGTCCCCGTCGACCATGCCCTGGTCGCCGGTCTTCATCCAGTCGCCGACGAACTTCTGCTCCGTCGCCTCCGGCCGCCCCCAGTACTCGAGGAACATCACCGGATCGGGCCGGCGCACGGCAATCTGGCCGATCTCGCCGGGGCCGAGCACGGCGCCCGACTCGTCGATCACCGCGACCTCGTGGCCGGGCACGGGCCTGCCGATCGCGCCGGGCTTCGAGACGCCGATCGATGCGCAGGAGGAGAGGACGAGGTTGCACTCGGTCTGGCCGTAGAACTCGTTGACGGTGAGGCCCAGCGCCTCCCTCGCCCACTCGTAGACCTCGGCGCCAAGCGACTCCCCGCCGCTGCCGACGCTGCGCAGCGAGAAGTTCCAGCGCCCGCGCGGGTTCCTGACGGAGCGCATCATCCTGAGCGCCGTCGGCGGGATGAAGGCGTTGCGGATGCCGAGCTCGGCGATCAGGGCGAAGGCGAATTCGGGGTCGAACTTCTCGAAGCGGCAGGCGACGACGGGCACGCCGTGATAGAGCGCGGGAAACAGCACGTTGAGCAGGCCGCCCGCCCAGGCCCAGTCGGCGGGCGTCCACATCACGTCGCCGGGCTGCGGGAAAAATTCGTGCGGCATCTCCACGCCCGGCAGGTGGCCCGGGAACACCCGGTGGCCGTGGAGCGCTCCCTTGGCCGCACCCGTGGTGCCGGAGGTGTAGATGATGAGCGCGGGGTCGTCGCGGCTCGTATCGGCCATCTCGAAATCCGGCGAAGCCTGGTCGCAGGCCTCGTGGAACCCGTCGGCGCCCTCTCCCGGCCCGTCGATCGAGAAGACCGTCCGCAGGCTTTCCGGCCGGTTCGCGAGCCGGGCCAACTTGCCGAGCCCGGCCGCGCTGGTGACGAGCGCGCAGGCGCCGGAGTCCGTGAGCCGGTATTCGAGGGCGTCGACGCCGAACAGCATGGCGAGCGGCACGGCGACGGCGCCGAGCTTGTAGACCGCCAGATGCGCGATCGCCGTCTCCGGGCACTGCGGCAGCAGTAGCCCGACGCGGTCGCCGCGCTTCACGCCGGCGGCCGCGAGCGCGTTGGCGAAGCGGTTCGAGCGCTCGCTCAGGGCGCCAAAACCGATCTTCTCGACCGTGCCGTCGGCGCGGCGGTTGATGATGGCGACGCGCCCCGGCTGCCGTGCGGCCCAGCGTTCGCAGGCGAAGTGCGCGATATTGAAGCGCTCCGGAATGTCCCACCGGAAACGGCGGACGAGTTCGTCGTAGGAGGAGGCTTCAGGCAGCATGGCTCGACTTCCGATGAAGGGCGGGCGGATCGTAGGAACGGTCGTGCCGTATTGCAACGACTTGGGGCGTGCCCGCTGACCGCTCCGCTGCTCAGGCGGGCTTCGCCATGATCAGCACCCAGTAGACCTTGTACTTGGTGCCCGGGAAATACACTGCGGCGATACCCAGATGCCGGGCGGGGGGAAACAGCATCGTGTCCCGGTGCGGCTCGCTGTCGCGCCAGCCGGAGAAGGCTTCCGCCAGCGTGTAGTAGCCGGCGCTCACCGATTCCTTGACCTCCGAGCTCTGGTAGCCGGCGGTAGCGAGGCGGGCCTCCAGCTTGCCGTCCGGCTTGATCGGGGCGCCCTTGCCGGCGGCCGTGGCGAGGTCGCGGCCGTAGCCCTGGGCGAGCGCGTTCAGCCGATCGTCGAGAGCGACCGAGCCGAGGCCGTTGTTCGACCGGTAGGCATTGATCATGCCGAGCGCGGCGTTCTCGTCGAGATCGCCGGCGACCTCGGCGAGGTTCGCGTAGAGCGGCGATTTCGGCGACACGGCAGGGCCGAAGCAGGCGCCGAGCGCGACCGCCAGCACAAGGAAAGGCGCCGCGACCTTGGCGAACCGCAGCGCCGGCAGGCGGACATCGGGAATCATTCGGCGGGTTTCTCGGTTGGGCGGAGACGGCCGGCCATGGCATCGTCGAGCCGGTCGATGTCGCGCAGGTTTATGTCGCGCTGCGGGAACGGGATTTCGATGCCCGCCTCGCGGAACCGCTTCAGGATCTCGAAGCGGAAGTCGCTCTTGACGTTCAGCGAATTGTTCACGTCGTTGAGGAAGGCGTAGAGGTTGAAGGTCAGCGCGGAGTCGGCGAAATCCATGAAATAGACGCGCGGCTCCGGATAGGCGAGCACGTCGGGATGGGCGCGGGCGATGTCGAGCAGGATGCCGCGCACCTGTTCGGGATCGGCGCCGTAGCTCACCCCGACCGGGATGACGATGCGGCCCATCATGTTGGAGTGCATCCAGTTCTTGACGGTGCCGGTGATCAGGTCGGAGTTCGGTACGATGACGGTGGCGCGGTCGAAGGTCTCGATCTCGGTCGAGCGGATCGAGATCTTGCGGACGTTGCCCTGCTCGGCGCCGACCACGATCCAGTCGCCCTCCTTGATCGGCCGCTCGGCGAGCAGAATGAGCCCGGAGACGAAGTTGTTGACGATCGACTGGAGGCCGAAGCCGATGCCCACCGACAGGGCGCCGGCCAGGATCGCGACGTTCTCCAGATTGAGCCCGAGATAGGTGACGGCGAAGATCGCGGCGACCACCACGCCGGCATAGCCGACGATGGTCCGGATCGAGTTGCGCAGCCCGAGGTCCAGGTGGGTATTGGGCAGGAACCGGTTGGTGAGCCAACCCTGGATCGCGCGCGTCGCCACCAGGCCGATGCCGAACAGGATCAACGCGCCGAGAATGGACGACAGCGAGATCGTCACCTCGCCGATCGTGAAGCCGAAGAATGCCTTGCGGATCCAGATGTTCCACTGGCTGGTGTCGAAGCCCCAGGGCAGCGCCACCAGGACGGTCCCGAACGCGATGACGATCAGCCGCAGCACGCCGCTGGCCACCAGCGAGAGCTGCATGATGCCGTTCTCGCTGATGCCGAATGCGGAGGAAAGCGCCGGGCCTATCCGGCTCGGCGGCACGAGGATTGCGCTCACCGCCTCGTCGATCAGGCCGAGCAACAGCCAAACGATCGCGAAGATCGCGCCGGCGAACACGAGCTGCGTGGCGATGAAATTGGCGAGCGCGATATAGCCGGCGACAAGCGCTACGAAAATGGCGCCGATCGCGAGCCAGACGATGCTGCGCAGCCACGGCCAGATGATGCTGGCCTGGGAGGGGGCGCCGCCGCTTCGCGGCGCGGCAGTCAAACGCCAAAGGCCGCTCGCCAGGATCGCCGCGACAAGCAGTGCGGTCGCTGCGCGTTTGACGACTTCGACGGAAACCGGCGCGACGAGCACGTAGTTGGCGGTCTCCAGATAGATGCCGACGGCGAGCACCGCGGCGATGAGGGTCACCGAGGCGACGGTCTGGGCGGCGGCCGTATCGGACATATTGATGAGACGCCAGCCGGGCCGCAACGGCGCGCAGATGCCGCGCGACAGGCCGAACAGGAAGCTGAACACCGCGATCGAAGCGAACACGCCGCGATTGAGCTCGATCAGTCTCGGGGTGAGCAGGTTGGTTATGTCGAGCGCGAGATAGATGACGGCGACGGCCATCACCGGCAGCACGCCGTCGCTGATCATCACCATGACCGCGCGCAACAGCTTCTTGAGGCGCGGGACGTCCTGACCCGAATCCCCGATCGGCGGGGCCAGCCGTCGCATGAAACGACGCACGAAGACGCCGATCACGACGGCGGCGACGACCGCGGCGGCAAGGGTCGCCGCCGACCGCACGGTAGCGCGCGTCGTCGCGACGGCCCAGGAATCGCCTATGAGCAGGCGGAAACCGCGAATGACCGAAGGGCTGTCCTGCACGCCGTTCAGCCACAGCGCCGGGTACAGGATGCTGTAGTTGCGCACCGAAAGCGACTGCGCGAACCGGTCACGGCGGAGCGCGGAGACGTCGCGCACCACCTGCTCGGCCTGCACGACCGCAAGGCGGACCTTCTTCAGGGCGGCGTCGGCGGCCGCGAGCGCGGCCGTCTCGGCCTTGCGGCGCTCGGTGATGTCGGGCGATTCGGCAGGGTCCCCTTCGGCCGGCGCGGGGCCGAGCTGATTGAGCCGGCTCTGGATGGCGTTGAGCTCGGGCTGGATCTGCTGCTCGAGCGCATGTGCGGCCTCGATGATCTTCTCGGCGCCCGCGCGCCGGGCGGCCAATTCCTCGTCGGTGACGTTCTCGCGCTTGAGGGACAGGATCGCGGCGTCGAGATCGAGCTTCCAGGCGTCCGCTTGCTGGCTGACGGTCTGGGCGACGCCGGGAGCCTGCGCGTTCTGAGGCGATTGCTGGGGCTGCTGGGGCGGGGTCTGCTGGGGCTGCTCGGACTGGGTCTGGGATGTCCCGGACTGGGGTTCGGTCGGGGACGGCTGCGGCTGGGCCGGCGCCGCTGCTTGCGGCTCGCTCTGCTGCGCAAGGGTACCATCCGGCCGGGCGAGGGCGATTGCCGCGAGCACAATGAAAGCTACGATGGATGGCCGGCCGCGCGGCGCCATGAACGGTCTCCTTCCGAATCGACCGTCACAATAGACAGGATTTCCGGGCGGGACGAGGGCAGCTCCGCTCGGATCAGCCTTCGTCGGAAGGCGCCTTTGCCGGCACCTCGCGCGCAAGCAGAACGACCAGTCCGATCGCGACGACCGCCGCAGCCGCGACGCCGGCGATGCCCCAGGGTCCGAGATGACGCAGGAGGGCCGAAACGCTCGAAGCGTGGTCGGCGAAGTACCAGGCGCCGAGGCCCCAGCTTCCGACCCAGAGGAAGCCTCCGATCACGTTGAAGACAAGGAAACGGGGAAAGGCCATGCCCGCCGTTCCGGTGACGAGGCCGTTCAGCTGGCGCAGGATGTCGAAGAAACGGGCGAAGGCCACGGCGAGCGGGCCGTAGTGGCGGAACACCGCCTCGACCTTCGAGAACCGCTCGTGGGTCAGGCCGATCCGGCTTCCGTAGCGGACGATCAGGGCGCGGCCGAACCTGCGGCCGACGAGATAGCCGACGCTGTCGCCGAGAACGGCGCCGCACCAGGCCCAAGCGAGCAGGGCCACGAGCGGGATTTCACCACGGGCGGCCAGCGCGCCGGACAGGACCAGCAGCGATTCGCCCGGCAAAGGCGCGCCGAAGGACTCGAGAAAGATGACGACGCCGACGGCGACCGGTCCGTGCTCGCGCACGAAGCCTTCGGTATCGGCGAGGATCGGTTCCAGCATTCTCGTGCGGCCAGAGGGCGTTTTCCGGATCCTGTTTGCAATCTGGACCGGCCGCGGTCAATCGCCCTTCCCTTCCGTGACGTGACGTCCTGGCCGTGGCGGGACGGCCCGGCGCCGCTAGGTTTTTCGTCACCGCGACGCGATCGGGCGGGTAATTCGCCCCGCGGTCGCCTATATGTAGCCCGCACCTGACCCATTGTCCGCCCGGACGAAGCCCCGGCATAACCGGACCGACGACCGTGAACGATCCCGATCTCCCCCGCCTCGAGAAGCGGCTCGGCCGGATGCACGCGCGCCAGCGGCTCGGCGTCGAGCGCGACCACGAGGCGCAGATATTCGGTTACGGCCGCAACTTCTTCCATTTCGAGAATTCGCGGATGTTCGCCTTCGCCGTCGAGTACACGCTGAAGGCGACCGGGCTGTACTGGCGCGGGCGGCGCAACGCCTCGCGCGTGACGGTGCGCCGGAATACGGTCCGCTCGGAGCGGCTCCCGGAGGTCTTCGACGGCTTCACGGTGCTGCAGCTGAGCGACCTGCACGTGGAGATGAGCCTGCGGGCGATGGCGCGGGTGCGCGAGCTGATCACGGGCCTCGACTACGATATCTGCGTCCTCACCGGCGACTATCGCGGGCCGACCTGCGGCCCGCATGGCCCCGCCGTCGGGGTCGTCGCCGAGCTCCTGCCGGCGATCGGGGCGCCGGTCTTCGGCATCCTCGGCAACCACGACACGGTACGCATGGTGCCGGAGCTCGAGGACCTCGGCATCCGCATGCTGATGAACGAGGCGGAGGCGATCGAGCGCGAGGGCGCGCGGATCCACGTCGTCGGCGTCGACGACCCGCACTTCTACCGCGCCGACAACATCGAGAAGGCGGCCGCCGACGTCCCGCACGACGCGTTCTCGATCCTGCTCGCGCACACCCCGGAGATCTACCGCCAGGCCGCGCACGCCGAGTTCGACCTGATGCTCTGCGGCCATACCCACGGCGGTCAGATCTGCCTGCCGGGCGGATTTCCCCTGACGCTCGACTCGGCGCTGCCGCGCCGGTACGGCGCCGGCGCCTGGAAGCATCACGAAATGCACGGGTACACCTCGGTCGGCGCGGGAACGTCCGTCGCCCCCGTGCGCTTCAACTGCCCGCCCGAGATCACGCTGCACCGGCTGGAGCGGGCCGGCTGAGGCGTCAGTGCGGCCGGTCGCGGAAGCCGAGCCGGTAGAGCCATCTCGACAGGACGATCCCGCCGGCGAAGAAGACGGCGACGATCGCCGCGACGTCCATCCAGGTCAGGCCCATCGCCTGCATGGCCGCGAGGGCGGGCAGCAGGGCCTCCGGAATCTGGTCGAGGCCGGTCGCCCTGGCGCTCGGCGCGAGGCCGAGCCGGCGCTTTACGAAACTCGACAGCAGGTCGCCCGCCATCGCGGCCGCCCCGACGATCAGCCCGAGCGTCCACGGCTCGCCGAGCAGGACGGCGCCGAGCGTCGTCGCGGCGAGCCCGACGACGAGGCCGCGGACGGTCTTGGAGGACCCGAGCAGCGGCCTGCCGTCGGGCAGGCGCAGTCCGCCGTCGACCGGACGGGCGAGGCGGTCGCCCAGCACCCGCTTCGCCGCGATCGGCGCGCCGTTCGCCAGGGCGAGGAGCACGAGCACCTCGAGAATGGGGCCGGTCTGCAGCATTGTCGGGAACCGTCGTCGAAAAGCCTTGAAAATCGAATAGATCGTTCCGAACCAGCACGCGTGTGGTGCAACAAGAAACCGAACCGAGGCTGATCGTCCAGTATCACGATCGCGTAACCGAGTGAGGAAGCGCATGTCCCTGACGCTCACCAGTGCCGCGTTCCAGGAGGGCGGCACCATTCCCCGCGAGTTCACCTGCGAAGGAGAGGACCTTTCGCCGCCGTTCTCCTGGTCCGGCGCCCCGGCCGGCACGAAGAGCTTCGTTCTCGTCTGCGACGACCCGGACGCCCCGGGCGGCACGTTCCACCACTGGGCGGCGTTCAACATCCCGGCCGACTGGACGGGCCTGAGGCAAGGCTACGGCGCGAACGGGCGGCACGCCGACATCCAGCAGGCGATCAACGATTTTCGCGCCCGCGGCTATCGCGGCCCCTGTCCGCCGCGCGGCCACAAGCCGCACGCCTATCATTTCCGCCTGAGCGCGCTTTCGGGCACGATCGACGGCGTCCATGCCGATTTTGACTGTGTCGAGATCCAGAAGCGGGCGCTGCCCATGGAGATCGAGACGGTGGAGCTGATCGGCTACTATCGCCGGTGAGAAAACGGCCTTTCGGATCTTGCCCATGCGTCTGTTCGCGCTCAATGCCTCGCGCCCGTTCGGCGAACGCGTCGCCGCGCAGATCGGCGTCGCGCTCGACGCGCACGAGGAACGCTCCTTCGAGGACGGCGAGCACAAGGCGCGCCCCCTCGTCAGCGTGCGCGGCGCCGACGCCTACGTGATCCAGAGCCTGCACGGCGGGCCGGACGAGAGCCCGAACGACAAGCTCGTCCGGCTCCTGTTCTTCCTGGCGACGCTTCGCGAGAACGGAGCGGCGCGCGTGACCGCCGTCGTGCCCTATCTCTGCTACGCCCGCAAGGACCGGCAGACGAAGCCGCGCGATCCCGTCACGACGCGCTACGTTGCCGAGCTGTTCGAGGCGGCCGGCGCCGATCGGGTGGCGACGCTCGAAGTGCACAATCTCGCCGCCTTCCAGAACGCCTTCCGGTGCGAAACCGTGCATCTCGATCTGCGCTCGGTGTTTCTCGACTACGCGGCGGCGCTGGCGAAGGGCGACATCGTCGTCGCCTCGCCCGATCCCGGCGGAGTGAAGCGGGCGCAGCTCTTCCGCGAGGCGCTGGAAGCGCGGATCGGCCGGCCGGTTGGCCAGGCTTTCATGGAGAAGCGCCGGAGCGGCGGCGTCGTCAGCGGCGATCTCCTGGTGGGTGAGGTGAAAGGCGCGCGGGTGCTCGTCGTCGACGACATCATCGCCTCGGGCGGCACCATGGCGCGCGCCGCCCGGGCCTGCCGCGAGCACGGGGCGGCGGAGGTCCACGCGCTCGCCGCGCACGGGCTCTTCACCGGCGACGCCGCCGACACGCTCGCCGACCCGGCGCTTTCGGGCGTGATCGTCAGCGATACGGTGCCGCCGTTCCGCCTGAGCGCGGCGGCGCGGGACCGGGTCGAGATCGTGTCCGCCGCACCGGCCTTCGCCGAGGCGATTTCCCGTCTCGCCGGCGGCGGCCCGATCAGCGGACTGGCCGGGCCGATGGAATGAGCGCCGCGGGGGCCGTCGCCTCGCGCTCCGACAGCTCGACGTAGCGCCAGGCGAGCGGACGCCATTTCTCCGGCGTGCGGGGGTGCGGCTCGGCGAGGTGGAGGAGGCAGAGACGGGCGCGCAGGAGCGCGCGGTAGATCCAGTAGAAGCGGAGGACGGGCTCCGGCGGGCGGTCGTCCAGCGCCTCGGCGCAGCGGGCGAGCAGGACCGGAAACACCCAGGCGGCGCCGAGGCGCGCGCATTCGAGGCCGAGGAAGGCGATCTCCTCGAAGGGATCGAGCAGGCGCAGGGCGCGATCGAACTCCAGGCAGTCGATGATGGCGATCGGCTCTGCCATGCAGACGTGCTCGGGGCGCAGGTCGCCGTGACCCTCGACGACGCGCCCCGTGCGGACACGCTCCTCGATCAGCGGCCGGGCGGCGGCGAACGCCTCGTCGAAGCGGGCGAATGCCGCCTCGACGCGCTGCCCGTCGAACCCGAAGGCGGAATCGTGCAGGACGGCGACGGTTTCGGCCTGTTCCTTCAGGTAGCGCCCGGTGTGGTCGTGCGGCGACGGCGCCTCGGACGGCGCGTGCGCGAAGAAGCCGCTCAGCACGTCGGCGAGATGTCCGACCATCGGCGCGGTGACCTCGCCCGTCTCGATCAGGCGGTCGAGCATCCGCGCCTCCGGCAGCCGGCGCATGGCGACGAGCCAGTCGACCGTCCGGGCGCCCGGGCCGATCGCGAGCCGTCCGGCGGCGTCCGCCGACAGCGGCGTCGCGTCGAGATAGACATCGGGCGCGAGCCTTCGGTTCAGGCGGACCTCCTCGCGGACGAAATGCTCGCGGGCGGCGAGCGTGCTGAAGTCGAGGAAGGGGTAGCGGACCGGCTTCTTGAGCTTGTAGACGAGCGGCCCCGCGACGAAGACCCAGGACATGTGGGTCTCCACCACGCGCACGGCGCGGGGGCGGTGCGGATAGGACGACGGCGCGCTCAGGAAGCGGACCTTGTCCTCGGTCGTCGGCACGTTGATTGCCATCAATGCGGTTTCGGCGTTCCAATGGAAGCATTCAACCATGGAAAGGGCTGCGATGGGACGGGTCGCTCGGGACATCGCGATCGGGCATATGGGCCTCGAGGGCCGGCTGGAGCTGCCGGAGGGCGCGAAGGGCATCGTGATCTTCGCCCACGGCAGCGGCAGCAGCCGGTTCAGCCCGCGCAACGCCTTCGTCGCCGGGGAATTGCGGAAGCGGGGTCTCGGCACGCTGCTGTTCGATCTTCTGAGCGAGGAGGAAGCAGCCGACCGCCGCAACGTCTTCGACATTCCGCTGCTGGCCGGGCGGGTGGTCGAGGCGGTCGAGTGGGCACGGGGCGGCGAGGATACGCGCGCGCTGGATGTCGGCCTGTTCGGGGCGAGCACCGGGGCGGCGGCGGCGCTGGTGGCGGCGGCGAGCGCGCCCGAAGCGGTAGGGGCGGTCGTGTCGCGCGGCGGACGTCCCGATCTCGCCGGCAACATGTTGCCGCGGGTCCGGGCGGCGACGCTCCTGATCGTCGGCGGGGCCGACCACGGCGTGATCGAGCTCAACGAAGCCGCCTGCGCCGAGCTCGCCTGCGAGAAACGTCTGGAGATCGTGCCCGGCGCGACGCATCTTTTCGAGGAACCGGGGACGCTCGAAGCCGTCGTCGCGCTCGCCGGCGACTGGTTCGAGGCTCACCTCGCGCACGGGGGCCGCTGATGTTCGCCGATCGCACCGAAGCCGGGAAGCTGCTCGCCGCCGAGCTCGAGCGGATCTTCGCCGACGACCCTTCGCTCGCCGATCCGGTCGTGCTCGCCCTGCCGCGCGGCGGTCTGCCGGTCGCCATCGAGATCGCCCGCGCGCTGAATGCCCCGCTCGATCTCGTTCTGGTGAGAAAGATCGGCGTGCCGTTCCAGCCAGAGCTCGCCGCCGGCGCCGTCGTCGACGGCGACGACCCGCAGCTCGTCGTCAACGAGGAGGTGGTGCGGATGGCGGGCCTCACCAAGGCCGATCTCGACGCCGTCGAGGCGCGCGAGCTCGAGGAGATCGAGCGCCGCCGCGACCTCTACCTCAAGGGCCGCGCGCGGGCGCCGATCGAGAACCGCACCGTCATCGTCGTCGACGACGGCATCGCGACGGGGGCGACCACGCGGGCGGCGCTGAAGGCGCTCAGGCGGCGCGGGCCGAAGGCGCTGATCCTCGCCGTTCCCGTCGCGCCCGAGGAAACCGTCGAGGCGATGCGGCGCGAGGTGGACAGGGTCGTCTGCCTCGATTCGCCGGCGGCCTTCTACGCCATCGGCGCCCACTACCGCGACTTCCGGCAGGTATCCGACGCGGAGGTCGTCGCGCTGCTCGACGACGCGTCGCAGGCGATCGGCGAATGAGGAAGGTCGCGGTCCGCTAGGCGCCGAGGACCTTCCAGATGCCGTTGGCCGTGGCGACGACGCGGTCGCCGACGTGAATGACCCCGCTCATGAAGAGCATGGACCGCGTCCGCCGCACGATGCGGGCATGTCCCTCGACGAACTCGCCCGTGCCCACCGCGTCGACGAAATGCGTGTCGAGCTGGACCGTCGCGAGCTGCTTGCCGGGCGTCGCCTCGATGGCGACGACGCCGAGCACCTGATCGGCGAAGGTCATCGTCATGCCGCCGTGGAGGACTCCCCGGCGGTTGGCGTGGTCTGGCCGGGCCACGAAACCGAGCCTTATCCCGTCTCCGGATCCGAACTGCCACATGGGTCCAACGACGGTGATCAGGCCCGGCTCGTCGTCGCGAATGGTCCAGCCGGCGGCGGCTGGGTCGAAAGCAGGGGCGGGCGCCGCGGCGGCGCCCCTCTCGTCGTTGCCGTTGCGCCCCATCGACATCAGCAATCCACGAAGGCCGGCCGGGGCCGCGGCGGCATGCCGTCGACATGAACCGGAAACAGGCACTGCCTGGTTCCGTCGGCGCCGTCGACCACGAGCCCGCGCGCCACGACATGGGGCGAGTCGAGGGCTTCGGCGAGGGTGAGGGCAGGGGCGAAGCAGCAGTCGGCGGGGGCGAAGCGGGCATTCGCCTCGTCCATCGTCAGCGCGGCGAACAGGGCGGCGACCTCCTCCATGAGCGCGCTCTGCGGCAGCGGGTCGTGATGGCGCGCCAGCCAGTCGGGCCGGCCGGCCGCCTCGCAGAAGCGTTGCCAGAACTTCGGCTCGAGCGCGCCGAGCGACACGAACCGCCCGTCGCGCGTCCCGTAGAGCCGGTAGCAGGCGGCGCCGCCGTTGGTGAGGGCGCGGGCCGGGCCCGCGGTCGTGCCCGTGGCGGCGACGTCGCTGACCTGGAAGAGCTGCAGCGGCATCACGGCGTCGGCGAGCGCGGCGTCGATCTCGCAGCCCGATCCCGTGACGGTGCGCCGGTACAACGCGCCGAGGATCGCCGACAACGCGAACAGCGCCGCCGAGCAGTCGGCGACGGGAGGGATGCCGACCGTCGGCTCGGTGGCGGTGCCGTTGAAGGAGAAGGTGCCGGCGAGCGCGAGATAGTTGATGTCGTGACCTGCCTGCTCGGCGAGCGGCCCCTTCGCGCCGAAGCCGTTCAGCGCGCAGCAGATCAGGCCGGGATTGCGCTGCCGCATCGCCGCGAAGCCGACGCCGAGGCGATCGAGGACGCCGGGGCGGAACGACTCCACGACGACGTCCGCCGTCTCGACCAGCGCCATCAGCTTCTGCCGGTCCTCCTCCCGCTTCAGATCGAGGCGGCGCGAGGTCTTGCCGGAGTTCACCGCGTCGAAATACCGGGAGCGCCCGGCGCTGCCGGACAGGCCGAAACTGCGCAACTCGTCGCCGGCCGGCGGCTCGACCTTGACGATCTCGGCGCCCATGTCGGCCAGCATGGCGGTCGCCAGCGGGCCCGGCAGGTGGCGGCTGAGGTCCACGACCCGCACGCCCGTCAGGAAGTCGTTCAGCGCACTCAAACCGGCTTCTTCTCCATGTCGTCCCCGTATCCCCGGCCCGACTCCCGCGACGAGGTGGATTGACAGGGAGCCGAGACTGAATGAGGGTTCATTCTTAACCGGGGGCATCTGCAATGACCAGCGGCAATTTACGGGAGGAAGCGGGAATCGGCGCGGCGGTCGTCACCGCGCCGCCGGTCGCGTTGCGCGGCGTCCTCGCCTGGGCGCTCGGCGCGACGTTCTTCATGTTCGCCTTCCTGCAGCGCGTGTCGCCGAGCGTCATGGTCGACGAGCTGATGCGCGACTTCTCGGTCAGCGCCATCATTCTCGGCAACCTGTCGGCCTGCTACTTCTACACCTACGCGGCGATGCAGATTCCGATCGGGCTGATGGTGGAGCGGCTCGGGCCGCGCATCATGCTGACGGGATTCGCGCTCGTCTGCGTCGGCGGCAACATGATCTTCGCCCTCGCCGACAGCGTGACGGGAGCGTATCTGGGCCGCATCCTCATCGGCGCGGGGGCGGGAGCGGGATGGGTCGGCACGCTGACCCTGGCCACGCGCTGGCTGCCGGCCCGGCGCTTCGCCCTGCTGACCGGTCTCGGGCAGGTGTTCGGCATGGCCGGGGCGGTGTTCGGGCAGTACCCGCTGAGCCTCGCGGTGGAGACCTTCGGCTGGCGGCAGAGCCTGATGGCGCTGGCGGCGCTGATCGGCCTCATGTCGGTTCTGTTCTGGCTCGTGGTCCGCGACTTTCCGCCGGGAGCGGCGCCGGCTTCGCGGGAAAATCCCCAACCGGCCGCACCGATGCTGAAGATGATCGGCGAGGTGGTCCGGCGGCCGCAAAGCTGGCTCGCCGCGGCCGTCGGGCTCGCCTACACGGGGCCGATGCTCGGATTCGCCGGGCTGTGGGCGGTCCCGTTCCTCGTGTCGGCGCACGGCTACTCGCGCAGCGAGGCGGCCGGACTGGCGTCGCTCCTGTTCATCGGCTGGGCCGTGGCCGCTCCGTTGATCGGCTGGTTCGCCGACCGCACGGGCTGGTTCCGTCCCATCCTCGTCGCCGGCGGCGTGATCAGCGCGCTCAGCCTGTCCGGCGTGCTCTACCTGCCGCCGCTGTGGGGGCCGTGGCAGATGACCGTGCTGGTCATCGTCGCCGGCGCGGCGGGGGCGACGATGATCCTGACCTTCAGCTGCGCGCGTGCGGCCAATCGTCCCGAGGCGTCGGCGGCCGTCTACGGCTTCGTCAACATGGCTGTGACGGCGAGCGGGGGGCTGTTGCAGCCGCTGGTCGGCTGGCTGCTCGACCTGCAATGGGACGGCCGCATGGAAGCCGGCGTGCCCGTCTACGAGACCGGGCATTATCTCAACGCCCTGTCGGTTTTCCCGCTGATCGCGTTCCTGGGGGCGATCGCGGCGCTCTTCCTGCGCGGCGCCCCCAGGCCCTGACGCTCACGGCGTGACGCCCACGGTGCAATGCGCACGGGGAGCGCGACTACCCGCGCGCCGGCTCCGCCCGGCGTTCGCCGCACTTCGCCGCTGCCGGAAACTGATGCTTGACAGAGCCGAGGCGCGGTGACCAGAATTACGAATGAATGATCGTTCATTCGACAAAAGAACAGTTCGATCGGGTGAGGAAGAAAAATGATTCTGACTGCCGAGCAGGAGCTGGTCAGGGATACCGCTCGCGGGTTCGCGCAGAAGCGGTTGCGACCGAACTCCGCCGAGTGGGAAGCCGCCGCGGCGTTTCCGCGCGAGGTGCTGGCCGAGATGGGCGCGCTCGGCCTGCTCGGCATGACGGTTCCGCAGGAATGGGACGGCGCCGGCCTCGACTATCTGACATACGCCATCGCGCTCGAAGAGATCGCCGCCGGCGACGGCGCCCTGTCGACGCTGATGAGCGGCCACAACTCCGTCGGCTGCATGCCGATCCTCGAATACGGCACGGACGCCCAGAAGCAGACCTATCTGCGGCCGCTTGCGCGCGGCGAGATGATCTGCGCGTTCTGCCTCACCGAGCCGCAGGGCGGCTCCGACGCGGCCGCGATCACGACGCGGGCGGAAAGGACGCCGGAGGGCTACGTCCTGAACGGCGTCAAGCAGTTCATAACCAGCGGCCACACCGCCGACATCGCCCTGATCTTCGCGGTCACCGACCCGAAGGCCGGCAAGAAGGGCATCAGCGCATTCATCGCCGAGACCTCGAATCCCGGCTACCGGGTGGCACGGGTCGAGAAGAAGATGGGGCAGAACGCCTCGGACACCTGCGAAGTGGTGCTCGAGGACCTGAGGGTGTCCGCCGACACCCTGCTCGGCGCCGAAGGCGAAGGCTATCGCATCGCGCTCGCCAATCTGGAAGGCGGGCGCATCGGCATCGCCTCCCAGGCGATCGGAATGGCGCGCGCCGCGCTGGAACTGGCGATCGACTATGCCCGCGAGCGCATCACCTTCGGAAAGCCGATCATCGAGCACCAGCTCGTCGGCGCCAGGCTCGCCCGCATGGCGACGTCGCTCGAGGCGGCCCGCCTTCTGGTCTACCACGCGGCCGAAATCAAATCGGCCGGCCGTCCCTGCCTGAAGGAGGCCTCGATGGCCAAGCTCCTGGCCACCGAGACGGCCGAGCAGGTCTGCTCGGACGCGATCCAGACCCTCGGGGGCAACGGCTACATCCAGGGTTTCGACGTGGAGCGCATCTTCCGCGCCGTTCGCGGCTCCAAGATCTACGAGGGCACCAACGACATCCAGCAGTTGGTTATCGCGCGGGCGCTGGCGGACGGAAGATGAGCCTTCCCGGCACTGCCGCCGCCATGCGCGCCATGCGTATCGTCGACTTCGGCGAACCCGACGTCCTGCGCCTCGTCGAAGAGGAGGCGCCGCTGCCGGCGGCGGGCGAGGTGCGCATCGCGGTGCATGCGGCCGGCGTGAACTATCCCGATCTCCTGGTCGTCCGCGGCAGCTATCAGATCCTGGCGCCCCTTCCCTTCAGCCCCGGCAAGGAAGTGGCGGGTGTCGTGTCGGCGGTCGGCCCCGACGTGACCGGATTCGACGTCGGCATGCGGGTGATGGCCTATATCGAGAACGGCGGCTATGCCGAGGAGGTGCTGGCGCCGGCCGTCAGCTGCTACCGGCTGCCGGACGCCATGGGATACGAAGTGGCGGCGTCCTTCGGGCTGGTCTACCAGACGGCCCATTACGCCCTGGTGCGTCGCGGCGGCTTCCGTCCCGGCGAGCGCGTCCTGATCACCGGCGCCAGCGGCGGCGTCGGGGTCGCCGCGATCGGTCTGGTCAAGGGGCTGGGCGGTACGGTGCTGGCGGGCGTCAGCGGGCCGCACCGCGCCGACGTGGCGCTCGGAGCCGGTGCCGACGCGATCATCGACCTGAGCAGGCCGGACCTCGTCGAGGACCTGCGCCGGCAGGTCGAAACGGCGGCCGGCGGCGGACGTGCCGACGTCGCGATCGAAAGCGTCGGCGGGACGGTATTCGAGGCCGCGCTCAGGGCGCTCGCCTGGGAGGGCCGGATTGTCGTCGTCGGATTCGCCGGCGGGCCACCCGCCGCCATCCGCAGCAACTACCTGTTGATCCGCAACCTCACGGCGACCGGGCTGCACTGGTCCGACTACCGCGACGGGGATCCCGACGGCGTGCGCGCGGTCCAGCAGGAACTGTTCGATCTCTGGTCGGCGGGGCGAATCCCCGAGCCGCCGACCGAGGCCTATCCGTTGGAAGAATCGGCCGAGGCGCTCAAGCGCTTCGCCCGCCGCGACGTTACCGGAAAGCTCGTGCTGCTGACCCGTGCCGGACGTGGGGAGATGACACAAGCAAGGAGCTGGCTGTGAACGGGCGCGACATGTTCGAGTGCGACGTCGAGAACGGGGTGGCGCGGATCACCATGAACCGCCCGCCGGTCAATGCGATCAGCGAGGCCTGGCTCGACGGTCTCGCTTCCCATCTCGACGATCTGGAACGGCGCGAGGACTGGTCGGTGCTGCATGTCCGCAGCTCCCAGAAGGTCTTCAGCGCCGGCGCGGATCTGAACCAGCTTCGCGGCCGTCTCGACGACGCGCGCGACGGAGCCCGCCTTCTCGCCGCCGATACGCGCCGTTTCCAGGTCCTCTACGCCCGAATCGAGGCGCTGCCGCAAGTGAGCATCGCCGAGATCGGCGGGGCGGCGATGGGCGGTGGCTTCGAACTGGCGCTGTCCTGCGACCTGCGGATCGCCGCGGCCGAGGCGCGTATCGGCCTGCCCGAGGTCGGCCTCGGCCTGTTGCCCGGTGCCGGCGGAACGCAGCGCCTGACACGGCTCTGCGGACCCGGAGTCGCCTCCCGTGTCATTCTGAGCGCCGATGTCCTGGACGGTGCGGAAGCCTGCCGTCTCGGTCTCGTGCAATGGGCGGTGCCGGCCGCCGAGCTGCCCGAGCGCGCCCGCGCGCTGGCCGCGCGCGTCGCCGGCCTGCCGGCCGCGGCGCTGGCCGCCTGCAAGGACTGCATCGCCGCGGCGCGGGAACGCGAACAGGACGGTTTCGAACGAGAGATCGAGGCCACCGCGCGGATGTTCTCCAATACGGAGACCCGCGAGCGGGTCGCCGCCTTCCTGGAACAACGGCGCGCCGGCTGAACCCACCCGGAACCCGGCGCGGGACCATTTCGAACAAATGCCAAGGAGAAAGTCATGGATGTTGAGAACAAGATCGCCGTCGTGACCGGCAGCGCGTCGGGAATAGGCAAGGCGACGGCCCTGCTGCTCGCCGAAGCCGGTGCTCGCGTCGTCTGCGCCGATATCGACGAGGCGGGAGGGCGCGAACTGGAGAAACAGGCGGCGGCCCGTGGTCTCGACATCCGCTATCTGAAAATCGATCTTCAGGACGCCGCATCGGTCGCGGCGTTCGGCGCCGAGTTCAAGAAGCAGTTCGGCCGCGCCGACATTCTGGTCAATGCCGCCGGCTGGGATCGCATACAGCCCTTCGTCGAGAACAGCGACGAGTTCATCGACAAGGTGGTGGCCATCAACCTCGGCGGTCCGGTGCGGCTCGCCAAGGCGCTGCTGCCGGGCATGATCGAGGGCGGCGGCGGCGCGATCGTCAACGTGGCGAGCGACGCCGGCCGCGTCGGCAGCATGGGGGAAACCGTCTACGCGGCGGCGAAGGGCGGCATGATCGCCTTCACCAAGTCGCTGGCGCGCGAGACCGCCCGCTACAAGGTCAACGTCAACTGCGTCTGTCCCGGCCCCACCGACACGCCGCTTTTCCACGCGCAGCCGGAGAAGCTCAAGGACGCCCTGACGCGCGCCATCCCGTTCCGTCGCATCGGCGATCCGAAGGAGGTGGCCGAGGCGATCATGTTCTTCGCCGGTGCCCGGTCGAGCTACGTCACGGGTCAGGTCCTGAGCGTCAGCGGCGGGCTGACGATGGTCGGCTGAGCCGTTCCGCCGAAAAGAGACACCATCGAGAGGCTGCGCGACGTGGCGTTCGAAACATACCTGTCGGAGCGGCGACGCCAGTGGATGGAAGAGCAAGGGCTGTGGAAGAACGTCCTGCTCTGCGATCTTTTCGATGCCGCTGTCGAAGCCAATCCCGACGGTCTCGCCCTTACCGGCGTCAATAGCGCGACGGGGAGCGAGACCCGCCTCACCTATCGGGAACTGGCACGATACGTCGATCGCATAGCCCTCGGCCTCGTCTCCCTCGGGGTCGAACCGGGGGACGTCGTGGCGTTCCAGTTGCCCAACTGGTGGCAGTTCGCGGCGATCGCGGCCGCGTGCGCGCGCATCGGCGCGGTGTCCAATCCGCTCATGCCGATCTTCCGGCAGCGCGAGCTGCGCTTCATGCTCGATTTCGCCGAAGCCAAGGTCGTCATCGGCCCGGCGACGTTCCGCGGCTTCGACCATGCGCAGATGCTGCGCGGCCTCGTGGGCGAGCTCGGCCGGCCGCCGCGTCTGTTCCTGGTGGGCGGCGAGGGGGAGGAGAGCTTCGAGGCCTTTTTCCTCGAACGGGCCCGGGAGACCGAGGGCGACGCCCGGGCGACGTTCGCCGCCCGCCGTCCCGGCGCCAATGCGCTTGCCGAGCTGATGTTCACCTCGGGGACGAGCGGCGAACCGAAGGCGGTGATGCACACGTCGAACACGCTCGTCAGCTCGGCGAGGGAATACGGCAAGTGGATCGGCCTGAACGAGCAGGACATCGTGTTCATGGCCTCGCCGCTGGCACACCAGACAGGCTTCATCTACGGCATCGTCACCGCATGGCTGCACAAGACGCAGCTCGCGCTCCTCGACATCTGGTCGGCGGAGGCCGCCGCGGCCGTGATCCAGGCCGAGCAGGCGACGTTCACGATGGCCTCGACCCCCTTCCTGTCGGACCTCGCCAACGATCCGGCGGTGACCGCGGAGCGTCTGCACAGCCTCAGGATCTTCGTCTGCGCGGGGGCGCCGATCCCGCCGGAGATCGTCCGGCGGGCGACCGACCGCCTCGGATTCGCGGTGCTGTCGTGCTGGGGCATGACCGAGAACGGCGGCGTGACCATCACCCGCCCGGGCGACCCGCCGGCCAAGGTCCTCGAGACCGACGGCAAGGCGATCGACGGCATGGAGGTCCGCGTCGTCGACGCGGACGGCCGACCGCTGCGGCACGGCGAGACCGGAGATCTGCAGGTCCGCGGCGTCGCGAACTTCGTCGGCTATCTGAAGCGTCCCGAGCTGAGCGCCGTCGACGAGGAGGGCTGGTTCCCGACCGGCGATCTCGCCCGCATGGACGAGGACGGCTACATCCGCATCACCGGCCGCTCGAAGGACGTGATCATCCGCGGCGGCGAGAACATTCCCGTCGTCGAGGTCGAGAACGTCCTCTACCGGCATCCCTCGGTCGCGGAAGTGGCGATCGTCGCCATGCCCGACAAGAGGCTGGTCGAGAAGGGCTGCGCCTTCGTCGTCACCCGTCCGGGCAGGCATATCGACGTCGACGAGATGCGCCGCTTCCTCGAGGCGGAGGGCGTCGCCAAGCAGTACTGGCCCGAGCGCCTCGAGTGCATCGAGACGATGCCGCGCACGGCTTCCGGGAAAATACAGAAATTCGTCCTGCGCGATACCGCCGCCGGTTTCGGGCAGTGACGGACCTGAATCGAAGGGCGGCGTGGAAGTCGCCCGGTCAACCGACATCAAAGGAGTACGGAAGATGTCCACCAAGTCACGTTTTCGCCCCGAGCGCGCCGATTTCAGCGACTTCAAGCCGAAGCACTTCAAATGGGAGCTCGACGACGGTGTCGCGACGATCACCCTGAACCGCCCGGAGCGGAAGAACCCGCTGACCTTCGAATCCTACGCCGAGCTCAGGGACACCTTTCACGACCTGAAATACGCGACGAACGTGAAGGTCGTCGTCGTCACCGGCGCCGGCGGCAATTTCTGCTCGGGCGGCGACGTGCACGAGATCATCGGTCCGCTGGTCGAGATGCAGCTCGCCGACGACATGGACGGGCTCCTCTCGTTCACCCGGATGACCGGCGACCTGGTCAAGGAGATGCGGGCCTGTCCGCAACCGATCGTCGCGGCCATCGACGGCATCTGCGCCGGCGCCGGTGCCATCATCGCGATGGCTTCCGACCTGCGCGTCGGCACGGCGGCATCGAAGGTCGCGTTCCTGTTCGTGCGGGTCGGATTGGCCGGCGCCGACATGGGCGCCTGCAACATGCTGCCGCGCATCATCGGCGCGGGACGCGCGTCCGAACTCCTCTACACGGGCCGCTCGATAGACGGCGAGGAGGCCGAACGCTGGGGATTCTACAACCGGCTCGCCTCCTCCGAGACGGTCCTGGAGGAAGCGACGAAGATCGCCAGGGGCCTGCGCGCCGGCCCGACCTTCGCCCACTCGATGACCAAGAAGTGCATTCATCAGGAGTGGAACATGGGCATCGACGAGTCGATCGAAGCCGAAGCCCAGGCGCAGGCGATCTGCATGCAGACGAAGGACTACGAGCGCGCCTATCGCGCCTTCGTCGCCAAGGAGAAGCCGGTGTTCGAAGGCAACTGAGCCGAAGCGGCGGGAACGGTACGATGCCGGACAGGACATATCGCGACTGGCCGTTCTTCGAGGACCGCCACCGGGAACTCGCGCGACGGCTCGACGAATGGGCGTCGAGCCGTATCGGCGCCTCGCCGGCGCATCCCGAAGGCGCGGAGGCGCTCGACGCGGCTTGCCTCGGATACGTCCGCTCGCTGGGCGAGGCGGGGTTCCTCGGGCTCTGCGTCCCGGCGGAGGCGGGCGGGCGATATCCGGGCCTCGACGTCCGCTCGTTGTGCCTGGCGCGCGAAACGCTCGCCTACTACGACGGCCTCGCAGACTTCGCCTTCGTCATGCAGGGGCTCGGGACCGGCCCGATCAGCCTGTTCGGCACCGACGATCAGAAGCGGGTTTTCCTCGACGGCATAGCGACCGGCCGCCGCGTCGCCGCGTTGGCCATGTCCGAGCCGGCTGCCGGCTCGGACGCGGGCGCGATCGCGACGCGGGCGGTGGAACGGGGAGACGGATACGTCCTCGACGGGCTGAAGACCTGGATATCGAACGGAGGGATCGCCGATCAGTACCTGGTGATCGCCAGGCTCGGCGACGCTCCCGGACCCAAGGGGCTTGCCGCCTTCGTCGTGCCGGCCGGTACGCCCGGTCTGACCGTCGCCGAGCGGATAGACGTGATCGCTCCCCATCCGCTCGCCACCCTGCGACTGGAGAATTGCCGAATTCCGCGCGACCATCTCATCGGCGCGCCCGGTCAAGGGTTCAAAATCGCGATGGCGAATCTGGACGTGTTCCGTTCGACCGTCGGCGCGGCGGCGCTCGGCTTCGCCCGCCGGGCGCTCGACGAAGCTCTCGAACGGACGCGCGTGCGCCGCATCTTCGGTCAGCCGCTCTCCGACTTCCAGATCACGCAGCAGAAGGTCGGCGAGATGGCGACCGCCGTCGACGCCTCCGCGCTGCTGGTCTACCGCTCCGCCTGGGCGAAGGACAGCGGCGCCGCGCGGGTCACGCGGGAGGCGTCGATGGCCAAGATGTACGCGACGGAATCGGCCCAGAAGGTGATCGACGAGGCCGTTCAGCTCTGGGGCGGTCTCGGCGTCACGACGGGGGTCGTCGTCGAGCGTCTCTACCGGGAGATACGCGCGCTGCGGATCTACGAGGGAACGACCGAGATCAACAAGCTGGTCATCGCCGGGCAGACCTATCGGCAGATGGCCGCCCAGGCGGGTGCCGCCGGGGTGGGCGCGGCGGACTCCGCCTAGCCCCTCCGCCTGGCGATCGCGCCTTTCGGGCGGCGGCCGGCGCCGGACTTCTTCTTCGCACCGGCGCTTCGCTCGCCTTTCGTGCTCGCCGGCGGGCGGGCCGGTTTCTCGACCTTGGGCAGCGGAACCATGGCGAGGGCCGCATAGGCGCGCTTGCCCCGCGGCGTCAGCGTCGCGTTGAGCATGAGGTTCAGTCCGCGCTCGACATATTCGTTGACGGTCATGAGGTCGCGGAAGTGCCAGGCTTTCAGGGCCCAAGCATGGGAGAACATCACGATCTGATAGACGAACAGCTCGATGTCGACGGCCTCGAACTGCCCAGTGTCGACGCAGTCGCGCACCACGCTGGCCATCAGCTCGTTCGTCTCCAGCTCCTTCTGCTTGATGATGTTCCGCCGCGCCTTCACCAGCGACTTGGTCTCGCGATAGGCGAGCACCGTCGCATCGACGTTGGTGTCGTTGACGCTGCAATAGGCGTGAACGGCGCGCCGGAACCGCGCCAACGGTTCGGTCTCCTCCGCGATCGCGGCCGGAATCTCCCGCAAGTAAGAATCGAGGACCTCGATGAGGGCGAGGAACAGTACATCCTCTTTGTCTTCGACGTACTGATAGATAAGGCCGATGCTGACGCCCGCCTTCTCGGCGATGTCGCGCATCTTCGTGGCATGATATCCATGCCGTCCGAACAGCTCTATTGCGGCTTCAATGAATTGTGCGCGACGCCACCCAACGAGGTTGGAGTCCGTTACTTTCGATTTCACGATATCGCGCATCTGCATCTCAATTCCCGGCTGTGGATCGGCGCAATCTATCGCGATGGGTGCCGGATTCACAGATAAAATCAAAAGCAGAAAGGCCGGCCCCCCCACCGGGGCGGGCCCGGTGAGTCGAGAGAAATAAATA
>JAEWYT010000032.1 GCA_023458595.1 Pseudomonadota bacterium
CGGTGTCCGAGGGGCGTATCTGGATATGGTCGAGGACGACGGTGACGGCATTGGCCCGAAAGCGCCCGTCCCGGATGGTTTGCGAGCGGCGGACGCCCGCCGGGAAATCGGGTGTTCCCGATTTCCCGCCGGATCGCCTCGCCGATCGCAAACAGAATTGCTTCTATTTGACCCTGAAAGGCTAGACTTCCGCTACGCGCTTCTGCCCGGACGAGACCCCCTCGACCGTCTCCTTGACGAGATGATCCACCACTGCCTTGAACGCCTCGCGCTTGCTCGCGCCGGCGGCGGTGGCCTCCTTCCAGATGGCGAGTTGACGGTCGGCCGACGTGCCGTCGGAGACGATCGCGCGGGCATGCTCGACCGCTGCGATACATCCGAAATGATCGGCATCCTCGCGGACGAGCTCCAGGATCTCCTCGATCAGGTCGCCGAACGGTGTCGTCGTGCCCCGGCCGAAGTCGATCAGCCGGCCGGCGGCGCCATGGCGCTGGGCGAGCCAGCGATTCTCCTCGATCAGGAAGCGGGAATAGTGGCGCCAGCGCTGGTTGTCGCGTCTGAGCCGCCAAAGCATGCGGGCGATGCAGCGGTAGAGCGCGGCGACCGCGATGGCGTCGTCGAGCCGCGTGCACACGTCGGCGATGCGCATCTCCAGCGTGGGAAAGCGCGCCGACGGGCGCAGGTCCCACCAGACCTTGGTCGCGTCCTCGATCATCCCCGCCCGGACGAGCACGTCGATGGTCCGGCGGTACTCGTCCTCGCTGGAAAAAGGATTCCGGCAGGCCCGTGCGCGGCATCTCCTTGAATACCGACAGGCGGTAGGACTTGAGCCCCGTCTCGTGCCCCTGCCAGAAGGGCGATGAGGTCGTCAGCGCAAGGAGATGCGGCAGGAAGTAGGGGAGCTGGTTGAAGAGGTCGATCCTCAGCGCCTCGTCCTCGACCGCCACATGCACATGCATGCCGCAGATCAGCATCCGGCGCACCACCATCTGGATGTCGCGGGCGAGCGCGTTGTAGCGGTCCTTGTCGGTGTGCTGCTGGCTCGCCCAGTCCGCGAAGGGATGGGTGGAGGCGGCGATCGGGGCGAGCCCGAAATCGGCCGAGACCTCGGCGATCGTGCCGCGCAGATGCGCCAGTTCCGCGCGCGCATCCTCCACCCGCTCGCAGACCGGCGTGCCGACCTCGATCTGGCAGCGCAGGAATTCGGGTGTCACCCGTTTCGGCAGGGCCTCCTCGCAGCGCTCCATCAGTTCCTTCGGAGGATCGATGGCGAGGTCGCGCGTCGTCCGGTCGACGAGGAGGTATTCCTCCTCGATCCCGATGGTGAAAGTCGGTTCCGCGGCGTTCATGCGGCGATTTTGCACGGGCGTCGCGCCCTTGGCCAGACGGTGCCGCCGGCCCTCAGCGGTGCGGCTGCCCGCCGGTCGTCTCGCCGCTGCCGGAATCCTCGATGTGCTCGAACTCGTCGTCGGCCTGCGCGACCCGCGGGTCGAGCTCGGCGACGGCCGGCGAGGTGCGCGGCACCGGCACGAACGGCTCGCGCTCTTCCGGCGGGATCGGCGCGCGCCGCGACAGGCGGTAGACCGTCAATGCCGCCATGCTGGTGTGGGTGGCGGCGGTCAGCGCGAACAGCGCGCCCGCAGCGGTGAGCTCGACCAGCGCGGCCGCGAGCGTCGGGCCGACGACGGCGCCGATCGTGTAGATGAGCAGCAGCCCCGTCGACACCTGCACCATGTCGGAGGCGTCGGCATAGTCGGCCGTATGGGCGGAGCTCAGCGAATAGACCGGCATGGCGCCGGCGCCGAACAGAAAAGCGAGGGCGAAAAGCACCCAGGCCGGACTTGCCGGCGCGAGGGCCAGCCCGGCACCCGCCGCGGCGGCGAGTGCGCAGCAGGCGACGATCACGTAGCGCCTGTCGACGCGGTCGGAGATGCGTCCGGCCGGCCACAGCGCGGCGACCGCCCCGAGCACCGAGGCGGTGATGAAATCGCCGGCGCCGCCCGCGCCGAGCCCCTGCAGATTCGCGTAGATCGGGCCGATGGTCCAGAACGCGCCATTGGCCAGGCCGACCGTGAAGGCGCCGGCGACGCCGACCGGCGACAGCGCGATGAGCCAGCGCAGCCGGAGCCGCGGCGATTCCGGCACCGGCGGCGATTTCGAGCGCGTCAGCGCCACCGGCAGCGCGGCGAGCGACGTCATCAGCGCGCCCAGCGAGAACAGCTGGAAGCCCGCCGGCGCATAGAGCCTCAGGAACTGCTGGCCCGCCGCCAGGCCGCCGAAGTTTATGACGTTGTAGACGGCGAGCACGCCGCCGCGGTTGGTGTTGTCGGACTTGTCGTTCAGCCAGCTCTCGATGGTCGCGTAGAGCACCGCGTAGCAGATGCCGGAGGTGCAGCGCAGGACGTTCCAGACCGCGGGCTGGACGATCAGCGGGTGCAGTATCGCCGCCGCCGTCGCGAGCGCGGTGCAGGCGACGAAGGCGCGGATATGCCCGGTGCGCCGGATCAGCCACGGCGCCGCGAAGCAGCCGATCATCATGCCCACGAAATAGGACGAGCCGATGAGACCGATGGAAAGATCGGAGAAATCGAAGGCGTTGGCGGCGAGCGGCACGAGCGTCGTCTGCAGGCCGGAGCCGGCGAGCAGGATGAACACCGAGATCAGCAGTGCCGTGATCGAAGCCAGGGCCGATCGCATCGTGTCCGGTTCCCGTTCTGGGCGGTTTGCGGGGCGGTTCGGGAACGAGGCGCCTAGACGACCGCCTCGAGCAGACGCCCGACGAGATATGCGAGCAGGGCCGCCAGCATGCCGATGATGAATGTTTCGGTCCCCGATCGCCACCACGAATGCGTCGACCAGTGGCTTTTGAACGACCCGATCCCGAAGAACACCAGCCCCGTCATGGCGGTCGCGAGCGTCGCCGATTCGGGCAGGCTGAAGATGAAGGGGATCAGCGGCACGGCCCCGCAGACGACGAAGGCCGCAAACGTCGACAGCGCCGATTTCCACGCCGAGCGCTTGACCAGCGCCAGACCGTGCTCCTCGGTGAGCATGGTGTCGACCCAGTTCTCGTGGCGCGAGGTCACGAGGTCGACCAGCGTCTCCAGCTCGTCGCCGGCGAAGCCCTTGTTGTGGTAGATCTGGCGGATCTCCTGGCGCTCCCCGTCGGGGTCGAGCCGGATGTGCCGCTCTTCCATCGCTTTCAGACGGTCGTAGTCGTCGATTTCCGTCCGCGTGCCGGAGAAGTTCGCGGCCGCCATCGAGAAGCCGTCGGCGAGCAGGTTGGCGACGCCGAGGATCAGCACGACGCGCGCCGAAAGCTCGGCGCCGACCGCGCCGGCGACGATGGCGAACGTGGTGACGGCGCCGTCGATGCCGCCGTAGACCCAGTCGCGCAGGTAGTTGAGCTTCGGCCCGTCGGCGAGCCGCTGCCGGATCGCCTCGGGAGAGTGTTCGTGTTCGGTCTGCATCGTGCCGGGCGAGCGGGTCCGGGTCGGGGTTCGGATATACTGGCCACCCAGTAGGTCAGGGTGTATAACCCGCCCGCACCGGCGGCAAAACGGCAGTTTGTCGTCAGGTTTTCGTCACGGAAAGAGCAGTGTGCGTCATGGCCAAAGCATGGAGTCCCGACAACTGGCGGTCGAGGCCGATCGTCCAGGTTCCCGACTATCCCGATCCGCAGGCCCTTGCGGAGGTCGAGGCCACGCTTTCGCGATTTCCCCCGCTCGTTTTTGCAGGCGAGGCGCGCAAGCTGAAGCAGCAGCTCGGGCGCGTCGCAGGCGGTGAGGGTTTCCTGCTCCAGGGCGGCGATTGCGCGGAGAGCTTCGCGGAGCATCACGCCGACAACATCCGCGACTTCTTCCGCGTCTTCCTGCAGATGGCGGTGGTGCTGACCTATGCCGCGGCGATGCCGGTGGTGAAGGTCGGCCGCATCGGCGGCCAGTTCGCCAAGCCGCGCTCCTCTCCGATGGAGAAGCAGGGCGACGTCGAGCTGCCGAGCTATCGCGGCGACATCATCAACGCGCCCGAATTCACGCCGGAAGCGCGCATTCCCGATCCGAACCGCATGCTGATGGCCTACCGCCAGGCGGCGGCGACGCAGAACCTCCTGCGCGCCTTCGCCCAGGGCGGCTACGCCAACCTCGAGCACGTCCACAACTGGACGCTCGGCTTCGTGTCGGATTCGCCCCAGGGTCACCACTACAAGGAGATCGCCGACCGCATCTCCGAGGCGCTCGACTTCATGCGCGCCTGCGGCGTGACCGCGGACGCGACGCCGCAGTTCCGCTCGACGGACTTCTTCACCAGCCACGAGGCTCTGCTGCTCGGCTACGAGCAGGCGATGACCCGCATCGATTCGACGAGCGGCGACTGGTACGACACGTCGGGCCACATGCTGTGGATCGGCGACCGCACCCGCCAGCCCGACCACGCCCATGTCGAGTTCTGCCGCGGCATCAGGAACCCGGTCGGCCTGAAATGCGGGCCGAGCCTCGATCCCGACGAGCTGATCCGCCTGATCGACATCCTCAACCCCGACGACGAGCCGGGCCGGCTGACGCTCATCTGCCGCTTCGGCGCCGACAAGGTGTTCGACCACCTGCCGGCCCTGATCCGCAAGGTGCAGAAGGAAGGCCGCACGGTGGTATGGTCCTGCGACCCGATGCACGGCAACACCGTCTCGGCGGGCGGCTACAAGACGCGGCCGTTCGATCGCATCCTGCAGGAAGTGCGCAACTTCTTCGCCGCCCACCAGGCGGAGGGCACCCATGCCGGCGGCATCCACATCGAGATGACCGGCCAGAACGTCACCGAATGCACCGGCGGCGCGCGGGCAATCTCGGAAGCCGACCTCTCGGACCGCTATCACACCCATTGCGATCCGCGTCTCAACGCCGACCAGTCGCTGGAGCTCGCCTTCCTGGTCGCCGAGGGCGTCAAGCAGGAGCGCGCCTCGCGCGGACGGCCGAAAGTCGCCGGCGCCGGCGCGGCTGTCGGGCTCTGACCTCCGCGGCCGATACCCATGCCGGACGCTCCGCCTGCGGGGCCGTGACCTACGAGACCCGCGGGCCGCTGCGCCCGGTCGCCTATTGTCACTGCGATACCTGCCGCCGCCAGACGGGCCATGTCGTCGCCGCGACCTCGGTGCCGCTCGATGCGATAACCGTCTCCGGTGCCGAGAACCTCGTCGACTGGCAGGCGACGCCCGATGCGGTTCGGCAGTTCTGCGGGATCTGCGGCTCGCTGATGTTCTGGCGCTGGCTGGCGGCCCGCTCGGTCTCGATCATGGCCGGGTCGATGGACAAGCCGACGGGGCTTGCCGGCTGGGCGCACATCCATGTCGCCGAGAAGGGCGACTACTACGAGATCGCCGACGGCCTGCCGCAATACGACCGGAAGCCCCCGAAGGGCTGACTCTCGGATCGGGCCGGCCCGGATTGTTGCTCGTGCAACAACAAACCGTGCATTTTCGTCGCCTTTATCTCGCCTGCCGGAACAACAGATAGTCGTCGTCGCATTTCTGTCGCGGAGACGAAACATGGCTTCGATGCCCTCGCTGTTCGTATCGCACGGCGCGCCGAACCTGGTTCTGTACGATTCCCCGGCCCGCCGTTTCCTCGCCGACTACGCCGGCAGCATCGAGCGCCCCTCGGCGATCCTGTCGGTTTCCGCCCATTTCGAGACGAACCGGCCCACGGTCGTGGCCGATCCGGCGCCGGAGATGATCTACGACTTCGGCGGCTTCGAGGACGAGCTCTACACGCTCACCTATCCCGCGCCCGGCGATCCCGCGCTCGCCGAGCGCGTGGCGGGGCTGCTCGCGCAGGCTGGCCTCGGCCCGGCGGTGGCGCCGAAGCGCGGCTATGACCACGGCACCTGGGTGCCGCTGATGCTGCTCTTCCCGGACGCCGACATTCCGGTCGCCCAGCTCTCGGTGCAGCCGGGCGCGAGCGCCGAACACCACTTCCGGCTCGGCGAGGCTCTGGCGCCGCTGCGCGGGGAGGGCGTGCTGATCGTCGGCTCCGGCTCGTTCACCCACAACCTCTACGAGGCGTTCCAGAACCTCCGGCGCGGCGCCGTCGACGCGGAGCGTCCGGAATGGGTCGAGGCGTTCGTCGACTGGATGGTCGGGCATCTGGAGGCAGGCGACGTCCAGGACCTGCTCGCCTACCGGGAAAAGGCGCCCTACGCGGCCGAGAACCATCCCACCGACGAGCACCTGATGCCGCTCTACGTGGCGCTCGGCGCCGCCGGCCGGTCGCCGCACGCCCGACGTATCCACGAAAGCCACCAGTTCGGCGCACTGGAGCTCGACGCCTTCGCCTTCCGCTGATCCGGGAACGCGGAGGGGCCGGCCAGGTCGCTTGCACGGGCCGTCGCGCGCAGGTCGACGCGATCGGATGCGGCGCGCGGGGCTATCCGCGACATTTTCCTCTTGGCTTTGGTCCAGACCGTGGCAGGATGCGGCGCGATGATCAGGTCGTTCACCCCGCGGACCGGATATCGGGCGTTCTGCGTGGCCCTGCTGGGGCTGTCGCTGGTGCTGCGGCTCGTCGGGCCGATGGCGGGCCTGCCGGCGAAGGACGGCTACGTCGCGATCTGCGCCGGCACGCAGATCGTCTACATATCGCTCGCGGAAGCCGGGCTCGACGGTCCCCTGGACGAGAAAGCGCCCGCTCCGCCGTCGGATCCATGCCCGTGGTTCGCCCAGTTCCATGCGATCGACGTGGCCGCCGCCCCGGTCCTCGCCCGTGCGGAGACCTACGCGAGCCTCGTGCGTCTGCCGCCCGACGGCGCTCCCGCCGCCGGCCTCCTCCCCGCATCGTTCCGGGCCAGGGCGCCACCCGTTCCAGGCGCCTGAACTAGCCGCGATGCGTACGCCGCGCCCGCGTCCGGGCGGCGGAATCTCTTGCAATGGAACGAACACCATGACCGACATACCCATGCGCGAGGCGACCGCCTCCGCGCTCTACCGCGCCGTCTGGCGCTGGCATTTCTACGCCGGCCTCATCGTCCTGCCCTTCATGATCCTGATCGCCGTCACAGGTTGCCTCTATCTCTTCAAGGACGAGATCAACAACAGCTTCTACGGCGACCTCAGAACGGTCGAACCGGCGACAACCGCGCCGCTTCGGCCCTCTCGTATCGCGGAAAGCGCGCTCGCCGTCCATCCGGGCAAGCTGAAGGCTTATCTGCCCGCGGCCGCGCCCGAAATGGCCGCGCAGGTGAAGATCGCCGGCGCGGACGGGCTGAAGAATACCGTCTACGTGAACCCCTACAGCGGCGCCGTGCTCGGCGCGGCATGGGACGCGGGCTTCGCCGGGTCGCCGCTGATGTGGACGGTCCGCAAGCTGCACAGCCTCGAACTCGCCGGCTGGTGGGGCAACCGCATCATCGAGTGCGTCGCCGGATGGGCCGTCCTCCTGGTCGCGACGGGCCTCTACCTGTGGTGGCCGCGCGGCCGCAATGTCGGCGTCCTGACCGTGAAGCGCACGAGCGGCCGGCCGCTCTGGCGCGACATCCACGCGGTCGCCGGCATCTACACCGCGATCTTCATCGTCTTCCTGGCGATCACCGGGCTGCCGTGGTCGGGCTACTGGGGGAAGCACTTCTACGACCTGTCCTATGCCGCTGGCCTCGGCATGCCCGACGGCTACTGGGACAACTATCCGACCTCGACCGTACCGACGGGCGAGGCGCTCGACCGGTCGCCCTGGATCCTCGAGGGCCAGCCGATGCCTGTCTCGGGCGCGGCCGCAGGCATCGCCGCAGGCCTCGACCAGGTGGTCGCGAAGGTGGAAGCGCTCGGCATTCATCCAGGCTACGCGCTCGATATGCCCGGCGGCCCGGAGGGCGTGTTCACCGCGTCCGTCTATCCCGACGACGTCACGGGGGAGCGTGTGATTCACCTCGACCAGTACACCGGCGACGTGTTGTTCGACATGAAGCTGGCCGACCTCGGTCTGCTCGGCGCCGCCGCCGAATGGGGCATCAGCCTCCACATGGGCCAGCAGTTCGGGGTCGCGAACCAGATCGTGCTGGCGCTCGCCTGCCTGTCGATCGTGCTGATGGCGGTTTCCGCCGTCGTAATGTGGTGGAAGCGGCGCCCCGCCGGCTCGCTCGGCGCCCCGACCGTGCCCGACGACTGGCGCATCCCGCGTGCGATCCTCGTCATCGCCATTCTCGCAGGCATGGTCTTCCCGCTGGTGGGCCTGTCGCTGCTCGTCGTCCTGGGGATAGAGCTCGCATTCGCGATGACCTCGCGGCTGCGGACCGCCTGACGGGAGCGATGCCCGGCCGCGGCGACGCGGCCGGGCTTTCGAGGTGCCGGCCGGCCTTGTCGACACAGCGAAGTCCCGTGCCGGCCGGCGCCCGCTCAAAGCTGCGCGGCACAGCTATGGACGGTCCGCCGCATACCGCCTGCGTCGCATCACCGCGCTATCAGCGCGAACACGCCCCAGCCCAGATATTCGCGTGTATACGTGGCGTAGCGTTCGGGTTCCGAGGTCAGTTGGGCCCGAACGTCGTTCGCCAGGTCGTCGTCGGGATTCGCATCGAGCCACCGGCGCATCGTAAGCCACTTCGCCGCCTCGTACCTGTCCCAGCCGTCCTGGTCGGCCAGGACCATTTCCACGACGTCGTAGCCGAGCTTGCCGAAAGACGCGAGAAGTCCCGGAAGCAAGAGAAAGTCGGATATGGAACCGGCAAGGCACCCCTTGGCGACGTCTCCGGCGGGCGGCAACCTCAGCCAGTACGGCTCGCCGATGAGGATGATCCCTCCGGCCGCGAGGCTTTTCGACAGGAGTTCGATCGTGCCGGAGACTCCCCCGCCGATCCATGTGGCGCCGACACAGGCCGCCACGCCGACCTTCTCGTCGGCCACATGGCCGGCTGCGTCGTCGTGGATGAACCGGACCTGATCGGCGACCCCGAGTTCTTCGGCGCGCCGCTTCGCTTGCTCGGTGAACAACCGGCTCATGTCGATGCCGGTGCCCCTGATAGCGTGGTCGCGTGCCCAGGTGCACAGCATCTCGCCCGAACCGCTGCCGAGGTCCAGCACGCGGGTCTCCGGTTCCAGGCGCAGCGCCGCGCCGAGAGTGGCGAGCTTTTCGGGTGTGAACGGATTGTGGATGCGATGAGCGCTTTCTGTGATGTTGAATATGCGGGGGATGTCCATTGCGGAAGCGCCTTTCGCGTGTCGTCGGATTCGGTGGGCAACTTGTAGCACACAGGTCTCACCGGCCGGCCCGGATGTCATCGGTCGGACCCGACACGGACAGGGCCGGCTCCCGGACGGGGCAAGCCGGGGAGCAGGTCGGAGATTGCATGGATGCGGGCCGAAAGCCGCGCGCGACGCGGCTCGTCCGGCTGCTCGCCCTTGCCGTCTTCCCGCGTGCCCGTTACCCAAGGAGCCTCGGCAGCCGGGAGGACGACATGGGTCAGGTCGAAAAAACGCAGCCTCGCAAGGCGCCGGAAGGCCCGCGCATCGTCGACGAGAAGGTCGTCTATGACGGCTTCGCCAGGATGACCCGCTATGTCGTCGAAGCGCCGTGGCAGGGTCGGACGGTCCGGCTCGACCGCGAGGTCCACTTCCATGGCCACGTCGCCGCCATCCTGCCGGTCGACCCGGACCGGCGCGTCGGCCTGCTGATCCGGCAGTTCCGCGTGTCGCCGTTCCTCGACGGCGGCGACGGGTGGCTGTGGGAGGTGCCCGGCGGCCTGCTCGACGGCGATCCGCCCGATCGCTGCGTCGTGAAGGAAGCGAAGGAAGAGGCGGGGATCGCGATCGAGGCGCTTGAATCGCTCGGCGATTTGCTGTCCTCTCCCGGGATCGTGCGCGAATGCGTGCATCTTTTTTGGGGGAAGTACTCCGGCCCGCCTCCCGCGGCGACAGGTGGTCTCGATCACGAAGGTGAGATGATCGAAGTCCACGAGCTTCCGATGGCCGAGATCGCCCGCATGGCGGAGAACGGCGATATCGTCGATGCGAAGTCGGCGATCGCGGTGTTCCGCCTCAGGGCGCGACGCCCGGAGCTGTTCGCAGCGTGACCGCCCGGCCGTTTCGAGACAGGATTGACCGGCATCATGAGCAATGAACTCGCGATCGCCTGCGCGCAGCTGAACCCGATCGTCGGCGACATCGCCGGAAATCTGGCGCTCGCCCGCAAGGCCCGGGCCGAGGCGGCGCGGCTGGGCGCCGATCTGGTGGTGTTCAGCGAACTTTTCATGTCCGGCTATCCGCCGGAGGACCTCGTGCTGAAGCCCGCCTTCCAGCAGGCCTGCCGCGATGCGGTCGAGAGCCTCGCCGGCGATACCGTCGACGGTGGCCCCGCCGTGCTGATCGGCACGCCGTGGCACGAGGACGTGAAGACCTACAACGCCTTCTGCCTTCTGGAGGAGGGCAGGGTGGCGGCGACCCGATTCAAGGTCGACCTGCCCAACTACGGCACCTTCGACGAGAAGCGCGTTTTCGCGGTCGGTCCGTTGCCGGGGCCGGTGGCGTTTCGCGGGGTGCGCCTCGGCGTGCCGATCTGCGAGGACATCTGGGAGGACGAGGTCGTCGAGTGCCTGGAGGAGAGCGGGGCCGAGCTGCTGATTGTTCCGAACGGCTCGCCGTGGTGGAAGTACAAGCACGACCTGCGCCTCAACATCGTCGTCCAGCGCGTCACCGAGTCGAACCTGCCGCTCGTCTACGTGAACCAGTTCGGCGGCCAGGACGAGCTGATCTTCGACGGGGCATCCTTCGGCCTGAACGCCGACCGCACGCTCGCCTTCCAGATGCCGGCCTTCGAGGCGGGCGTGGCGCTCACCCGCTGGCGGCGCGAGCCGGGCGGCGGCTGGCACTGCGTCGAGGGGCCGGTGGCGAAGCTGCAGGGCAACGACGAGCTGATGTGGCTGGCCTGCGTCCAGGGCCTGCGCGACTACGTGAACAAGACCGGCTTTCCCGGCGTCGTGCTCGGCCTGTCGGGCGGCATCGACTCGGCGATCTGCGCGGCGATGGCCGCCGATGCGCTCGGCCCCGGGCGCGTCCACTGCATCATGCTGCCCTACCGCTATACCTCGAACGCCTCGGTTTCCGATGCCGCCGCCTGCGCCCATGCCCTCGGCGTGCGCTACGACACGGTGCCGATCGTCGGGCCCGTCGACGGCTTCCTGTCGGAGCTGAAGCCCCTGTTCGACGCGCTTCCCGCCGACACGACCGAGGAGAACCTGCAGGCGCGCGCCCGCGGCACGACCCTGATGGCGATTTCCAACAAGTTCGGCCCGATGCTGGTGACGACCGGCAACAAGTCGGAGATGTCGGTCGGCTACTCGACCCTCTACGGCGACATGAACGGCGGCTACAATCCCATCAAGGACCTCTACAAGACCGAGGTCTACCGGCTCGCCCGCTGGCGCAACGCCCATCGCCCGGGCGGCTGCCTCGGCCCGGACGGCGTCGTCATCCCCGAGAACATCCTTCTGAAGGCGCCGTCGGCGGAGCTAAAGCCCGACCAGACCGATCAGGACACTCTGCCGCCCTACGACGAGCTCGACGACATCCTCGAATGCCTGGTGGAGAACGAGATGTCGGTCGCCGAGATCGTCGCGCGCGGTCACGACGCGGCGACCGTCAAGCGCATCGAGAACATGCTCTACATCGCCGAATACAAGCGCCGCCAGGCCCCGCCCGGCGTCAAGATCACCCGCAAGAACTTCGGCCGCGACCGGCGCTATCCGATCGTGAACCGCTACCGCGACACCTCCATGTGAGGGCGGCGCCGTGGCGAGCGAAACGGCACCTCCAAGCGTTCGGCCCGTGGTTCGAGGCGCCTTGCCGCGCGCTCACCGCCACGAGGCCGGGCTTTCGGCATCCTTTCTTCGCGGCCGTAGCGCGCACCGCCCCCGTCCCGGGGAGGACGCGAAACGCGCCCGCCTCGAAGGGCGTGCCGCGCACCCCGTCGCCGGGCGGACCGAACGATGACCCCGACCGTCCGCTTCGCGCCGTCGCCGACCGGCTATCTGCACATCGGCAACGCCCGCACGGCGCTCCTGAACTGGCTCTTCGCGCGCCGCCACGGCGGGCGCTTCATCCTGCGCTTCGACGATACGGATACCGAGCGCAGCAGGCCCGAATACGCCGACGCGATCGCCGAGGACATGGAATGGCTGGGCATCCGGCCGGACCTCGTCGTCCGCCAGTCCGACCGGCTCGGCCTCTACGACGAAGCCGCCGGCGCGATGCGTCGCCTCGACCGGCTCTATCCCTGCTACGAGACGCCCGACGAGCTCGACCGCCGCCGCAAGCGCCAGTTCGCCCGCCACCTGCCGCCCGTCTACGACCGCGCCGCCCGCGACCTGACGCCTGAGGATCGCGCCGCGCTCGAGGCGAAGGGCAGGCGGCCGCACTGGCGGTTCCTGCTGGAAGACCGCGACGTGACCTGGGACGACCTCTGCCGCGGCCCGCAGCACTATGCGGCGGGCGGTCTCTCCGATCCCGTGCTGGTCCGCGAGGACGGCAGCTACCTCTACACGCTGACGAGCGTCGTCGACGACGCGGATATGGGCGTCACCCACGTCATCCGCGGCGAGGACCACGTCACCAACACCGCCGTGCAGATCGAGATCTTCGAGGCGCTGGGGGCGAAACCGCCGGTCTTCGCCCATCACAACCTGCTCACCGCCGCCGGAGGGGAGGGGCTGTCGAAACGGACCGGCGCCCTGTCGCTGCGCTCGCTGCGCGCGGAAGGCTACGAGCCGATGGCGGTCGCGAGCCTCGCCGTGCTGATCGGCTCGTCCGAGGCGGTCCGGCCGGTCGCCTCCCTCGACGAATTGGCCGACCTGGTCGATCCCGGCAAGCTGTCGCGGG
>JAEWYT010000033.1 GCA_023458595.1 Pseudomonadota bacterium
CTTCGCCCGTTTCCGGCAGATAGGCGAAGGCCGGATGCTTCTGGGCATCGGAAAGGTTCAGCGGTCGGGCAGAAGCCGCGATGGTGCCGACAAGGCCTTGTCCAAGCCGCAACTGCGCCTGGTGCACCGACCCGGGGTTGAGACCCTCGGTCGCGTAAAGTTCCAGCACCGAGTCGGCCCGCAGCACGTAGAGCGAGCACACTTCGGCGACCATGTTCTGGGCGATGTGATGGACGATGCGGTCAAGCCGATCCTGCGGCTCCAGCGCTTCCGCCATGAGCTCGCGTAGCCGTCTCAGCAAAAGACGCGGGCCTGCGGCCGTGTCGCGCATCGGGCTCCTTTCTCCGCTACCGTCAAGCAGCGGCAGGGCCGGCGCGGCCTGCTCGGGAAGTCGCTCTCTCCGGCCGCTCCGGGTGTATCGTCGTCTACTGCTTATCCAGACCGTAGACGGAATGCAAAGTCCTGACAGCCAATTCCGTATACGGACCGTCGATCAAAATCGAAATCTTGATCTCGGATGTCGTGATCGCACGGATGTTTATGCCCTTTTCCGACAGCGCCCGGAAGGCGGTGGCGGCGACACCTGCATGGCTGCGCATGCCGATGCCGATGACCGACACCTTCGACATGCCGTCGTCGTGCTGGACGGCATCGAAGCCAACGGTCTCTTTGACCTTGCCCAGAACGGCCAGCGCCTTGTTGACGTCTCCTGACGGGACTGTGAACGTCATGTCCGTCGTGCTGCCGTCCTCGGAAATGTTCTGGACAATCATGTCGACGTTGATGCCGGCTTCCGCGAGCGGGCCAAAGATTCCGGCTGCGACGCCGGGGCGATCGGCTACACGGCGCAACGAAATCTGCGCTTCGTCCTTCGCATAGGCGATGCCGGTGACAACTTGCTGTTCCACGATTTCATCCTCGTCGCAAATGAGCGTTCCGGGCGGGTTGTCGAAATCGCCCATGCCTGGAGCATCCGGGTCGGTGAAGGAGGAGCGGACGAAAGTGCGCACCTTGTGCACCATTGCCAGCTCGACCGAGCGAACCTGCAACACCTTCGCTCCGAGCGATGCCATCTCAAGCATCTCCTCGAAGGTGATCTTGGAAAGGCGGCGGGCCTTCGGTTCCATGCGCGGATCGGTTGTGTAGACACCGTCGACATCGGTGTAGATGTCGCAGCGGTCCGCCTTCACTGCCGCGGCGATCGCGACCGCGCTGGTGTCCGAGCCGCCACGGCCCAACGTCGCAATGCGGTTGTCCGGCGCGATGCCCTGGAAGCCGGCGACGACCGCGACCTGGCCCTGGGCGAAGCGCTCGATCAGGATATCCGCCGGGATGTCCTTGATGCGGGCCGCCCCGTGCGAGGAATCGGTGCGGATCGGGATCTGCCAGCCGAGCCAGGAGCGGGCCGGCACGCCCATCTCCTGCAGGACGATGGAGAGCAGGCCGGCGGTGATCTGCTCGCCGGCGGCGACCACCGTGTCGTACTCGCGCGCGTCGTGCAGGGGGGCTGCCTCGCGCGTCCAGGCGACGAGCTGGTTGGTGAATCCCGCCATCGCCGAGACCACGACGGCGACCTCGTGGCCGGCGTCGGCCTCCCGCTTGACGTGACGCGCCACGTTGCGGATGCGGCCGATATCGGCGACGGACGTTCCGCCGAACTTCATTACGATACGGGCCATTGTCCTGGAGATCCGCCTGGAGATCCGGCTGTCGGTCTTGGTTCGGAAGGGGCGCCTCGCGCGCTGCGGGCCGCATCCCGCGCGCGCTAAATACCCGTTCGCCCGTTCTCGCGCAACTGGCCGGGCCGCCGGCCGATTCGGCATTGGCGCACCGACCTGCGGTGGCAGAGCCGCGCGAGCGCACCATATCGCCGCAAGGGGGTCTTGCACGCGGAGGCGACGATGCGTCCGATATTCGTTGTCGCGGTCCTGGCGGGAGGCGCCTCGCTTGCCGCCGCCCAGGGCACGGACGGGCTCGAGCCGCTGGCGGGAACCGGCCGGGCGGAGTTCACTGCCGTCGCCCAGACCGGCGGCCAGGCGCGCGCCCTCGGGCGGGCGCTGGAGCGGATCAGGCTGCCCGACGGCTTCCGCATCGCGCTCTACGCGGTCGCGCCCGGCGCGCGCGGCATTGCCGTGAGCCCCGACGGCACGGTCGTCTTCGTCGGCACGCGGGGCGACACCGTCTGGTCGATCGCCGACCGCGACGGCGACGGCGTCGCCGACGACGTCAGGGATTTCGCGCCCGCCATCGACAAGACGATGCCGAACGGTCCCTGCTTCGGTCCCGACGGGTCCCTCTACGTCCCCGAGCTGAACCGCATCGTCGTCTATCCCGACGCCGCTGCGGCCCGCGACGCGCCCGCCCCGCCCGCGTTCGCCGTGGTCCGGCAGGGCGCGCTGATCCCGCCGGAGGAAGAGGCGAGCGTCCACGGCGCCCGCGTCTGCCGCGTCGGGCCGGACGGCGGGCTCTACATAAGCCTCGGCCAGCCCTACAACGTGCCGCCGAAGTCGAAGCTTGCGCTCTACGACGCGTGGGGCATCGGCGGCATCGTGCGAATGGACGCGGACGGCACCGGCCGCCGGGTCTACGCCTCCGGAATCCGCAATTCCGTCGGCATGGACTTCAATCCGGCGAACGGCGAGCTCTGGTTCACCGACAACCAGGTCGACCGGATGGGCGACGACATCCCGCCCGGCGAGATCAACCGCGTGACCGCCCCGGGGCAGAACTTCGGCTTTCCCTGGTACGGCGGCGGCACCGTGCGCACGCCGCAATACGAGGCCGAGGAGATCCCGGAAGGCGTCGTCGACCCCGCCGTCGAGATGACCGCCCATGCCGCCGATCTCGGCATGACCTTCTATGCGGGCGGCGCGTTCCCGCGGAAGTACCACGGCGGCATCTTCAACGCCCAGCACGGCTCCTGGAACCGCTCGACGCCGGTCGGCGCCCGCGTCATGTTCACCGCCGTGAACCCCGACGGCAGCGCCGGCGAGACGGAAGTCTTCGCGGAGGGATGGCTCACCCCGGACGGCGAGTATATCGGCCGTCCGGTCGACGTCGCCGTGCTGCCGGACGGCTCGCTGCTCGTCTCCGACGACCGCGCCGGCGCCGTCTACCGGATCTCGTACGGCGGGTAGGCCGCCCGCGGGGCGCTCGCCCGATCGCGTCTCCTCGCCGGCGGCCTCCGCCGCGGCGAGGCAGCCGACATATCGCGAGACGGGCCGGACGGCGGGTGTTACATTAGCCGGTAAAATGAAGCCGCACGAGTTCGACGGAGGAGAAGATCATGTCGCGGACGCCGGAACTGCCGCCCGTTGCCCTGCAACGCGCGGTCGTCATTCGAGGCCCGAGGGAACCCGGAGGGTCCGGCGAGAGATGCCCGCTCGGCCGAACGCTGTCGTCCGGGCGCGGCGCGCTCGCCGCGGCCGCCCTTGCCGCCGTGCTGCTGGCTGCTCCTCAGGCCCGGGCCGACGAATCGGAGGCCAGGCGCATCTTCCAGTCCATGTCCGACTACCTCGCCGCGCAGAAGACGTTCTCGTTCGACTTCGATGCGTCGCTCGACGTCGTCACCAAGGAAGGCCAGAAGATCACGCTCGCCAGTTCCGGTTCGGCGACGGTCGAGCGGCCCGACAAGATACGCGCCACGCGCACAGGCGGGTTCGCTGACGTCGAGATCGTCTTCGACGGCAAGACCGCGACCTTGATCGGCCGCAACGCCAATGCCTATGCGCAGCTCGATATTCCCGGCAGCCTCGACAATCTCGTCGACACGTTGCGCGACACCTACCACCGTCCGCTCCCCGCCGCCGACCTGCTCATGTCCGACGTGAGCGGCCAGCTCCTGCCGTTGGTCACGGACGTCAAGGATCTGGGAAGCGGCGTCATCGGCGGCGTCGAGTGCGACCATCTCGCTTTCCGCAGCGACGACGTCGACTGGCAGATCTGGATCGCCCAGGGCGACCGTCCCTACCCGTGCCGGTACACGATCACCAGCAAGCAGGTCGCCGGCTTTCCGGAATACACGATCGTCGTGAAAGACTGGAAGTCGGGAGCCGAGGTCGCCGGCGCCGGTTTCGCGCCGAGCATCCCGGCCGGCGCGACCAGGCTCGAGGCCTCCGGCATTTCCGACGACCTGCCCTCGCACTTCACCCTCGGAGACGCGAAATGAACAGCTTCCTGAAGCGGCTGGGCATCGGCATCGCGGCCGTGGCCGCCGTCTGGGCGATGCTCGGCCTGGGCGAACGTCTGTCCGTTCCCGGAGCCCGCAGTCCCGTAACCGAGGCACAGGCGGTCGTCGGCCGCCCGCTCACCCCGGTCAGCGTTGCAGGCGTCGCCCGCCGTACCGCGCGGCGCTGCGCCGTGGGCGTCTACAACTGCTGAGCGCCCTTCCGGCCCGCCGGATCGCGTGCCGCTGCTGCTGCTAGTATTTCTGCGGCACGTACAGGTAGTCCGGCAGCACCTTCCGCTCGTAGTCGGGATTGAACACCCGCTCGGGCAGCGCCACGGCCTCGTGCGGCACCTCCTCGTACGGGACCTGGCCCAGGAGGTGGTCGATGCAGTTCAGCCGCGCCCGCTTCTTGTCGTTGGCCTCGACGATCCACCACGGCGCCTCGGGGATGTTCGTCTTGTCGAGCATCTCCTCCTTGACCTTGGTGTAGCCCTCCCAGCGCACCCGCGACTGCAGGTCCATCGGCGACAGCTTCCACTGCTTCAGCGGGTCGTGGATGCGCATCATGAACCGGAGCTGCTGCTCCTGGTCGGTGATCGAGAACCAGTACTTGACGAGCCTGATGCCGGATCGCACGAGCATCCGCTCGAACGCCGGCACGTCGTGGAAGAACTCCTGGACCTGCTCGGGCGTGGCGAAGCCCATGACCCGCTCGACGCCGGCGCGGTTGTACCAGGAGCGGTCGAACAGCACTATTTCGCCGCCGGCCGGCAGGTGCGGCACGTAGCGCTGGAAATACCACTGGGTCTTCTCGCGGTCGCTCGGGGCGGGCAGCGCGACGACGCGGCAGACGCGCGGGTTGAGCCGCTGGGTGATGCGCTTGATGACGCCGCCCTTGCCGGCCGCGTCGCGTCCCTCGAACAGAACGACGAGCTTGTAGCCGGTATAGGCGACCCAGTCCTGCAGCTTGACCAGTTCGGCCTGCAGCCGGAACAGCTCGTGGAAATAGATGCGCCGCTCGATCTCCGACTTGTGCCGAAGCGCCTTTATCTCGGCGAGCTCGCCCTGCAGCCGCTCGTCGTCGATCTCCATTTCGAGCTCTTCGTCGAAGCTGTCCTGGAGCTCGGCCTCGACCCAGCTCTTCTCGTCCCGTTCGCGTCCGTTCGTGGTCATGCCTATTCGTCCGGTTCCGTGCCGCTGCTCCAGCCCCCGATGTTCAAGCTAGCCCGTCCGTTTGACAATCTCATATCGGACCCCCGTCCGGCGCAAGCCGATCCCCGCACGCGACCGGGACGGCCCCGCGGGCCGGCGGGCGGGGCGTCGCCCCCGGGACCGGACGTCGCGCCCGACGGACCGGGCTTGACTCGGCGTCCCCGGCGCGGGAGGGCTATGGCATGGCAAGACACAGGAAAGCCTCGGCCACCACGATCGACGCCGACGAGGTCGCCCATTTCTCGGCGCTCGCCGCCGAATGGTGGAATCCCGCCGGCAAGTTCGGCGTCCTGCACCGGTTCAACCCGGTCCGGCTCGACTACATCCGCGACCATGTCGCCGCCCGTTTCGGCCGCGACGCCGGCAGCACCGACAGTTTCGAGGGCCTGCGGATCCTCGACATCGGCTGCGGCGGCGGCCTTCTCTGCGAGCCGATGGCGCGTCTCGGCGCCGAGGTCGTCGGCGTCGACCCGTCCGAGGAGAACATCGGCACCGCCCGCGTCCACGCCGAAGGATCGGGGCTGGACATCGACTACCGCTGCACGACCGCCGAAGCGCTCGCCAAGGCCGGCGAGACGTTCGACGTCGTCCTCAACATGGAGGTGGTCGAGCACGTCGCCGACATCGACCTCTTCCTCGGCGCCTGCGCCGCGATGGTGAAGCCCGGCGGGCTCATGGTCGTCGCCACCATCAACCGCACGCTGAAGGCCTTCGCGCTGGCGATCGTCGGGGCCGAATACGTTCTCGGCTGGGTCCCGCGAGGCACGCATCAGTGGGACAAGTTCGTCACCCCGCGCGAACTCGAGGACGCGCTGCGCCAACACGGCATGCGCATCGTCGACAGCGCCGGCGCGGTCTATTCCCCGCTCGCCGACGAATGGCAGCGCAGCGCCCGCGATCTCGACGTCAACTACATGCTGGTGGCGGAGAAGGCCTGAGGCCTCAGTTGCGCTCGTCCGGCAGGATCGGCAGCGGGTGCAGCTCGACGCCTTCCTCGATCAGCGACTTGGCGTCCTCGAGGCTCGCCTCGCCGTAGATCGAGCGCTTGTCGGCTTCCTCGTAGTGGATCTTGCGCGCCTCCTCGGGGAAGCGCTCGCCGACATACTCGGAATTCTCCACGATGTGCTTCTTGAGCTGGCGCAGCGTGTCCAGCATCTCGGTCATCTTCGGATCGGCGGTCGCGACCGGCACGGCCCGCGCCTCCTCCGCGTCCTTCTTCCCGGTGCCCTTCACCGCCGGCGCCATCAGCCCCTTGGAAACCTTGGTCGAGCCGCATTCCGGGCAGGTCACGGCCCTGGCCTTCACCTGCTTGTCGAACGAGGCCGAATCCTTGAACCAGCCTTCGAACTCGTGGTCGTGCTCGCAGACGAGCGCGTAGCGGATCATGAGGCGCGCCGCTCCTGGCCGACGACGGGCGGCTGGAAGCTGCGGTCGTGGGTGAGCGAGGGAACCCGCCCGCGCGCCTCGTCGACCCTGGCGAGGTCGATTTCCGCGACGATCACCTCGGGCTCCGTTCCGGCCTCCGCCAGCACCTCGCCCCATGGCGCCACGATCATGCTGTGGCCATAGGTCGCACGCCCGTTCTGGTGCATGCCGCCCTGGGCGGCGGAGATCACGAAGGCGCCGTTCTCGACGGCGCGGGCGCGCTGCAGGAGGGCCCAGTGCGCCTCGCCGGTGACCTTGGTGAACGCGGCGGGCGCGGACAGCACCGTCGCCCCGGCCCCGGCCAGCGCCCGGTAGAGGTAGGGGAAGCGGATGTCGTAGCAGATCGACAGGCCGAGCCGCGCCCACGGCAGGTCGCAGACGACGGCGGCCGAGCCCGGCCGATAGGTGCGCGATTCCCGGTAGGTCTCGCCGTTCGGCAGGTCGACGTCGAACATGTGGATCTTGTCGTAGCGCGCGGCGATCTCGCCGTCCGGCGCGATGACGAAGGCGCGGTTGGCGGCCTGCTCGTCGGAGAGGCGGATCGCCAGCGACCCGACGTGCAGCCAGATGCCGAGCTCGGCGGCGAGCGTCCTGAACACCGGCAGCGCCTTGTCGCCCGCCTCGTCGGTGATCTGTTCGAACAGCTTCACCCGGTCGAGTTCCATGATGCCGGTCTGCTCCGGCGTCTGCACGTAGTCGGCGCCGAGCCGGGCCGCCTCCCGGATCATGGCGGCGGCGGCCTCGACGTTGTCGTCGATCGAGCGCGTTCCCTGCATCTGCACGCAGGCCGCGGCGAATTTCGAACCGGCCATTTCGCTCGTCACCTCGTCACCTCCGGGTATCGGATCCGGCGTCATAATACCGGAACGAGCATGCTTCGGAACGCTGGACTTCCGGTAAACGCGATTTTCCCGGCCTCAGGCCGCCAGCAGGGAATCGAGCCTGCCCTCGCGGTCGAGGGCGTGGATGTCGTCGGAACCGCCGACCGAAACCCCGTCGATGAAGACCTGCGGCACCGTGTGGCGCCCGGATTTCTGCATCATCTCCACCCGAAGCTGCGGGTTGCGGCTGACGTCGATTTCCTCGAAATCGACGCTCTTCGAGCTCAAAAGCCGCTTCGCGGCGACGCAGTAGGGGCAGAAGGGGGTGGTATAGATGACGACTTTGGCCATTCAAGCGATCCCGTTCGATACGCCGGACGCATTCCGGCGCCGGAATATATGGCGGCTCACACGGGAGCAACAACCCTGGCGAAGGTGAGCACGTCGACGCCGGCCGCCCCGGCGCGCCGCACCACCCTGGCGCAGGCGTCGACCGTCGCCCCGGTCGTCATGACGTCGTCGACGATCAGGACCCGGCGCCCCTCGAGGAGGGGCCGGTTCTGCGCGGAGACCTTGAAGGCTCCGGACACGTTTCGCCGCCGCTCGGCGGCGCTCAGGCCCACCTGGTGGCGCGTGCTCCTCACCCGCGAGACCGCCGCCGGGGCATAGTCGCGGCCGCAGAGCCTCGCGACCCGCTCGGCGAGCAGCGCCGACTGGTTGAAACGGCGGGCGAGCAGCCGTCCGCGATGCAGCGGCACCGGCACGACGACGGTGCAGTCGCGCGTCAGCTCGTCGCCCGCGCGTGCCATCTGCACGGCCATCACATCGGCGATTTCAAGCCGGTCGTTGAATTTCAGGGCGTGGACGAGCGCCCGCGCCGGGCCGTCGTAGCGGGCGACGGTGCGTGCCCGGTCGTAGTCCGGCGGGTCGGCGAGCGCCGCCGGACTGACCAGCGGCTCGCCAGAATCGTAGGGAAACGGCGTGCCGAGCCGCTGGCAGATCGGCGGCGCGACGAAGTCGACCCCGGCCCAGCATGACCCGCACAGGCCCGGCGCGGTCACCTCGCGGCCGCAGCAGGCGCAGCGCGGCGGCAGCAGGACGTCGACGAGGCGGGCGCCGGCCCGGCGCAGCGACGCCACGGCCCGCGGCAGCGACGCCGCCCGTGCGACCGGTTGCTCCGTCCCGATGTCCATGCCCCTCGCCCTGACGCTGGGGAAACCGTCGGATTTCGCCGGACCGCCGTCAAGCGCCTTTGACCGCGCGCCCGACAGGCGCCATATCTGGCGGCAGGACCTCCAGCCGGGATATCCACCCGTGACCGACGGGCTCACCCTCTTCGACCGGACCGCGCTCGCCCGCAACCGCGGCCGCGCCGCCGACACGCTGGCCGGGGCGGATTTTCTCCTCGCGGAGGCGACCGATGGGCTGCTCTCGCGCTTCTTGCCGGTTACGCGCGGGTTTCCCTTCGCCCTCGATCTCGGCGCCCATGACGGACGCGTCGGAAGGGCGCTTCTCGCGGCCGGCACGATCGGCACGCTCGTCAGCACGGAGAGCTGCCCCGCCCTTCTCTCCCGCCTGCCCGCGCCGCGCCTCGCCGCGCACGAGGAAACCCTGCCGTTCCGCGACGAAAGCCTCGACCTCGTCGTCTCCGCCCTGACCCTGCAATGGGTGAACGACCTGCCCGGCGCGTTCCTCCAGATCCGCCGTGTGCTGCGGCCCGACGGCCTGTTCCTCGCCGCGATCGTCGGCGGGGAAACGCTCCGGGAGCTGCGCGAGGCGTTCGTCGCCGCCGAAAGCGAGATCGTCGGCGGGATCACCCCGCGCGTCGCCCCGTTCGTCGAGATCCGCGATGCCGGCGCGCTGTTGCAGCGGGCCGGGTTCGCGCTGCCGGTCGTCGATTCCGACACGCTGACGGTACGCTACGGCGATCCCTTCGCCCTCCTGCGCGACCTCAAGTCGATGGGCTGGTCGAACGCGCTCGCCGAGCGCTCCCGCGCGCCCCTTCGCCGCGACGTGCTGATGCGCGCGATGCAGGTCTACGCGGAGCGCAACGCCGATCCGGACGGACGGCTGCGCGCGACCTTCGAGTTCATCTATCTTTCCGGATGGGCGCCGGACGAGAGCCAGCAGAAGCCCCTCAGACCCGGCACCGCCCGCGCGCGTCTGGCCGATGCGCTCGGGACGAAGGAGATTTCAACCGGGGCGTTGGCCGGGCCGGGGACCGGTGCGGACTGAGCGAGGTCGGTTCGGGCGGATCACTTATCGAAGCTGTCGTGGACCTCTTGGAAGTCCGCCTCCAACTTATCGCCGATCTGGAAGATGAGCGCGGCGATGGCGATGCAGGTAGCCGCCGCGATAAGAGCGTATTCGATCACCGAGGCGCCGCTCTCGTCGGCGGCGAAAGCACGCAGATGCGTCCGAAGTCGTGATGCCAACATCATTGGCCGGCCCTCGCTGTCCTCGTCATCGCCGGCGGCGGCCTACAACAGATCGCGCAGCACCGGTATCAACGGCTTGTCGGCGGGCGGCATCGGATAATCGCCGAGCCGCATCGGCCTGACCCAGGCGATTTCCTGCCCCTCGAGAGGCCGGACGTCGCCCTTCCAGCGCCGACAGACGAAAAATGGCATCAAAAGATGAAAGTTCTCGTAACCGTGACTCGCAAAGGACAGGGGCGCGAGGCAGGACTCGTGAACCTTTATTCCGAGTTCCTCGTCGAGTTCGCGGATCAGCGCGTGTTCCGGCGTCTCCCCGGGCTCCAGCTTCCCGCCGGGGAATTCCCATAGTCCCCCCATGGACTTACCCGGGGGACGACGGGCGATCAGCACCCGCCCGTCGACATCCACGAGAGCGACGGCGGCCACCAGGACGAGCGGTCGCCCTTCCGTATTCATGGTTAAGGTCAGCTCCGGTAGTCGGCGTTTACGGAGATGTATCCGTGCGTGAGGTCGCAGGTCCACACCCGCGCCTTTCCCTCGCCGAGGCCGAGATCGACCCGAATCGCGATCTCCGGCTTCTTCATGTAGGCGGAGACGGATTTCTCGTCGTACGCCGGGTCCCGCTCGCCGTCGACGGCGACGCGGATGTCGCCGAACCAGATCGCCAGCCTGTCGCGGTCGGCCGGCTCGCCCGCCTTTCCGACGGCCATGACGACCCGTCCCCAGTTCGCGTCCTCGCCGGCGATCGCCGTCTTCACCAGCGGCGAGTTGGCAATCGCCATGGCGACGCGCTTCGCCGACTTCTTCGACTTCGCGCCCGCGATCTCGACGGTGACGAACTTCGTCGCCCCCTCGCCGTCGCGCACCACCATCCGGGCGAGCTCGCCCATCACCTCCTCGAGCGCCTTGCGGAACGGCTTCAGGCCCTTGTCCTTGGCGTCCGACACGAAGGGCGCGCCGCGCTCCCTGGCCTTGCCGGTGGCGAACAGGAGCACGGTGTCGCTCGTCGACGTGTCGCCGTCGACGGTGATCGCGTTGAAGGTGTCGCGCGTCGCCCGCTTGAGCAGCTTGTGCAGAGCCGGCGCGGCGATGGCCGCGTCGGTGACGATGAAGCCGAGCATCGTCGCCATGTCGGGGGCGATCATGCCGGCGCCCTTGGCGATGCCGCAGATCGTCACCTCCGTGCCGCCGAGATCGGCCTTAGCCACCGCGCGCTTCGGGAAGGTGTCGGTCGTCATGATGGCGCTCGCGGCATCGGCGAAGCCGTTGGCCTTCGCCTTTTTGGCGAGCCCCCCGAGCACCCTCTCGAACGGGGCCGGATCGAGCGGCTCGCCGATCACGCCGGTCGAGGCGAGGAACACCTCGTCCACCTTGCAGCCGACCGCCCCGGCGGCGATCTTCGCGGTCCGGACAACGGCGTCGCGGCCCTTCATTCCGGTGAAGGCGTTGGCGTTGCCGGAGTTGACCACCAGCGCGCGGGCCTGGCCGCCCGGCAGCTTGTCGCGGCACCACTCGACCGGAGCCGAGGGGCACTTGGAGCGGGTCAGGACGCCCGCCACCGTGGTGCCCGGGTCGAACACCATCAGCAGCACGTCCTTGCGCTTCTTGTACTTGATCCCCGCTTCCGCGACCGCCATCCGCGCGCCGGCGACAGGTGGCAGAGCCGCCGTCTTCGCCGGCCTCAGCGGCGACACCTCGTGAGCCATGTAACGCCCCCAGGCCTTCTGAAGCCCTACTCCGCCTTTTTCTCTTCGCCGTCGGTCGGCGCGTCCTTGGCCGGCTCTTCCTCCGCCGGCTTGTCGAGACGCTCGACTTCGGCCTTCTCGCGCAGCGCCAGGATGATGTCGCGCTGCTTCTGCCGGGCGAGCATCTCGTAGAGCTGGTCCTCGACCTCGTCGAAGCCGGGCTTGTCGCGCTTCTCCTCGACCTTGATGACGTGCCAGCCGAAATCGGACTTCACCGGCTCCGACACCTGGCCGACGTCGAGCGCGAAGGCGGCCTTGGAGAACTCGGGCACCATCTGCTCGGCGGTGAACCAGCCGAGATCGCCGCCCTCCGCGCCCGATCCGGGATCCTTCGACTTCTCCTTGGCGACCTCGCCGAAATCCTTGCCGCCGTCGATCTCGGCCTTGATCGCCTTCGCCTCGTCCTCGGTCTCGACCAGGATGTGCCGGGCGCGGATACGCTCCTCCGGCGGAATGTCGGCGATCACCTGATCGTAGAGCTTGCGGGCCTCTTCCTCGGTCGCGACCTCCTTCCCCTGACGGGTCAGGTAGGTCTCCATCAGCAGGCGCTTGACCATGTAATCGATGCGCCGCCTGGTCTCCTCCTCGTCGGCGAGGCCCTCCGCACGGGCGGCGTCGGCGACGAGCTCGAGATCGGTCAGATAGCTCACCATGTAGTCCTGGCGTTCGGCCTTGGACATCTGCGGAAGCGTGTCGCGGACGTCGTCGAGAGCCATCTTGATGTCTTTTTCGGTGATTTCCTTGCCGTTTACACGGGCAACCACCTCGTTTTCCTGCGCGGAAAGGGGCGATGCGAAGACAATCGCCACGCCGGCGGCCAGGGTGGCGGCGCGCGCAATGCGCGTCAGCGACGGGGGAAGATACGACATCATGATCCGGGTTTTCCGTTTGTTGGTAGCGTTACGCCGGGCGCATATCGCCTCGGCTTTCCGCCCGCGGGCCTGCTCGCGCGCCCGCCGCCCCGAAGTGTGGCGCGCACGACCCGTCGGACACGGGCGCCAAGCTCGCCCAAACCGGCCGCGTTGACAAGGCGAAATCCGACTCTTATCTCACCCAACGTTGTCCACTCGGCCACAAATGCGCCCGGTGCGTAATGCTACGGTCGCAATCGTAGGGTCGAGTCCGGCCTGCGGGCCGGCCCCGCCGGACCGGGCCAATTCCTGACCGCCGTCGCGACGGCGGCCGCCCATTTCGCAAGAAGGCTCCCGGCCGTTCCCCGCCGGGGCGCCGGAGAGACGGCACTCATGATCGGCTTCGGCAATCTCGCCAGCAAGATTTTCGGCTCTGCCAACGACCGCAAGGTCAAGTCCTACCAGTCGCGCGTCGAAGTGATCAACGCGCTCGAGCCCGAGCTCGAGAAGCTCTCCGACGAGGAGCTGCGCGCCCGCACCGCCGCCTTTCGCGAGGAGATCGCGGGAGGCAAGTCGGTCGACGACCTCCTGGCGCCGGCCTTTGCCACCGTCCGCGAGGCGGCCAAGCGCACGCTCGGCCAGCGCCATTTCGACGTGCAGCTGATCGGCGGCATGGTGCTGCACGAAGGCAACATCGCCGAAATGAAGACGGGCGAAGGCAAGACCCTGGTCGCCACGCTGCCGGTCTACCTCAACGCCCTCGAGGGCAAGGGTGTCCACGTCGTCACCGTCAACGACTACCTGGCCAGCCGTGACGCCGAATGGATGGGTCAGATCTACCGCTTCCTCGGCCTCAGCGTCGGCTGCATCGTCCACGGCATCGACGACGACGAGCGCCGCCGGCAGTACGCCTGCGACGTCACCTACGGCACCAACAACGAGCTCGGCTTCGATTACCTGCGCGACAACATGAAGTACGAGCTCGCCCAGATGGTCCAGCGCGGCCACCACTTCGCGATCGTCGACGAGGTCGACTCGATCCTGATCGACGAGGCGCGCACGCCGCTGATCATCTCCGGCCCGACGGAGGACCGTTCCGACCTCTACAACGCGATCGACGCCCTGATCCCCTCGCTGTCGCCCGAGCATTTCGAGGTCGACGAGAAGCAGCGTTCGGCGACGCTGACGGAGGCCGGCACCGAATTCATCGAGCAGAAGCTGAAGGAGGTCGGCCTCCTGAAGGAGGGCTCGCTCTACGACGTGGAGAACGTCACCCTCGTCCACCACGTCAACCAGGCGGTGCGCGCCCACAAGCTGTTCCAGCGCGACAAGGACTACATCGTCAAGAGCGGCCAGGTGATGATCATCGACGAGTTCACCGGCCGCATGATGGAGGGCCGGCGCTATTCGGAGGGACTGCACCAGGCGCTCGAGGCCAAGGAGCACGTCCAGATCCAGCCGGAGAACGTGACGCTCGCCTCGATCACGTTCCAGAACTACTTCCGCCTCTACGGGAAGCTCGCCGGCATGACCGGCACCGCGGCGACGGAAGCCGACGAGTTCATGGACATCTACGGCCTCGAGGTCGTCGAGATCCCGACCAACGTCATGGTCGCCCGCATCGACGACGACGACGAGGTCTACCGCACGGCGAAGGAGAAGTACGACGCCATCCTCGAGCTGATCGCCGACTGCAAGCAGCGCGGCCAGCCGGTGCTCGTCGGCACCACCTCGATCGAGAAGTCGGAATTGCTCGCCGAGATCCTCAAGAAGAGCGGCTATCGGCAGAAGGACTTCACCGACCCGGATGCCTTCAAGCCGCTCTACGACGGCGACCAGGGCACCAGCCAGGAGAAGGTGTTCGCGGTCCTCAACGCCCGCTACCACGAGCAGGAAGCCTATATCATCGCGCAGGCCGGCGTGCCCGGCGCGATCACCATCGCCACCAACATGGCCGGCCGCGGCACCGACATCCAGCTCGGCGGCAACGCCGACATGCGCATCCGCCACGAGCTGGAAGGCATGGAGGACGGACCCGAGCGCAAGGCGGCGGAGAAGAAGATCCGCGACGAGGTCGAGGCGCTCAAGGAAAAGGCGAAGGACGCCGGCGGCCTCTACGTGCTCGCCACCGAGCGCCACGAGAGCCGGCGCATCGACAACCAGCTGCGCGGCCGCTCCGGCCGCCAGGGCGACCCCGGCCATTCGAAATTCTTCCTGTCCCTGCAGGACGACCTGATGCGCATCTTCGGCTCCGACCGCATGGACGGGATGCTGCAGAAGCTCGGCCTCAAGGAAGGCGAGGCGATCGTCCATCCCTGGATCAACAAGGCGCTCGAGAAGGCGCAGTCGAAGGTCGAGGCGCGCAACTTCGACATCCGCAAGAACCTGTTGAAGTTCGACAACGTGATGAACGACCAGCGCAAGGTGATCTTCGACCAGCGCATCGAGCTGATGTCCGGCGAGGACATCGCCGAGACGGTCGCCGACATGCGTCATCAGGTGGTCGAGGAGCTCGTCGCCAAGCACATCCCGCCGCGCGCCTATGCCGAGCAGTGGGACATGGCCGGCCTCAAGATCAAGGTCCAGGAGATCCTCAATCTGGACCAGCCCGTCGAGGACTGGGCGCGGGAAGAGGGCATCGCCGACGAGGAGATCACCGAGCGCCTGCTGAAAGCCGCCGACGAGCGCTTCGCCCGCAAGGTCGCCGACTTCTCGCCCTCCGTCATGCGCCAGATCGAGAAGGCCGTGCTCCTGCAGACGCTCGACCATCTGTGGCGCGAGCACCTCGTCACCCTCGACCATCTGCGCCAGGTGATCGGTTTCCGCGGCTACGCCCAGCGCGATCCGCTCAACGAATACAAGACCGAGGCTTTCGAGCTGTTCGAGTCGATGATCGACCGGCTGCGCGAGGCGGTGACCGGGCAGCTGATGCGCGTCGAACTCGTCCGCGAGGCGCCCGAGCCCGAGCCGCTGCCGATGATGCAGGCCCATCACCTCAATCCGGACTCCGGAGAGGACGAGATGGCGCTGGCCGACGCCGAGTACGCCTATGCGCACGGCGGAACGGGCGGCGGCGCGGCGTCTGTCGCCACGGCCCGCAAGCCGGAGCGCGACCCGTCGGACCCCTCGACCTGGGGCAAGGTCGGCCGCAACGAGCCCTGCCCCTGCGGCTCGGGCAAGAAGTACAAGCACTGCCACGGGCGGCTCTCCTGATTTCGCGCCGGCAGGGGGCGACAAGCTCGCGGCCGGCGCTATATCCATCGACCTAACGGAGCGGACCCGGCGGAGCACGCCGGCGTGTCGGCGAAGAGGCTTTCGCCAGACCGGGAGGGCGTTCCATGAACGATAGACCGCACAACGACGCGCTCGAGACCGTCATCGGCACGGAAGCCGACGTCCAGTTGCTCTCCAACTGGCTGATCGAGCAGGCGTTCGGCGATCCCGACGTGGTCGACGTCTTCGTCGGCCTGTGCGAGCGCCTCGTCGCCATCGGCGTTCAGGTCGACCGCGCCAACCTGGCGTGGCCGATCCTGCACCCGCTGTTCACCGCCGAAGCGATCGTCTGGCATCCCGGCATGGGCGCCACCCTGGAGATGCTGGCCCACAGTACCGCCGACAAGGCCGACTGGAAGAGGAGCCCGTTGCGGCACGTCGTCGAGAACGATCTCAGCGTCTTCCGCCGCCGGCTTTCCGATCCGAAGGATCGCAAGGGTTTCCCGATCCTCGAGCGCCTCGGCTCGGAAGGGATGACGGACTACGTGCTGTTCGCCACGCGCTTTGCCATTCCGCGCGTCACCGACAAGGGCGAGCCGGGCGGCGTCCTCGTCAGCTGGGCGACGAAGCGTCCCGGCGGCTTCACCGACCGCGAGTTCGCCACCCTGCAGCGTCTGCAGGGCCGTCTGGCCATCGCCGCGAAAACCATTCTGCTGAGCCGCGTCACCCGGAACATCGCCGACGCCTATCTCGGCCGCATCGCCGGCCGCCGGGTGCTGTCCGGCCAGATCCGCCACGGCGACGGCGAGACGATCGAGGCGGTCGTCTGGTATTCCGACCTGCGCAATTCGACCGCGCTCGCCGAGGCCATGCCGGAGGACGAGTACATGAAGATCCTCAACCGCTACTTCGAATGCTCGGCGGGCGCCGCGCTCGCATGTGGCGGCGAGGTTCTCGATTTCATCGGCGACGCCGTGCTGGCGATCTTTCCGCAAGAGGCCGCGGGCGGCCTCCCCGAGGCGGCCCGGGCGGCCTGCCGTGCGATCGAGGAGGCCGACCGGCGCCGTGTCGCCATGCTGGCCGACGATCCGTCGCTGCCGCTCGATTTCGGCATAGGCGTCGATGCCGGCCGACTGAAGTTCGGCAATATCGGCGTCCCCGAGCGCCTCGCCTTCTCCGTCATCGGTCCGACAGTCAACAAGGTCGCCCGTGTCGAGAAATACACCAAGGAGCTCGGTGTCCTCGCCCTAGCCACCCCGAAGATCGCCGACGCCTCGCCCGGCTACTGGCGCGCGGCGGGCGATCATCGCCTGCCCGGCCTGTCGGCACCGGTCGGCCTCTGCGCCTGGGCGGGCAACGGCGGATCTTAGCCGCGGCGATGTCGTCTCCCCGCGCGGCGCTTCGGCGCGGATCGGTTCGGAAAAGCCCCTTCCTATCAACGCCGACGGCGAGACACCGGCCGGGTTCACCGTCGGCCGCGCCGCGCTGACGGTCCTCGCGCCGGCGCCTTCGGGCTGAAGGGGTCGCGCCGACGGTCCGGGATCGATACACAATTGAGTCTTTCGGGACTGCACGGGCCGGTTCGATCGGATGACTTACGACCAGATCTTCCTGTTCTCGCTGTTCGGCGCCGTTTTCGCGCTGATGCTGTGGGGCCGTTTTCGCTACGACGTGATCGCCTTCACCGCGCTGCTGGTCGCGATCCTCGCCGGCCTCGTGCCCAGGGACGCCGCCTTCTCGGGCTTCGGCCATCCCGCGACGATCATCGTCGCCCTCGTCCTCGTCGTCTCGCGCGGCCTCGTCAATTCGGGCGCGATCGACATCGTCATGCGCTTCCTCGCCGATGGCGGAAAGAACGTCGGCGCGCATATCGCCCGGCTCGCGGGGATCGGCGCTGCCCTGTCGGCCTTCATGAACAACGTCGCCGCGCTCGCGCTGCTGATGCCGGTCGACATCCAGGCCGCGTTGAAGGCCGGACGCAGCCCGGCGCTCACCCTGATGCCGCTGTCGTTCGCCACCATCCTCGGCGGCCTCGTGACCCTGATCGGCACGCCGCCCAACATCATCGTCGCCTCCTACCGCGCTCAGGCGCTCGGCGAAAGCTACCACATGTTCGACTTCGCCCCGGTAGGCCTCGCCTGCGCGATCGTCGGCGTCGTGTTCGTGGCCACCGTCGGCTGGCGGCTTATCCCGAAGTCGGCGACCGAGCGCGACTCCGGGTCGGAACTCCGCGACATCCACGGCTATGTCGCCGAGCTGGTGGTCGCGGAGAAATCGACCGCGGTCGGCAGGAAGGTGGCCGATCTCGACGAAGCCGCCGAGGAGCATGAGGTCAGCGTCATCGGGCTCGTCCGGCACGGCGCGCGCCTGCCCGGCGGCGCGCGGCGCGAGGAGATCAGGACCGGCGACATCCTCGTCGTCGACGCCACCCCGGAGGCGATCGACGCCTTCGTCGGCGCCCTCAAGCTCGGCTTCATAGGCGAGAAGAAGCACCGCGAGGAGGCGGGCGCCGATCTCGCGGTGATAGAGGTCGTCGTCCCGCAGGACGCCCGTATCGTCGGCCGCTCCGCCGACGACGTGCGCCTGCTCACCCGCTATGGCGTGACGCTGCTCGGCATTTCCCGAAGGGGCAAGCGCTTCCGCGAGCGTGTGCGGCGTCTGCCGATCGAGGCGGGCGACATCCTGCTGATTCTCGGCCCCGCCGACCGTCTGGAGGAAGCCTCCGCGCGGATCGGCTCCCTGCCGCTCGCCGCACGGGGCCTGCAGGTGACCCAGCACGGCCGCGCCTGGCTCGCCGCCGGCATCTTCGGAGCCGCCGTCGCCGCGGCGAGCTTCGGCCTCGTCTACCTGCCCGTGGCGCTCGCCTTGGTGGTGGTGATCTACGTGCTGACGGACATCATTCCGCTGCGCGAGCTCTACGACAGCATCGAATGGCCGGTCGTCGTGCTGCTTGGCTCGATGATTCCGCTGGGTGTCGCGCTGGAGCAATCCGGCGGTACCGAGCTGATCGCCCACGGCCTCGTCTCGCTGTCGGCCGGCATGCCGGCCTGGGTTCTGCTCACCGTGCTGATGGTGGTCACGATGACGCTGTCGGACGTGCTCAACAACACCGCGACCGCGGTCATCGCCGCACCGATCGCCGTCGAGATCGCACACAGCGTCGGAGCGAGCCCGGACCCCTTCCTCATGGCGGTGGCGGTCGCCTCGTCCTGTGCGTTCCTGACCCCGATCGGCCACAAGAACAACACGCTGATCCTCGGCCCCGGCGGCTACGCCTTCGGCGACTACTGGCGCATGGGCCTGCCGCTCGAGATCATCGTCATCGCCGTCGCGATCCCCGCGATCATGGTCTTCTGGCCGTTCTGAAACGAAAGCGCCCGGGCGGACCCGGGCGCTCGATCGATCGCGTATCGCCTGCCCCGGCTACCGGAGCGGCGCCGTTTCCGGTTCGCGGCGCACCATGTCGGCGGGAATCGACACGCCGTCCACTTCCCTGAAGTAGTCGAAGATCGCGAAGGGATCATCGTTGACCATGACCGGCAGGAAGGCGGTGGCCGGGGTCAGGGGCGGCAGGCCCGCCGCATTCTCGCCATCGAGCGCGGCGCTCTTGTCATCCGGCTTTTCCGCCGGCAGCGGCACGCTGCCCGTCGTAACCGGATCGGGCTCGGCGCCCGCCTCGTCGCCCTTCACGCCGCCGAGGCTGCGCAGGCCGCCGGTGATGTTCTGGAGTTTGCCCCAGACGCCGGAGAACGCGGTAGCGACCGGCGGCAGGCCGCTGCTGTCGGCCTGGACGGGTGCCGTCGCGGCGACGGGCGTGATGAAATCCGCGGCCGGCTTCTCCTCGCTGGCGGCCCCGACCTCGGCGACCTGCTTGCCGAGCACCTTGTCGGCCTGCGCGTCGGAGGCGTCCGCCGCGTCGCCCTGATCCTGGATCGAGGCCGTCATGATGACGTCGGACTGGCCGGGCGCCTGCTGCTGCAGCTTCTCCTGCAGCTTGATCTCGGCGAGCGCCACCTGATAGGCGGTCTCGTCGCGCATCTCCTTGGCGGCGACGGCGACCTCGATGTTGTCGGGTATCTTCAGCTGCGGGCACCGTGCGTTGGCGATCATCTTCTGCCGCGGGTCGACCGGACTTGCGTTGAACACGTAATCCTTGCCGCACACGCCGATGGCCGGCGGCTTGCCGGTCACCTCGAAATGGTCGCTGCCTTCCTTGAGCTTCTTCCAGAACACCATGTTCGGGTCGCCGGCGTGGCGGGCCATGTTCGCCGGCGTCATGCGGAACGGATAGGCCTGCACCTGGAAATCGCGCTGTCCGCCACGGAACGCGTCCCGCGCCAGCGCGTAGATCTCGGCGATCTGCTCGTCTTCCATGGCGTAGCAGCCCGCCGACGAGCACGCTCCGTGCACCATCAGGTGCTTGCCGGTGCGGCCCAACGATTTGTCGTATTCGTTCGGAAAGCCGATGTTGAAGGACAGGTAGTAGCTCGAGTTCGGGTTCATCTGCCCGGGCGTGACCGTGTAGAAGCCTTCCGGCGCCTGCTTGTCGCCTTCCCTGATCTTCGGGCCGAGTTTGCCCGACCAGCTGCAGATGTCGTAGGCCTTGAACAGCGCGTAGCGCCCGTCCTTGCCTGGCTTCCACACCTCGAGCTTGCTGTCTTCCTTGTAGATCCGGATGACGATCGGATCTTCCTTGCGCATGCCCTTTTCCTCGAGCTCGCGCAGGGCGGCGTAGCTGAGAGGCTGCAGGTGCTTCGCGCCGCCCATCTGCTCGTCCATGCAGCCGCCGACGGCGAAAAGGGACAAGGCGAGTAGCGCAATCCGGGAATGCCGAAGCTGGATCATGAGGTGGTCCGAAAATCCATACACAGAGACGACCGTACGGATAAAATCAGCACGATAGCGTTAAGACTTCGTTTACCGCCGACGCTGGTGGCCCCGATTTTTGCCGCCCTTCCGTCCTATGGCAATCGCAATTTAGCGGCGAAACCATGGCAGCGCACTGATTCTGATCAAAGCGAGCGGCCCATCGCGATGAACTTTTCGCGACGGCGGCGCCGAATCTCGTCGGAATCGAGCCCGTTCATATCCTTCAGCGCCGACTCGATCGCGCTCCCCGCCGATTCGATGGCCTCAGGCGGGTTCCGGTGCGCCCCGCCGACCGGCTCCGGGATGATCGTGTCGATCACCTTGAGTCGTTTCAGATCCGATGCCGTGACCTTCATCGCGGTCGCCGCATCGGCCGCCCGCGACGAATCGCGCCACAGGATCGACGCCGAGGCCTCCGGCGAGGCGACCGTGTAGATCGAGTGCTCGAGCATCAGCACCTGGTTGGTGACCGCGATCGCCACCGCGCCGCCCGAGCCGCCCTCGCCGATCACGATCGACACGTTGGGGGTGCCGAGCCTGAGGCAGGCCTCGATGCCGCGCGCGATCGCCTCCCCCTGACCGCGCTCCTCGGCGCCGACGCCGGGATAGGCGCCAGCCGTGTCGATGAAGGCGATGACGGGCAGGCCGAACCGGTCGGCCGTTTCCATGAGGCGGACCGCCTTGCGGTAGCCCTCCGGACGCGCCATGCCGAAATTGTGCTTGAGCCGGCTTTCGGTGTCGGAGCCTTTCTCGTGGCCCATCACCACGACCGGATTGCCGCGGAACCGCCCGAGACCGCCGACGATCGCCGCATCCTCGCCGAAGTGGCGGTCGCCGGCGAGCGGCGTGAAGTCCTCGATCAGCCTGCCGATGTAGTCGAGCGTGTGCGGCCGCCCCGGATGGCGGGCGACCTGGGTCTTCTGCCAGGGCGTCAGCTTGCCGTAGATGTCGCGCAGCGCCTGGTCGGCCTTGGTCTGCAGCCGCGAGATCTCGTCGGCGATGCCAACGCCGCCCTCGCCGGCTTCGAGCACCCTCAGTTCGGCGAGCTTGCCTTCGAGATCGACGACCGGCTTCTCGAAATCGAGATAGATTTTCATGTGTTCTCTGCACCTGCCCGTTGGCGGGCCGTCGGAAACTGTCTTTCCGCGTATGCCCTGTCAAGCGCCCGAAGGTTCGCGGCTCGCCCGCCCCCGACGCCCGCCGCCGCGGCCGGCGGCCATCGGATGATGGTCGGAAACGATCCGTTTCAGCCGCTCTTCCAGCACGTGCGTGTAGATCTGCGTCGTCGAGATGTCGGCGTGGCCGAGGAGCTTCTGGACGACCCTGAGATCGGCGCCGTTTTCGAGCAGATGGCTCGCGAAGGCGTGACGCAGCACGTGCGGCGACACCTTCGCCGACGGTACCCCGGCGCGCGCGGCGAGCCCCTTGAGATCGCGGGCGAACGCCTGGCGCGTCAGATGCCCGGCGTCGGAGTCGGCCGGGAAGAGCCAGCGCCCCGTGAGCCCGGCCTCGCGTTTCGCCGCATCCCATTCGGCGAGGGCGCCCCGCGCGGCGTCGGTGAGCGGCACGAGCCGCTCCCGCCCGCCCTTGCCGACGATCGCCAGCACGGGCCGTTCGCCGCGCGCGGCCGACGCCGGCAGCGCGGTCAGTTCCGAGACGCGCAGGCCGGTCGCATAGAGCAGCTCCAGCAGGCAGCGCATGCGAACGGCCCGCAGCCGCGCCGCCTTCGAGACGCTACCGTCTGTAGCCTCGGCGGCGGCCCGATCCAGAAGCGCGGTGACCTGCGCCTGCGTCAGGATCTTCGGCAGCGGGCGCCCGCGTTTGGGACCGTCGAGGGTACGCGTCGGATCGTCCTCGCGATGGCCGCTCTCGACCAGGAAGCAATGGAACTGGCGCAGCGCCGACAGGCGCCTCTGCTGCGAGGTCGCCGCGAAGCCGCGGCTTTCGAGATCGGCGAGATAGGCTCGAACCAGCCTGTCGTCGGCCCCGTCGACCTTCGAACCGCGCTGGCCGGCGAAGGAGGCGAAATCCTCCAAGTCGCGACGGTAGGCGTCGAGCGTGTTTGCGGAGGCGAGCCGCTCGGCGGCGATCATTTCGAGGAACGCTTCGACGACGGCGCCGAAGCCGGATGTGCCCGATCTACGCGCCGCCGCCACCGACGCGGCTCACTGCTGCAGGCGCTCGGCGGGCACCCTGACCGAGATCTCGCGGGGTGTCGGATCGACGAAGGTGACGAGCGCGAACATCGTCGCGTAGACAATGCCGACAAGGAAGCCGATCATCACGAGAAAGCGAAATAGACTCGGCACTCCTCGAATCTCCCGTCCGCCCGCGCCTCCTTAATACGCAAGCGCGGCGCTTGTGTCCAAGCCGGTCGACGACTAGTGAAGGGATTTTCCGGCCCGCCCGGCCGCCGATATAGGATAGTTTGGCCTTTTGCGCCACAAAGCACGCATGACGTCGACCCGTACCGCCCGCAGCAAGCAGCCGCGCTACCGCAGTCCCAATCCGGCGGGGATCCGTGCCCGTCTCGGGGATCGCTCCGCCGTGCTGATCGGCATGATGGGCGCGGGCAAGTCCTCGGTCGGACGCAGGCTCGCGGCCCGTCTCGGCCTGCCCTTCGTCGACGCCGACACCGAGATCGAGGCGGCGGCCGGCTGCTCCATTTCCGAGATCTTCGAGCTGCACGGCGAGGGCCATTTCCGCGAAGGCGAGCGCAAGGTGATCGCCCGCCTGCTGGAGAGCGGCCCGCAGGTGCTGGCGACCGGCGGCGGCGCCTGGATGAACGACGTGACCCGCGGGAACATCGCCGCCCGCGGCATCTCGATCTGGCTCAGGGCCGATCTCGACGTGCTGCTGCGACGGGTGAAGCGGCGCACCAACCGGCCGCTCCTCGACGTCGAGGACGTCGACGCGGCGCTGCGCCGCCTGGTCGACGAACGCTATCCCGTCTACGGCCGCGCCGACGTCACCGTCCATTCGCGCGACGTTCCGCACGACGTGGTCGTCGACGAGATCCTCGAAGCCCTCGACCGCCGCCTGCCGCCGGAGGAGGGCGTGGACGCCGCCATCGACGACGCAGGGAGCACCGCCCCATGACCGCCGACATCAGGTCCGTTCCTTCCGGCGAGACGGTCCGCGTCGATCTCGGCGAGCGTGCCTACGACATCGTCATCGGCCCGAACGCGCTCGCCGGTCTCGGCGGACTGATCGCCGCGCTCGCGCCCGGCGCCAGGGTCGCCGTCGTCAGCGACGAGACGGTCGAGAAGCTGCACGGGCCCGCCCTGCGTTCCGCCCTTGCGGGCCGCGTCGGGATCGCCGCGACCGTCACCGTGCCGCCGGGCGAATCCTCCAAGTGCTTTACCGAGCTCGAGCGCGTCGTAGGCGCGCTGCTCGACGCCCGCGTCGAGCGCGGCGACCTCGTCGTCGCCTTCGGCGGCGGCGTGGTGGGCGACCTCGCCGGTTTCGCCGCGGCGATCCTGAGGCGCGGCGTGCGCTACGTGCAGGTGCCGACCACCCTGCTGGCCCAGGTCGACTCCTCCGTCGGCGGCAAGACCGGCATCGATACGAGCCACGGCAAGAATCTGGTCGGCGCCTTCCATCAACCGTCCCTCGTCGTCGCCGACTCGGCCCTTCTGGACACCCTGAGTCCGCGCGAATTCCGCGCCGGCTACGCCGAGGTCGCCAAGTACGGCATGATCGACGACCCCGCCTTCTTCGCCTGGCTCGAGGGCAGCTGGCGCGAGGTCTTCGCCGGCGGACCCGCGCGCATCCGCGCGATCGCCACGAGCTGCCGCTCGAAGGCGCGCGTGGTCGCCGCCGACGAGCGCGAGGGCGGCCGGCGCGCGCTCCTCAACCTCGGCCACACCTTCGGTCACGCGATCGAGACGGCGGCGGGCTTCGACGGCACCCTCGTCCACGGCGAGGCGGTCGCCGTCGGCATGGTGCTCGCCTTCGGCTTCTCCGCGAAGCTCGGTCTGTGCGACCCCGCCGACGAGGACCGTGTCGCCCGGCACCTTTCGGCGGTTGGATTGCCGACCCGGCCTTCCCATATCGGAGGCGGGCTCCCCTCCGTCGACCGGCTGCTCGAGCTGATCCGTCAGGACAAGAAGGTCGAGCGCGGCACCCTGACCTTCGTCCTCGTCGAGGGTATCGGCAAGGCGTTCATCAGGAAGGACGTGCCGGAAGCGGCGGTGAGGGAGTTCCTTCTCGAACGACTGGAACAATGACCCTAGCGACTGCCATCATCCTCGGCGCCGTCATCGGCCTGATCATCGCCTCGGCCTTCTTCTCGGGCTCGGAGACGGCGCTGACGGCCGCTTCCCGGGCGCGCATGCATCAGATCGAGAAGACCGGCGAGAAACGGGCGAAGATCGTCGCCGCGCTGCTCGAGACCCGCGAGCGGCTGATCGGCGCGCTCCTGCTCGGCAACAACCTCGTCAACATCCTCGCCTCGGCGATGGCGACGAGCCTGGCGATCCGGCTCTTCGGCGATGCCGGCGTCGTCTACGCGACCGTCGTCATGACGGCGCTGGTCGTCGTCTTCGCCGAGGTACTGCCCAAGACCTACGCCATCATCCATCCCGACCGGGTGGCGCTGTTCGTCTCGCCGCTGGTCCGGTTGATCGTCTGGGTGTTCGGTCCCGTGACGATGGCGATCGAGGTCGTCGTGCGCGGCATCATGCGCGCCGCCGGCAGCAAGATCGCCGACACCCAGCCGCTCCTGTCGGCGCACGAGGAACTGCGCGGCGCGATCGACTTGCACCATCGCGAGGGCGCCGTGGTCGCGGAGGACCGCTACATGCTCGGCGGCATCCTCGATCTGCGCGACCTCGAGGTCTCCGACGTCATGGTCCACCGCACCGAGATGCGCATGCTCAACGGCGACGAGCCGCCGGAGAAGATCGTCCAGGAGGTGCTGGCGAGCCCGCACACGCGCATGCCGCTTTGGAAGGGCGAGCCGGAGAATATCGTCGGCGTGCTGCACGCCAAGGACCTGCTGCGAACGCTCGCCGCCGAGAACGCCGACGCGAGCAAGCTCGACATCGAGGCGATCGTCACGCCGCCCTGGTTCGTACCCGACGTGACGACGCTTCAGGACCAGCTCAACGCCTTCCTGAAGCGCAAGGCGCATTTCGCCCTCGTCGTCGACGAGTACGGTGAGGTGATGGGCCTCGTCACCCTCGAGGACATACTCGAGGAGATCGTCGGCGACATCGCCGACGAGCACGACATCGTGGTGGAAGGCGTGCGCCCGCAGACCGACGGCGCGGTCCTCGTCGACGGCTCGGTGCCGATCCGCGACCTGAACCGCGCGATGGAATGGAACCTGCCCGACGACGAGGCGACCACCATCGCCGGCCTCGTCATCCACGAGGCGCGCCAGATTCCCGAGCCGGGCCAGGCCTTCACCTTTCACGGCTTCCGCTTCCAGGTGGCACGCAAGACCGGCAATCGGCTGACCAAGCTCCGCATCACGCCGGTGTCGAAGGTGAAGACGACCCGGGCGGCGAAGACGGCGGAAGCGGCGAAAACCGTCGAGGCGGCAACGTCCGCCAAGGCGGCCGAAGGCCAGGGCTGATCAGGCTTCGCCCGGCGCATTCGCCGAGACGGCGAGCGCATGGACGCCGCCGGCAAGCTCGTCGGCGAGCGCGGCGTTGACCATGCGGTGCCGGTCGACGCGGCTCTTTCCCGCGAAGGCCTCGGCCACGATCTTGACGCGGAAATGCGTCTCGCCACCTTCCCGCCATCCGGCGTGGCCACGATGGCGCTCGGATTCGTCGAGGACTTCCAGCGCGCTCGGTGAGAAAGCGCTCGTCAACTTCTCGGCGATACGATCGCCGGTGCTCTTTGCCTGTTTGCTCATGGGAGTCTCGTGACGGGCAGGAGCGTAACTGTCAAGCCGGGAAGCCATGCGGTCGGCGCGACCCGGCGCAACGCTTGTGCCGATTCACATCGATACCCATAATTCGACCCATGAAACTCGACTCCAAATGGTTCGACCGGATCAGGGTGCGCCCGGACGCCGAGCGCATCGCCGCCGAACGCGTACCCCAGTGCGATGCGCCGGGCTGCCGCCAGCCCGGCGGCTACCGCGCGCCCAAGGGGCGCCACCGGGAGGGCGAGTACTACAATTTCTGCCTCGACCACGTGCGCGACTACAACAAGTCCTACAACTGGTTCTCCGGAATGTCGGAGAACGACGTGCAGGAATGGCTGCGCTCGCGCATGACGGGCCACCGGCCGACCTGGTCGATGGGGGTTGACGGCAAGGGACAAAATGCCGCTGAACGTCGCGCGGCCGCGGCGTTCCGGGCGGGAATGTTCTCCGATCCCTACGATTTCTTCACCGAGGCGCGCCACGGATCGCGCCAGGACGCCGAACCGGCGGCGCGTCGACGCCGCGTCGGGGCGCTGGAGCGCCGCTCCCTCGACGTTCTCGGGCTTGACGAGACGGCAACGGGCACCGAAATCAGGGTTCGCTACAAGGAACTGGTGAAGCGCCACCATCCGGACGCCAACGGCGGAGACCGATCGACGGAGGATCGGCTTCGCTCTATCATCGAGGCCTATAAGACTCTCAAGGCCTCTGGCTTCTACCGCGATAGCTGAGTATTGTCGGCGCGCTTCAATCAAGATCAGAATGTTCTAGTCGGGACGCCAAGGGCGCTCCGCAAGCTGGAGGCAGCATGAATACTGCACTAACCGAGCCGCAGGCATTGCCGGACATGAAGGTGTCGGTCCGTCAGGTTTTCGGCATCGACAGCGACATGGAAGTCCCCGCCTTTTCGGAACGCGACGAGCACGTTCCGGAGATCGATACCGACTACCAGTTCAACCGCGAGACCACGCTGGCGATCCTCGCCGGCTTCGCCTACAACCGCCGCGTCCTGATCCAGGGCTATCACGGCACCGGCAAGTCGACGCATATCGAGCAGGTCGCCTCCCGCCTCAACTGGCCGTGCGTGCGCGTCAACCTCGACAGCCACATTTCGCGCATCGATCTCGTCGGCAAGGACGCGATCGTGCTGAAGGACGGCATGCAGGTGACCGAGTTCCAGGACGGCATCCTGCCGTGGGCGCTGCAGACCAATACCGCGCTCGTCTTCGACGAGTACGATGCCGGCCGCCCGGACGTGATGTTCGTCATCCAGCGCGTGCTGGAGGTCTCCGGCAAGCTGACGCTGCTCGACCAGCGCCGCGTCATCCGCCCGCATCCCGCCTTCCGGCTGTTCGCCACATCGAACACGATCGGCCTCGGCGACACCTCGGGCCTCTATCACGGCACCCAGCAGATCAACCAGGGCCAGATGGACCGCTGGTCGATCGTCGTCACGCTCAACTACCTGCCACACGACGACGAGGTGGCGATCGTGCTGGCGAAGGCCAAGCACTACCAGAACGACGAGGGCCGCGACATCGTATCCAGGATGGTCCGCCTCGCCGACCTCACCCGCAACGCCTTCATCAACGGCGACCTGTCGACGGTAATGAGCCCGCGCACCGTGATCACCTGGGCGGAGAACGTGAAGATCTTCGGCGACATCGGAATGGCTTTCCGCCTGACGTTCCTCAACAAGTGCGACGAGGTGGAGCGCAGCATCGTGGCCGAGTTCTATCAGCGTTGCTTCGGCAAGGAACTGCCGGAGTCGACGGTAAACGTCGCCCTCAACTGAGGCGGACCTGAGCACCGTGTCCGGTCCCTCGACGAGCAACAGGAAGGCCGCCCAGCCCGGCCGTGCGGCACCGAACGAGCCGTTCAAGCGTGCCGTGACGGCCGCCGTGCGCGCGATTTCCGGCCGCGGCGACGTCGAGGTGAGCTACGCGTCGGACAGGGCGGGCTCGTCGGGCACCAGCGTGCGCATCCCCGAGCCCCCGCGCAAGATGACGGCCGCCGACGCCGCCGTCACGCGCGGCATCGCCGATTCCATGGCGCTCAGGATCGCCTGTCACGACCAGACCGTGCATCGCAAGCTGCTGCCGCAGGGTCGCAACGCCCGTGCGCTGTTCGAGGCCGTCGAGCAGGCGCGCTGCGAGTCGATCGGCTCGCAGCGCATGTCCGGCGTCGCCGACAACATCGGCGCCATGCTGGAGGCCCGCTACCAGCGCATGAACGTCGCGGCGGCCGAGAGCCGAGCGGACGCGCCCCTCGAGGAGGCGGTCGCTCTGATGACGCGCGAGCGCCTGACCGGCATGGCGCCGCCTCCGAGCGGCCAGCGGGCGGTCGACCTCTGGCGCGGCTGGATCGAGCAGAAGGCCGGCGGCGAGCTCGACCGGCTGGTCGACTGCGTCGACGACCAGGACGCCTACGCCCGGCTGGTGCGCGACATGATCGCCGCCTTCGACATGGCCGACGAGCTCGGCGCCGAGCAGGAGGACGAGGACGAATCGGCCGAGGGCGAGGACAATTCCGACACGCAGGGCGAGTCCGGCGAGGAGGGCGAGCAGGATGCCTCCGAGGCCGCCGCCGACGAGAGCCAGGACGCCTCCGAGCAGCAGGACGGCGAGGTCGAGGCGACCGAAACCCGCGCCGACGAGATCGACGACGACGCCGAGGCGGCCGACGCGACGGATTCGACCGAGCCGTGGCGGCCGAACTTCCCGTTCTCCAACATGACCGGGGAGAACGCCTACCGCATCTTCACGAGCCGCTTCGACGAGACGGTGACCGCCGACGAACTGTGCGACACCGACGAGCTCGAGCGCCTGCGCGGCTTCCTCGACAAGCAGCTCCATCACCTCCAGGGCGTCGTCACGCGGCTCGCCAACCGGCTGCAGCGCCGGCTGATGGCCCAGCAGAACCGCGCCTGGGACTTCGACCTCGAGGAAGGCACGCTCGACGCCGCCCGCCTGCACCGCGTCGTCATCGACCCGCTGCATCCGCTGTCGTTCAAGATGGAGCGCGACACCAATTTCCGCGACACCGTGGTGACGCTGCTCCTCGACAATTCCGGCTCCATGCGCGGCCGGCCGATCACGGTGGCGGCGACCTGCGCCGACATCCTCGCCCGCACGCTCGAGCGCTGCGGCGTGAAGGTCGAGATCCTCGGCTTCACAACCCGCGCCTGGAAGGGCGGCCAGAGCCGCGAGATGTGGCTTTCCTCCGGCAAGCCGCTCAATCCCGGCCGGCTCAACGACCTGCGCCACATCATCTACAAGCCCGCCGACATGCCGTGGCGGCGCGCCCGCCGCAATCTCGGCCTGATGATGCGCGAGGGGCTTTTGAAGGAGAACATCGACGGCGAGGCGCTCGCCTGGGCGCACGATCGCCTGCTGGGCCGGTCCGAGCAGCGGCGGATTCTCATGATGATCTCCGACGGCGCGCCCGTCGACGACTCGACGCTCTCGGTCAATCCCGGAAACTACCTGGAACGCCACCTGCGCCAGGTGATCGAGGACATCGAGACCCGCTCCCCTGTGGAACTGATCGCCATCGGCATCGGCCACGACGTGACGCGCTACTACCGCCGCGCCGTCACCATCGTCGACGCCGAGGAGCTCGGCGGCGCGATGACCGAGAAGCTCGCCGAGCTGTTCGACGAGACGCCGGCCCTCTCCCGCGCCACGCCCCGCTCCCGCCCGCGCGCCGCGCATTCTCCCTCCCCCGTCTCCCGCACAATGGCGTGACGGGGCCCATGCCCCGCCGGCTGTACGTCCTCACCGTCCTTGCGCTCGCGGCAGGCCTTTTTCTGCCGTCCGGCCCGCTCGCCGCGCAGCAGTCGGTCCCCGTCCGGGCCGCCCCCGTCGCCGCCTTCGACGAGGACGATCCGACCGGGACCGTGTTCGGCGGCGTGCGCTTTCTCGGCGGCATCCAGCTCGACTCCACCGACGACCGTTTCGGCGGCCTGTCGGGTGTCGAAATCTCGCCCGACGGCCGCAAGGTGCTGTTCGTCAGCGACGTCGGCGACCTGTTCTCCGCCACCCTCGACTACGACGGCGGCGTGCTGGCCGGGCTTTCCGACGTCGCCATCCACCGCCTGGTCGGCACCGGGGGCGAACGGCTCGGCAGCAAGGAGAGCTCGGACGCGGAATCGCTGCGCTCGGCGAGCGGCCGAGGCCTGTCGGGCCGCATCCTGGTCGGTTTCGAGCGCGACAACCGCGTGCTCGACTATGCGATCGACGAAGCCGGCCGGCCGCACGGGGCGACCCGCCTGCCGCTGCCGGCGTCCGCCGCCGACCTACCCTACAACCAGGGCTTCGAGGCGATCGCCGTCGTCCCGCCGGGCGCCCCGAACGCCGGCGCCGTCCTCGTCTTCGCCGAGAGCGAGCGTCCCGGCAGCCCCGGCGTCGTCCCCGGCTGGATGATCGCCGACGGCAAGGTCCGCGACATCGGCCTCGAGCGCACCTCCGGCTTCGACGTGACCGACGCGATCGCGCTTCCCAACGGCGACCTGATCGTGCTGGAGCGGCAGTTCAGCCTTCTGCTCGGCGTGGCGATGCGGCTGCGGCGCATCCCGGCGGCCGCCCTCGACGGTCCCCAGCCGATGGACGGGAAGACGCTGCTGACCGCCGGCATGGCGCACGCGATCGACAACATGGAAGGCCTCGCCGTCCATACGGACACGCAGGGCCGCACCATCCTGACGATTGTCTCGGACGACAATTTCAACGTCCTGCAGCGCACCCTGATCCTGCAGTTCGAGCTGCTGTAGGGCGGCACGGCCGGCGCGCCCGTCCGGATGGCGGGGCCGTTCCCGCATTGCGCTGACGCTCCATGCGGGCCACCGCGCTCGAGGCGGGAAAGCCGTCGCCTACAGCGCCGGATATTCCTCCGGCTTCGCCTCGATGCGGCCGCGCAGCAGGTGGAACGGGCCGAGCATGACGACCGCGTGCACGGCCTTCACCACGAAGTCGAACGTCGCCCAGCCGACCCACACCGGCAGCACGAGGCCCCAGTAGGAGGCCTCCCCCACGCCCGAGCCGGCGAAGGCCAGCGTGAAGAAGATCGCCGTGTCGACGGCCGAGCCGATCAGCGAGGAGACGAGCGGCGCCGTCCACCAGAAGTGCCGGCGCAGGCGGTGGAACACCGCGACGTCGACGAGCTGCGCGGTGAGGAACGCCGTCCCGGAGGCGAGCGCGATGCGCGGCGTCGCCAGGATGACGGACAGGACGACGGCCGCCGCGAAGCCGGCATAGACCACGCGGCGCGCGGCGGCGGGGCCGAAGCGGCGGTTGGTGAGGTCGGTGACGAGGAAGGCGAAGGGATAGGTGAAGGCGCCCCAGGTCAGGTAGTCGGCGAGACCGAGGGGCGTGAACGGGTGCTGGACGAGGATGTTCGAGGCGACGACGACCACGGTCATGGCGATGACCGGAATCAGTAACCGGGCCGCGGCCGGCCCGGTTCTGGTCTCGTCGTCCCGATGTCGCATGACGCGCGCCGGTCGGGCGCGACCGGTCAGGCGGCCGAAGCGGCGGTCGCCTTGGCGATGTCGCGCTTCAGGCCGAGCGCCTTGTCGGACAGTTCCTCGTCGCGCGCCTTCAGAAGGAACGCGTCGAGGCCGCCGCGGTGCTCGACGCTGCGCAGGGCGTGCGCCGAGATGCGCAGCTTGTAGCTGCGGCCGAGCGCGTCGCTGATGAGCGTCACGTTGACGAGGTTGGGAAGGAACCGACGCCGCGTCTTGTTGTTGGCGTGGCTCACATTGTTGCCGGTCATGACCGACTTTCCGGTCAATTCACAACGCCGGGCCATTGTACTGATCCTCGAATTGTCTGCGGGCCGCCGGAAGCGCCGGCGGCCGGTCGGCCTTGCCGTGTAAGGGGTTTCGCGGCAAGCGTATAGAGAGCGGCTCGCGAAGCGTCAAGCGCCGAGGCCGATTCGGCGCGGCGAATCTGGGCGAAAAAGCGTCCCGGTCACGGTCTTGACCCAATTCCGGTATAACCGTTCCTTAACCCTACCGGGAGACTCTTCGTCGGGTGGGGCGTAGCGTTTCCGGCAAGGCCGGGGTCCGGCCGGTCAGTGAAGAGGCTGAAGTGATGAGGACGGGTGCGTCGTTGGCCGGTCTTGGCGGCAGGGCCGTCCTTCCGGCCGCGTTTGCGGGTCTTTTCCTGTCATTCGGCGCGGCGTCGGCCGCGGAATACAAGTTCGCGACGGATTACAGCGCCTTCCTCGCCGGCGTCCCGATCGGCAAGGCCACCCTCACCGGCACCTTCGACGGTCCCCAGTACCGCCTCGACGGCTACGGCAAGCTCACCGGCCTGGCCGGCGCGGTCTACGACTACACCGCCAGCGCCTCCTCCGCCGGCCGGCTGATGTCCGGCAAGGCCCAGCCGCGCGCCTTCAGCGTCGACGCCTCCGACGGCAAGGAGAAGGCCACCGTCCGCATGACCATGAACGAGGCCGGCATCCGCCGCCTCAAGCTCAGTCCGCCGATGCCGAAGGATTGGTACAACCATCCCAAGCGCGTGAAGGTGACCGACAAGGACACGAAGAACACCCTCGACCCGATGAGCGCGCTGATCGTCGCCGGCAACACGGCGAACGGCCTCGACAAGCATGCCTGCGAGCGCACCGTGCCGGTCTTCAACGGCCGCGAGCGCTTCGACGTGAACCTCGAGTTCCGCAAGGTCGAGGCGGTGAGTGACGTGAACGTCGCCGGCGGCCAGGTCCTCGTCTGCGGCGCCCACTACCGCGCCGTCGCCGGCCATCGCACCGACAAGAAGGAGGTGGAGATGGCCGAGAAGATCGACATCGAGCTGAAGCTCGCCCCGCTCGCCGGCTCCGGGCTCTTGGTGCCCTACCGCATCTCGATCCCGACGCCGCTCGGCCTCGCCGTCATCCAGGCCGGCGCGACGACGACCACGGGCGTGCTGACCGAGCAGTCGGCGGCGCTCGCCGAGTAGCCGGCCCGTATCCGCGAAATCTCAGCGCCACGATCCCTCCGCGTCCCCTCCGTGGGCCCGGCCGCGGCTAATTGCGTCCGCTCGACCGCCGGTGGAGCCGCCGGGGCGCTAACAAGCCTTTCAGGGTCAAATAGAACCATTCGAACGGGTGGACGTTCAGCAACCGGGAGCGGTGCCGTTTTATGGCTTGACCACATACCGACCAGTTGGTATGCAACGGCCATCGAGAGGATGACATGCCGAAAACCGCCGCAAAGCCCGGTGCAAGATCGAAGCTGCTGGACGCCGCCCTGTCCGTGATCCGGGCCAAGGGCTATTCGGCGACCACGGTCGACGAGTTGTGCGCGGCCGCCGGCGTCACCAAGGGCGCGTTCTTCCACCACTTCAAGAGCAAGGACGAGCTCGGCGTCGCCGCCGCGCAGCACTGGTCGGAGACGACCGGAGCGCTGTTTGCCGAAGCGCCCTATCACGACCATGCCGATCCGCTCGATCGCGTCCTCGGCTATCTCGCCTTCCGAAAGGCGCTGCTGCAGGGCGGCGTGCCCGAGTTCACCTGTCTCGTCGGCACCATGGTGCAGGAGACCTACGAGACGGCGCCTACCATTCGCGATGCCTGCGACCGCAGCATCAGCGGCCATGCCGAGACGCTGGAAGCCGATATCGAAGCGGCGATGCGTGACCGGGGCATGCGCCCCGATTGGACGGCCAGGTCGCTCGCGCTCCACACCCAGGCCGTTCTCCAGGGCGCTTTCATTCTCGCCAAGGCGAAAGGCGGGGCGGAGATCGCCGCCGACAGCATCGATCATCTCACCCGGTATCTGGAGCTGCTTTTCGGCCCGGGAAACACCGAACGTCAGTCATGAAATCAGCCCAAGAGGAGACCAACATGCCCAATACGATCCGACTCCACCGGGTGATCGCCGCCAAGCCGGAGAAGATATATCGCGCGTTTCTGGAGAGGGATGCCGTGGCGAGCTGGCTGCCACCTTACGGGTACGTCTGCACGGTCCACGAACTCGATGCGAAAGTGGGCGGCAGCCACAGGATGTCGTTCCGGAACTTCACGACGGGCAAGGGCCACTCCTTCGGCGGCACCTATGTCGAACTCGTGCCGGGCGAGCGCCTCGTCTACACGGACGCGTTCGACGACCCGAATCTGCCGGGCGAGCTGCGCACCGCCGTGACCCTGAAGGCCGTTTCGGTGGGCACCGAGGTGAATATCGAGCAGGAAGGCGTGCCGGACGTGATCCCGGCCGAGGCCTGCTACCTTGGATGGCAGGACTCCCTGCGCAAGCTCGCGAAGCTCGTCGAGCCGGAAATCAACCCGTAGCCGGGTGCGCGGACGAATGCCCCCCACCATCACCGCCTTTGCACGGTCGCCCGATCGCGGCAGGGGCCTGGCGCGCGACATGCGCGTGCGCTGGGCGCTCGAGGAAGTGGGCGAGCCTTACGACGTTCGTCTTCTTTCGTTCGAGGCGATGAAGGAACCCGCGCATCGGGCGCTTCATCCTTTCGGGCAGATTCCGACCTATGAAGACGGCGATCTCGTCCTGTTCGAGTCCGGTGCCATCGTGTTCCATATCGCGGAGCGCCATGCGGGCCTGCTGCCGGACGACGGGAATGCCCGGGCGCACGCGATCACATGGATGTTTGCCGCGCTGGACACGATGGAGCCGCCGATCTTCGACCGCACCCTCGTCAGGATCCTCGAGCGCGACGAGCCCTGGTACGAGCACCGCCTGCGTGCCCTCGAGGACAGCATCCGAAAACGGCTGGGCGACCTCTCCTGTCGTCTCGGCGACGCCGATTGGCTCGATGGCGCGTTCAGCGCCGGTGACCTGCTGATGGTGACGGTGCTGCGCAGGCTGCACGGCTCGGGCATGCTGGAGGAGTATCCGAACCTCTCCGCCTATGTCGCCCGCGGCGAGGCGCGGCCCGCCTACAAGCGCGCTTTCGCCTCTCAGCTGGCGGTCTTCACCGCCGCATCGGCGAACTGACGAAGGTCCGCTCCGGAATCGGGGGGGACATGCCCGCGACGCGACCGTTCCGAGCCCGGCCCGAACGGCCGCCTCGCTGCAGGTGGCGCCGGAGCGCCGCGACGACGAAGGAACTCACCGGTCGGCCCGCGTCATCTCGAACCACGAGACATCGTCGTAGCCGTAGGCCCGCTTCGGGCCCACGGAGCGCATGCCGCACTTCGTCAGTACGCGCTGGGACCTGCTGTTGTCGGGGTCCGTGACCGCCACGACCTCCGACAACGACGTTTCCTCGAAGGCGAACCGCAGGAGCCGCGCGCATATTTCCGTGGCGAAGCCTTGTCCCCAGGCGGACGGGACAAGCAGGTATCCGACCTCGATCTGGTCCGCAGGATACGCGTCGGGAACCACCTGGCTCCAATCGGTGGAATCGTCATCGATCGGCAAGGGTATCAGCACGCCATCGCCGATTCTCTCGCCGGTATCCCGACGCGCCGCGCACCATATGCCGATCCGCCCTCCGGCTCCGCGCTTCGTCAGGTCGGGCATCAGTCGGGCCACGGCCTCGGACGTCATGGTGGCGCCGACATATCGCATCACTTTCGGGTCGCACAGGAGGGCGCGGGCGAAGTCCTCGTCCGCCATCGTCAATGGTCTGAGGACGAGCCTCTCGGTTTCCAGAACCAGGGCATCGGGCGGCAAATGCGTGATCAAACCGGCGTCCTCGACAATCCTGCCCGCAAGCGTCCGCTCGAATCGGCCTCGACCGGAACCGTCTTCCCGGGACCGGTTCCCCGGATAGACCATCCGCTGCCCGGAAGGACAGTTCCGAGAATCGCGATCATGTCCGATTGTTCCTCTCCGCTTCCGGACAGTCATTCATGCCGTGCCCTTCCCCCGCCATTCCCTCGTCACCATCTTAGCGTCGCATCCCCGCTTAACCCTTGGCACCGTCCGGCAACTCTTCCCGACACGCACCGAATCCAGATTTCGTGGGTCCATGAAGCGGCTACCCCATATTTTGCCGGGAACGAATCGCGACTCCGCACGAGTCGGTGATTCGGCCGGGTTTTGTTCCAGTCGCGTTCCATGTGTTAACGTCGGCGGCGGATCTGTGCCGAATTGGAACGCCGCCGCTTACCCTGCATGGCGATCGGCCTTTACAGGACCTTCCGAAGATGCGACAGCCGCGCCCCTGAAGTCCCTCGCCCGGGAGGCGTCATGAGTACCGCGCCGGACGTCGGCCACCACCCCGCGGCCCGCAGCCGCACGGTGACCGCGATTCTGGGCCCGACCAACACGGGCAAGACCCACCTCGCCATCGAGCGGATGCTCGGCCACGAGTCGGGCGTCATCGGCCTGCCGCTGCGCCTGCTCGCGCGCGAGGTCTACAACCGCGTCGTCGAGCGCGTCGGCGCCGGGGCGGTCGCCCTCGTCACCGGCGAGGAGAAGGTCAAGCCGGACAATCCGCGCTACTGGGTCTCCACCGTCGAGGCGATGCCGCGCGACCTCGACGTCGCCTTCGTCGCGATCGACGAGGTGCAGCTCGCCGCCGACCTCGACCGCGGCCACGTCTTCACCGACCGCATCCTGCGCCGGCGCGGCCGCGAGGAGACGCTCCTGCTCGGCGCGGCCACCATGCGGCCGATCCTGACGCGGATGATGCCGAACCTGAACGTGGTGACGCGCCCGCGCCTGTCGCACCTCGCCTATTCCGGCCAGAAGAAGATCACCCGCCTGCCGCGCCGCTCGGCGATCGTCGCCTTCTCCGCCGACGACGTCTACGAGATCGCCGAGCTCGTCCGTCGCCAGCGCGGCGGCGCAGCGGTCGTTCTCGGGGCGCTCAGCCCGCGCACGCGCAACGCCCAGGTCGGTCTCTACCAGAACGGCGACGTCGACTTCCTGGTCGCCACCGACGCCATCGGCATGGGCCTGAACCTCGACGTCGACCACGTCGCCTTCGCCGCGCGGCGCAAGTTCGACGGCTGGCAGTTCCGCGACCTGACGCCCGCCGAGATGGGCCAGGTCGCCGGCCGCGCCGGCCGTCACATGCGCGACGGCACGTTCGGGGTGACGGGCCGCGTCGATCCGCTCGAGGACGAGCTCGTCGCGCGTCTCGAGAGCCACGACTTCGAGCCCGTCCGCATGCTGCAGTGGCGCAACGCCGATCTCGATTTCGCGAGCCTCGCGGCCCTGCAGAAGAGCCTGTCCGCCCCGGCGCGCGAGGACACGCTGACCCGGGCTCCGGCGAGCGACGACGTGCTGGCGCTGGAGCTCGTCTCCACCGACCTCGAGATCGCCGACATCGCCAGGGGCCGCGACGCGGTGGAGCTGCTGTGGGACGTCTGCCAGGTTCCCGACTACCGCAAGATCGCGCCGGCCAACCACGCCGAGCTGATCGCCACGATCTACAGCCAGCTGATGCGCTACGGCCGCGTCGACGACGACTGGTTCGCCCGCCAGATCGCCCAGTGCGATCGCGACGACGGCGATATTGACACCCTGTCCAATCGTATTGCCCATATCCGCACCTGGACGTTCGTCGCCAACCGGCCGAACTGGCTCGCCGATCCCGCCCACTGGCAGGACCGGGCCCGTGCCGTGGAGGACCGGCTGTCCGACGCCTTGCATGAGAGGCTGGCGCAGCGTTTCGTCGACCGCCGCACCAGCGTGCTTGCCCGAAGCCTGAGGGAGAATCCGGCCATGGAAGCCGAAATCGACGCCGGGGGAGACGTAACCGTCGAGGGCCACCATGTCGGCCGCCTGGAGGGACTGCGCTTCACGCCGGACCCCGAGGCCGACGGCCAGCACCTGAAGGCGATCGCCGCCGCCGCGCGCCGCACGTTGAGCGGAGAGCTGTCCGCGCGCGCCGAGCGCCTCGCCAGGGACGCCGACGAGGTGATCATGCTGAGCCTCGACGGCACCTTCAGCTGGCGCGGCGCCATGATCGGCCGCCTGGAGAAGGGCGACGGCGTGCTGAGCCCGCGCGTCGTGCTCATCGCCGACGAGCATCTCGCCGGCGCGCCGCGCGAGAACGCCGAGGCGCGGCTGGCCAAATGGGTCGACGACCGCATCGCCGCCCAGCTCGGACCCTTGCGCGCGATGGAGGCCGACGAGGCGGTCGCCGGCATCGCCCGCGGCATCGCCTTCCAGATCGGCGAGGCACTCGGCGTCCTCGACCGGTCGCGCGTCGCCGAGGAGGTCCGCTCGCTCAGCCAGGAGGACCGCGCGCTCTTGAGGAAGCACGGCGTCCGCTTCGGCGCCCACCACATCTACCTGCCGGCGCTTCTGAAGCCCGCCCCGCGCGTGCTCGCCGCCCAGCTCTGGGCGCTCCATCACGGCGGCCTGCACCAGCCGGGCTTCTCCGGGATCGCCGCGCTCGTCCAGGCCGGCCGCATGTCGGTCGCCGTCGAGCCCGGCACCGCCCGCGGCCTCTACGGCGCCTTCGGCTTCCGCGCCTGCGGCGGCCGCGCCGTGCGCATCGACATCCTGGAACGCATCGCCGACCTGATCCGCGCCGCGCTGTCGTGGCGGCCGGACGGCGAGGCCGCGCCGCCGCCCGGCGCCGTCGACGGGCGCACCTTCGTCGTCAGCGAGCAGATGACGTCGCTCGCCCGCGGCGCCCGCGGCCCCATAC
>JAEWYT010000034.1 GCA_023458595.1 Pseudomonadota bacterium
CGTTCCGCGTATCGCCGGGGTGGGGCCCCGCCGCGCCGTCTACCCCGGCCAGACGGTCGCGGCCTCGCTGCAGGCCCCGGTGCTGTTCGAGATTGCCGAGAATCTCAGCGAGATGGAGGTGCAGGTCGACGTCGACGAGGCCGATATCGGCGCATTGCGCGACGGCCAGACCGCGACGTTCTCCGTCGACGCCTATCCCGACCGCACCTTCGAGGGCACCGTCGACATGGTGCGCTTCGGCTCCGAGGTCGTCTCCGGCGTCGTGACCTACAAGGTCATCCTGACTGCCGACAACTCCGACCTGCTGCTGCGTCCCGGCATGACCGCGACGGCGGACATCACCGTCCGCGAAGCCTCCGACGTCCTGCTCGTTCCGAACGCCGCGCTGCGCTACACGCCGCCCGCGCCGGAGGAGAAGGACGACCGCAGCCTGATCAGCCGGCTGCTCCCCGGCCCGCCGCGCTTCCGCCAGCCGAGCCGGGAGGACGAGGGCAAGGGCAGGGAGGTCTGGGTGCTGCGCGACGGCGGTCCCGCGGCGGTGCCGGTCGAGACCGGGGCGACGGACGGCAGCCGCACCGAAATCACCGGCGGCGGACTGAAGGCCGGCGACCGGGTCATCGTCGACAGCGAAACCTCCGGCGGCTGAGGCAGCCTTCGCCATGGACACGGCCACGGACCCCATTGCGGTCTCCGGCGCCCGGAGCGGGGGCTGCCTGATCGAGCTGAAGGGCGTGTGCAAGACCTACGGCTCGGGCGAGGCGACGGTGCACGCGCTCGCCGGCGTCGACATGTGTATCCGCCGCGGCGAGTTCGTCGCGGTCATGGGCCCGTCCGGTTCGGGCAAGTCGACGGCGATGAACGTCATCGGCTGCCTCGATACGCCGACCAGCGGCGAATACCTGTTCGACGGCGTCGAGGTCGGCGGCCTCGATCGCGACAGCCGGGCGCTGCTGCGTCGCAATTTCCTCGGCTTCGTGTTCCAGGGCTTCAATCTCCTGGCGCGCACCTCGGCGCTGGAGAACGTCGAGCTGCCCCTCGTCTATCGCGGCGCGCCGGCGGCGGAGCGCCGCGAACGCGCGCTCGACGCCCTTCGCCGGGTCGGCCTGAGCGGCCGAGAGCATCATACCTCGGCGGAGCTTTCCGGCGGCCAGCAGCAGCGCGTCGCGATCGCCCGGGCGATCGTCACGTCGCCGCAGGTGCTGCTCGCCGACGAGCCGACCGGCAACCTCGACACCAGGACCAGCATCGAGATCATGGAGCTGCTGACCGAGCTCAACCGGCAGGGCATCACCGTGCTGATGGTCACCCACGAGGCCGACATGGCGGCGTTCGCCTCGCGCATCGTCCGCTTCGTCGACGGGCGCATCGACTCCGACCAGCCGAACACGCGGCCCGGCTGATGCTCTACGAGACCCTCAAGCTCGCCCTGCAGGCCATCGCCCGCAACGCCCTGCGCTCGTTCCTGACCGTGCTCGGCATCGTCATCGGCGTCGGCGCGGTGATCGCCATGGTGACGATCGGCAACGGAACGACCGCCAAGGTCAACCAGGATCTCGCGAAGCTCGGCACCAATATGCTGTTCGTGCGCCCGGGACAGTTCGGCCCCGGCCGGGCGAGCGAGGAGGCCCCCTCCTTCAACACGCGCGACGTTGCGGCGCTGTCGAGCCAGGTCTCCGGCATGCGCGCCATCGCCCCGGTCGCCTCTTCCTCGGCGGTCGTCGTCTACGGGTCGCAGAGCCGCAAGTCGCAGATCAGCGGCTCGAACAACGATTTCTTCGTCGCCCGCGACTGGGCGATCGGAGAGGGCCGTGATTTCAATGCCGGCGAGATGTCCGGCGGGCGGGCGGTCTGCGTGATCGGCGCGACGGTGCGCAAGGAGCTGTTCGGCCAGTCCTCGCCGATCGGCGCGACGGTCCGCGTCGGCAATATCCCGTGCGTCGTGATCGGCCTGCTCGAGGCGAAGGGCCAGTCCGGCTTCGGGACCGACCAGGACGATCTCGTCGTCATGCCGCTCAGGGCCTTCCAGCGCCGCGTCGCGGGCAACACCAACGTCGGCTCGATCCTGCTGTCGGCGGACGAGGGCGTCGACACCGGCAAGCTGCAGGCCGACGTCGAGCGGCTGCTGCGCGAACGGCGCAAGATCGGCCGCAACGAGGACGACGACTTCAGCGTCCGCGACATGCGCGAGATCGTCGAGGCGCAGACCTCGACGATGAAGATCCTGACCGGCCTGCTCGGCGCGGTCGCCGGCGTCAGCCTGCTCGTCGGTGGCATCGGCATCATGAACATCATGCTGGTCTCGGTGACCGAGCGTACCCGCGAGATCGGCATCCGCCTGGCGATAGGCGCGCTGGAGCGCCAGGTTCTGACCCAGTTCCTGGTGGAGGCGGTGGTGCTGTCGCTGTTCGGCGGCGTCATCGGCATCCTGCTGGGGCTGGGGCTCGCGTTCGTCGCGGCGGGCGCGCTGGGCGTGCCGTTCATCGTCGACCCGACGATCGTCATGGTCGCCTTCGTCGTCTCGGCGTTCGTCGGTATCGTCTTCGGCTTCTTTCCGGCCCGCCGCGCCGCCCGCCTCGATCCGATCGAGGCGCTCAGGCACGAGTAGGCGTCTCAGAGGAACGAGCGCGCCGCCAGGCCGAGGCCGAGGATCAGCATCCCGATCAGGAACACGCGCCGGAAGGTCGCCGCGTCGATGCGCTCGCGGATGCGCCTGCCGATGACCATGCCGGCGATCGCGGGGACGAGCGCGAAGGCGGAGAGGCCGAGAGTCGCCGCAGGCAGCAGCCCGTGCACCAGCAGGATGCTCGTCAGCGCGACGAGCCCGGCGACGAACAACAGCCCGATCGCCTGCACCAGCTCGTCGCGCTCCAGTTCGAGCGCCTGCATGTAGGGCACCGCCGGCATCACGAACACGCCCGTGGCGCCGAGAACCGCGCCCATCGCGAGCCCGACCAGCGGCGACAGCCACGGCTCGGCGCGGGCCGGGACGTGAAGCCTGGCGTTCGACAGCGAGAAGACGGCATAGGCCGCCAGCAGCGCGCCGAGCACGCCGGCGGCGAGCCCCGACTCCTCGTCGGTGAGCACCCCGGCCGTGGTCCACGACCCGGCGAGCGCGCCGAGGTAGAGCGGCCAGAAGCGCTTCAGCAGTGCGCCGAAATGCGGACCGTTCAGCGCCTGCCAGATGTTGGTGGCATAGGCCGGGATCACCATGATCGCCGCGGCCTGCACCGGCGGCATGAACAGGCTGAGCACGCCGATCGAGATGGTCGGCAGGCCGAGCCCGATAACGCCCTTGATGGTTCCGCCCGCGAGATAGGCGAAGCCGATGAAGATCACGAGCGTGGTCGTATCGAGCATCGCCGAGGCTGCCGGGACCGTCAGCGCTTCCAGGCGATCAGCAGCACGCCGATGGTGACGAAGGCGATGCCGAGCCAGCCGCGCCCGGTCAGCCGCTCGCCGAGGAAGACGACGCCGAACACCGCGACGAGGACGACGCTCAGCTTGTCGACGGGGGCGACCTGTGCCGCGTCGCCGAGCTGCAGGGCGCGGAAGTAGCAGAGCCACGAGGCGCCGGTGGCGAGCGCCGACAGCGTCAGGAACAGGTAGGTGCGTCCCGACACGGACGCGAGCGGCGGGATCTGTCCCGTCGCGACGACGAGTGCCGCTAGCGTCGGCAGGATGACCGCGGTGCGGAACAGGGTGGCGAAATCCGAATTGACGTTGGAGACGCCGACCTTGGCGAAGATCGCCGTCAGCGCCGCGAAGGTCGCCGACAGGAGCGCCCAGAACTGCCAGGCCTGCATTTCCGGTCGCTGCATGACTCGCCTCCTCCGATCGTGACGACGAGACTTGCCCAAGCGGCCGGCGCGATCAAGCGCCCGTATTGCATATCAGTTCAGCGAAAGCGCCACGGTAACGATCTCGGTATCGTCCTGGGAGACGACCTGCGCGAAGCCGAGCTCGCGGCACATGGCGAGCATGTTGGTGTTGGCGCGCAGCACCTCGCCGTGGATTTCCTTCAGTCCGTCGGCGCGGGCGTATTCGATGATGAGCTGCATCAGCGCCCAGCCGAGTCCCCGGCCCTTGAGGTCGGAGCGCACCATGACGGCGTATTCCGCCTTCTCGTGGTCCGCGTCGGCGTGGATGCGCACGACGCCGAGCAGTTCGCCGCTGGTCGGCTCTATGGCGACGAAGGCCATGGCGCGGGCATAGTCGATCTGGGTCAGCCGCGCCAGGAACCGGTGCGACAGGTCCGGCTTCGGCGTGAAGAAGCGCAGGCGCAGGTCGCCGGGCTCGACCTTGGCGAAGAAGTCGTCGTAGAGCGCCTCGTCCTCCGGGCGCACCGGCCGGGCGTTCACCTTCGATCCGTCGAGCAGCGTAAGGTCGCGTTCCCATTCCTTCGGGTAGGGATGGATGGCGAAGCGCGGGTTGATCCCGTGCCGGTCCTGCCTGGGTTCCGGCGCGACGCGCAGGCGCGCGTCGACCGCGATCACGCCCCGGTGGTCGGCGAGCAGCGGATTGATGTCCATCTCGCGGATTTCGGCGATGTCGGCGGACATCTGCGCGATCTTGACGAGCGTCAGCGCCACTGCCTCGCGGTCCGCCGCGGGCTCGCTGCGGAACGCCTTCAGGAGGTTGTAGATGCGCGTATGCCGCATCAGCCGGTCGGCGAGCATCAGGTCGAGCGGCGGCAGCATCAGCGCCTTGTCGCGGATGACTTCCACCGCCGTGCCGCCCTGGCCGAACAGCACGACGGGGCCGAACACCGAGTCGTCGACGAGGCCGACGATCAGCTCGCGCGCGCCGGGACGATGGATCATCGGCTCCACCGTGACGCCGGTGATGCGGGCGTTCGGCATGGCCTTGCCGGCATTGGTGATGACCTCGCGGGCAGCCTGCTCGGCGGCCTCGGGCGAGGTGAGGTCGAGGCGGACGCCTCCGACGTCGGTCTTGTGCAGGATGTCGGGCGAGAAGATCTTCACTGCGCAGGCGCCGTGCTCGGCAATGATCCGCTCGGCTGTCTTTCGCGTCTCTTCCGGCGTGCGCGCCGGCTCGGCGGCGGCGATCGGGATGTCGTAGGCCCTGAAGATCTCCGCGATCTCCGGCGCCTTCAGCCATTCGCGGCCCTCGGCGACGGCGGCGGCGGCGATCTTTCGCGCCGCTTCCACATCGGGCGAGAAGTCCGCCGGCAGGCTCGGCGGCGTGCGCATCAGGATGTCCTGGGCATCGGAATAGCGGGTGATGTGCGTGATCCCGCGCACGGCCGCCGTGAGGGAGCCGAACACGGGAACGCCGGCCGGATCGAAGGTGCCTCGCACTTCCGCGTCCTGCGATCCGCCGAGCCAGGCCGCGAACACGGGCTTGCGCGGCCAGGTCTTCGACTGGTGGGTCCGCACCGTCTCGGCGACGGCTTCCGCCGCCTTCGTTCCCGAGGCGAGCGCCGTCGGGCAATTGAGCACCAGGATCGCGTCCGTCGTCTCGTCGTCGAGCAGCGCCTCGAGCGACGCCTGATAGCGCTCCGGCGGCGCGTCGCCAATGATGTCGACCGGATTGGCCTTGGACCAGGTCGGCGGCAGCGCGGCGTCCAGGCGCGCCGTCGTCGCCGGCGAGAGCTCGGCGAGCGTGCCGCCGAAATCGACGAGACGGTCGACGGCCATGACGCCGAGCCCGCCGCCGTTGGTGAGAACGGCAAGGTCATGGCCACGGAACGGCTTGACCCGGCTCAACGTTTCCGCGGCGTCGAACAGTTCGTCGAGATCGTAGACGCGCAGGAGCCCCGCGCGGCGGAAGGCCGCATCGTAGACCTCGTCGACGCCGGCGAGCGCGCCCGTATGCGATTTGGCTGCGCGTGCCGATTCCGCGTGGCGGCCCGATTTGACCACGACCACCGGTTTGGCTCGCGATGCCGCACGGGCCGCCGACATGAACTTCTTGGGGTTGGTGACCCCCTCGACGTAGAGCAGGATCGCCCGGGTGCGCACATCGGCGGCGAACCAGTCGAGCAGGTCGCCGAAGTCGACGTCGGCCATGTCGCCGAGCGAAACCATCGCCGAGAAGCCGATGCCGCGGTCGTTGGCCCAGTCGATCATCGTGGTGATGACCGCGCCGGACTGCGACAGCATGGCGAGGTCGCCCCCGAGCGGTGTCGCGTGCGCGAAGCTGCCGTTGAGGCCGATCGGTGGGACCAGCAGGCCGACGCAGTTCGGACCGAAGACGCGCAGGATATGGGGCCGGGCCGCGTCGAGTGTCTGCTGGCGCAGCGATCCCGGCCCGGTGCCGAAACCGGCGGTGATGACGACGACGGCGCGGGTGCCGTGCGCGCCGAGTTCGGCGACGATCCCCGGCACCGTCTGCGGCGGCGTCGCGATGACGGCGAGGTCGATGGGGCCGGGCACGGCCGAGGCGGACGGGTAGCACGGCTTCCCGTCGATCTCGGCGTATTTCGGGTTGATCAGGTGGATCGGCCCGGTGAATCCCGCCGCGTGGATGTTGCGCAGGACGACGCGGGCCACCGATCCGTCGCGCGGACTCGCCCCGACCAGTGCTATGGATTTCGGGGTGAAGGCGGCTTCCAGATTGCGAACGGTCATTGCGGCACCGGATGTTTTTTGCGGGTGCGAAGATAGATCCCTCTATCTATCGCACCCGCAGCAACGATGCCATGACGGAGCCGCCGCTGGCGATGTCCGGCCTCAGTGCGCCATCAGCACCGGGATCGTCATGCTTTCGATGATCGAATTGGTCGTCCCGCCGAACACGAACTCGCGGAAGCGGGAATGGCCGTAGCCGCCCATGACCAGCAGATCGGCCTCCGTATCGGCGGCGTGCGACAGCAGGGCGTTGCCGATATCGATGCCCGCGCTGCCGATGCGTTTCACGTCGACGCTGAGGCCGTGGCGGGCGAGATGCAACGCGAGATCCGCGCCGGGCTCGCCACCGTGCGCCGAGGGCGCGTCGCCACCGACGATGACCACGGAAACGGATGCGGCCTTCTTCAGGAGCGGCAGGGCCTCGTTGGCGGCGCGGCTCGCCTGGCGACGACCGTCCCAGGCGACCATGATGCGGTCGAACTTCGCCACATCCGGGCCGATATAGGGCACGACCAGCGTCGCGCGGCCGGATTCGAACAGCGCCGCCTCGACGAGGAGCTCGCGCACGGCCAGCACGTCGTCGGGCTCGGGCTGGCCGACGATGATGAGGTCGGACGTGCGTCCGTGCATGGCGAGTGTCGGGCTGGCGGCGGCTTCCGTGCAGTTGACGACTCGGACTTCCGACTTGATGCCGGCGAGATTCGCGGCCTCGGTGAACTTGGCCGCGGCCGCCTGGGCGCTGGCGATCGAGCGCTCGCGCTGGGATTCGAGCAGGGAGCCCGGAACCTCGCCCATGATCATCGGCGGGATCGTCGGCTCGAGCGCGAAGACGAGACCGGTGAGGTGCGCGTCATGAGCTGCAGCCAGCGATGCCGCGAAAGCCTGCCGGCGCGCCCCCGCGCCGCTTCCGGTCTCGGAATCGAGGTGTACCAGAATATCCTTCAGTCCCATGAGGTTGCTCCGTTTCCCTTCCTCGCCCGTCCCCCGGACGATCGTGCTGTTAAGGACCTATACCGTTAAGGAATAGTGCCCGGTAAGGCTAGACCGCCAGGACGTCGGCCAGATGGCTCTCGATGTCGGCAGGTGTGCTGCGCACGAGATTCTTCGGAATTTCCGCCGTCACCTTGGCCGAAAGCTGCTTGGACAGGAGTCCGCGCAGGTCGCCGAGCGCATGCGGGGCGGCGATCAGCACCAGCCGGTCGAACTGCTCTTCCTGCGGCTTGGCTGCGATCCACTCCACGACGTCGCGCACGAACTCGCGCTCCTGATGCTTGTGCGGGTCGGTGCGCGGCTCCCTTGCGTGACGCCCCTGGCCGCTGCTGTCGAAAGCCCGGCCCGGCTCGTCTGCCTGGATGTCCTTGTTCTGCTTGCGGCTTCCCACGAAAGCCCTGTCCTCGATCTCGCTCACGCCCTTGCCGACGCCGTCGTTGACGAAAACGCGCGCGTGCGCACCGTCGGCCACGAGGATCCAGGTCACCAGTTTGCGCGCCATGAGCAATCTCCAGATTTCTTGGCCCCGCCCGCACATTGCGCGTGAGAGTGCGCCGGAACCTTGATCGCGGTCAACGCCGTCGGGCGCCGGGAGCCATGCCTCCTCGTCAGATTACGCATGTCGGTTTCGCCCGCAACGATCATATTCGCGCCTTATGATATCGGACGAAAGGCATATCGGTCGCGGCGGGGCGTGCGCACCGCGGCGTTCCACGACGAAAGCAGGGGAATGAGCGCGTTTTTCGAGGAACTGGACTACCGGCCGACGCCGATCGGTGCGCTGAGCCTGAGACGACGGTGGGATCTGCGTCTCGGCGTCGATGTCTACGAGATCAAGCTCGGCGACGAGTACCTGATGTCGAGCCGGTTCACCGCCTCCGAGATCGCGCTGGCGAGACTCGGGCTCGCGTCCCTGAGCGGCGAGGGGTTCGAAGTCGTCGTCGGCGGCCTCGGCCTCGGCCATACCGCGAAGGCCGTGCTCGAGGACGAGCGGGTCGCCTCGCTGATCGTGGTCGACGCGCTTCAGGCGGTGATCGACTGGCACGAGGAGGGGCTGGTGCCGCTCGGTCCCGAACTGACCGCCGATCCGCGCTGCCGCTTCGTGCATGGCGATTTCTTCGCGCTGGCGGCCTCCGACGACGGCTTCGATCCGGACGCGCCCGGCCGGACGTTCGACGCGGTGCTTGTCGACATAGACCACTCGCCGGACTTCCTGCTCGACCCGGCGAACGCAGCGTTCTACGGGAGCGAAGGGCTCGCCCGCCTCGCCGCCCATCTGCGTCCCGCGGGTGTTTTCGGTCTGTGGTCGAACGACCGCCCGGACGGCGCGTTCACCGCGCGGCTGGCCGAGGTGTTCGACGGCGCGCGCGCCGAGGAGGTCACCTTCGACAATCCGCTTCAGGACGTGCCGTTCACCCAGACGGTCTATCTGGCGACGCGACGATAGCCCTCAATTCGCGCGCAGCGTCTCGCGGGCGATGATGAGCCGCTGGATCTCCGAGGTGCCCTCGTAGATCGTGGTGACGCGCGCGTCGCGGACGAGGCGCTCCAGCCCGGTTTCCCGGATGTAGCCGGCACCGCCGTGCAACTGCAGGGCGGTGTAGGTCGCCCGCTGCGCGGCCTCGCTGGCATAGAGCTTCGCCATCGAGGCCTCGCGGGCATAGGGCTTGCCGGCGGCCTTCAGGGCGGCGGCCTGCAGAACCAGGAGGCGCGCGGCCTCGAGCTCCGTCTCCCGGTCGGCGATCATCCACTGGATGCCCTGGTTGTCGGCGATCTTGCGGCCGAACTGCTCGCGCTCCTGCGCGTAGCCGATCGCGAGATCCATCGCGCCGCGCGCAATGCCGAGCGCGGTCGCCGCGATGCCGATGCGTCCGCCGGCCAGCTCGCCGACGGCGATGCGGAAGCCGCCGTTGACCTCGCCGAGCACGGCGGAGGCCGGAATGCGGCAGTTCTCGAAGACGACCGGGTTCGTGGCCGATCCCGTCTGTCCCATCTTCTTCTCCGCAGGGCCGATGACGAGGCCCTCAGTGCCCGCCTCGACGAGAAAGCACGTGATGCCCTTGCCCTTCGATGCGTCCGGATCGGTCACCGCCCAGACCACGAACAGTCCGGCGTACTCGCCCGACGTGATGTAGAGCTTGGAGCCGTTCAGCACCCAGCCGTTGCCGTCCATGCGCGCCGAGGTGCGCATGCCCGCCGGGTCGGAGCCCGCGCCCGATTCGGTCAGGCAGAAGCCCGCCGCCGCGTAAGTCCCGTCGCAGATCTTCGGCAGGTAGGCGTTTCGCTGCTCCTCGGAGCCGCAGACCTCGACGATCTCGGCGACCATGTTGGTGACCGAGGTCGTCACGGCGGTGGAGGCACAGCCGCGCGCGATCTCCTGAAGCGCCAGCGCGAAGCCGACCGGTCCCGCTTCGCTGCCCCCATAGGCGCCGGAAACGTTGAGGCCCATGAAGCCGTTTTCGGCGAGGACCTTCAGGTTCTCCAGGAGTTCCACCCGGCCCTCGCCGCGATCGAGAGTGGCGGCCAGCGGCGCCAGCCGGTCGGTTGCGATCCGCCGCGCGGTGTCGCGGATCAGGCGCTGCTCTTCGGTCGGCTCGAAATCCATGGCATCCGTTCCCTGTCCGAACGATGCCTTGATAGAGCCGGGCGCGCCAGTCGGCAATCGCCGGGCGGCGATCTCCGGGGCCTCAGTCGTCGTGATGGGGCGCCGGCTGCGTGATGGACGGCGGATCGCTCGCCGGGAAGGAATCGTCGAGCTCCCTGTCGAGCTCGCGGCTCTCCTTGCGTTTCTCGCGGGATTTCGGCGCGTTCTTTTCCTTCTTCGGAGCGACTCTTTCGCGGTTGGCCGTGTCTGGCATCGATTGTCTCCATCGCTGTCCCTGCCGCGGCCCGCAAGAAACGGGTGGCGGGTCTCGGAGCTGTGAAACTAGAAACGCGCGTCTCGCTTCGGGGTTCACGCCAACATGACCAATACTTCGCCGCATATGGACGGCACCGAATGGGTGCTGCTTCTGATCCTCTCGCTTCTGTGGGGCGGATCCTTCCTGTTCGCGAAGATCGCCGTCGGCGAATTGCCGCCGATGACGGTCGCCTTCCTGCGCGTCTCGATCGCCGCGCTGACGCTCTATGCGGTTGTGCGTTCCCTGGGGCTCGCAATGCCGCGCGGCGCGGACTGGGGACCGTTCCTCGTCATGGGCGCGATCAACAACGTCGTCCCGTTCTCGCTGATCTTCTGGGGCCTGACCGAGGTATCGAGCGGCCTCGCCGCGATCCTCAATGCCGCCACCCCGCTCTTCACCGTGTTGCTCGCCCATGTCCTGACACGCGATGAGCGGCTGACTACGGCGAAGATCTTCGGCGTTCTGATCGGGCTTTTCGGTGTCGCCGTGCTGATCGGGGTCGATGCCCTGGACGGGCTCGGCCGCGCCGTGCTCGCCCAGCTCGCCTGCGTCGCCGCCGCCGTCTCCTATGCCTTCGCCGGCATCTGGGGGCGGCGGTTCTCCGGCCGCCCGCCGATGGTGGTGGCCGCCGGTCAGGTGACGGCATCGTCGGCGATGCTGTTGCCGATCGTGCTCGCCGTCGACACGCCGTGGCGCCTGGCGGCGCCCTCGGGGACGGCCGTCGCGTCGATCATCGGCCTCGCCGTCGTCTCGACGGCACTCGCCTACGTGATCTATTTCCGCATCCTGCGTGCCGCCGGCGCCACCAATCTCCTGCTCGTCACCTTCCTGATCCCGGTCAGCGCGCTCGCCTTCGGCGTGATGCTGCTCGGCGAGACGGTCACGGCGAACGACTTCGCCGGCATGGCGCTGATCGGCATCGGTCTGGCGGCGATCGACGGGCGTCCAGTCGCGGCGCTCGCCGCCCTGTTCGCCCGCCCGCGCCGCGCGTCGGGAGAATGAGCAGGTCCTTATCGATCGCGGCGGCAGACGCGGCGACCGTGATCGGGTAAACAGCCCGCTCCGGCTCTGCGATGGGACAGGCAATCGGTACATGGCGGCGGTATCGCGTTCGATGGGCGCCCTCGACTGGGGGCGCATCCTGCTCCTGGCCGTCGTCTGGGGCGGGTCCTACTTCTTCGTCGCGATCGCGCTCGCCGACCTGCACCCCTTCGTCATCGTGTTCGGGCGGGTGGCGATCGGGGCGGCCGCCCTGCTCGTCGTGGTGCGGCTGTCGGGCATGCGCCTGCCGGTCGAGCCGTCATGGTGGGCTCCGCTCGCGGTCATGTCGCTGCTCAACAACGTGATCCCGTGGATCCTGATCGTCTGGGGCCAGACGGAGATCGCCAGCGGCCTCGCCGCGATCTTCAACGCGACGACGCCGCTGTCGACCGTTGTGATCGCCCACTACCTGACGCCGGACGAGAAGCTGACGGCGGGCAAGGTCGCCGGAATCGCCCTCGGCATCGCCGGCGTCGCCGTGCTGATCGGTCCGGGCGTGCTGACCGGGCTGGGAACCGCGGTGCTCGCGCAGATCGCCGTCCTCCTGGCGAGCGTCTCCTACGCCTTCTCGGGCGTCTTCGCACGCCGGTTCCACGACCGCCCGGTCAATGTGGCGGCGGCCGGGCAGATGGTCTGCTCGACGATCTTCATGACGCCGCTGGTGCTGATCTTCGCCCCGCCTTGGACGCAAGGCCCGCCCGGATGGCCGGCGGTCGCGGCGGTGGTCTGCCTGGGGTTGTTCTCCACAGCACTCGGCTATCTGCTGGTTTTCCGCATCCTGCGGTCGGCAGGCGCCACCAACTTCTCCCTCGTCACCTTCCTGATGCCGGTGACGGCGATCCTGCTCGGGGCTCTGTTCCTCGGCGAAAGGCTCTCGCCGGCTGCCCTCCTCGGGATGGCCCTGATCGGGTCGGGACTGGCCGCGATCGACGGCCGGCCCGCAGCCGCGCTCCTGCGATTGGCGCGGAATTCCGGCTGAAAGCTTGTCCAAACCGGGCAAACCGGATTAGCGTTTACTTAGGCAATCCTGTGCTGAAATGTGCGCTCGGCGCACGGGCGGTTGCCCTCATCAGGCAGCGAAGCGGCGGAATTTCGCATTGGCAGGTCGTCTTCTAGAAGATTTCGCGGCACTTTCTTCCGACTGGTTCTGGGAAATGGACGAGAACTACCGGTTCTCCTATTTCTCGAGCAGTCTGGAAAAGGCTGCCGGCGTGTCTCCGCAACAGGAGATCGGCAAGAGCCGTCTCGAAATCGCCGCCAACGCCAGGAACAAGGAGTTCTGGCAGCCCCATGTCGACGATCTCGTGAACAAGCGGACGTTCCGCAATTTCATCTATCCCTACAAGCACAAGGACGGCAGTGTCCGCTGGTTCTCGATCAGCGGCCAACCCGTCTATGACGACGACGGTGCGTTCAGGGGCTATCGCGGCGTCGGCTCCGACATCACCACCGAGCATGAGGCGCGCGAGCAACTCGCCGAGGCGCTGAAGGACCTGCGTGTCGCCAATGCCCGTCTCGAGGAGCAGAACCTGCTGTTCGAGATGGCGATCGACAACATCTCGCAGGGCCTGTGCATGTTCGACGACGAGCAGCGGCTGATCGTCTGCAACAGACGCTACGCCGAGATGTACGGCCTGCCGGAAGCCTTGTCCCGGCCCGGCACGCCGCTGGAAACGATCCTGGCCCACCGCGTCGCCGTAGGCCGCTACGCCGGCCCCGATCCCGATGCTTTCGTGCGCAACCGCCTGAAGATGGTCGGAACCGTCGGCAAGAGCCAGACGGTAGACGAGCTGAAGGACGGGCTCGTCTACCTGATCGCCCATTCGCAGATGCCCGGCGGTGGCTCCGTTGCGATCCACGACGACATTACCGAGCGCAAGCGCGCCGAAGCGAAGATCGCCCACATGGCCCGTCACGATGCGCTGACCGGCCTGCCCAATCGCCTGTTGCTGCGCGACAAGATGGAGGAGGCGCTGGGCCTCGCCAGGGACGGCGACGGCTTCGCCGTGCTCTGCCTCGATCTCGACAATTTCAAGACCGTCAACGACTCCCTCGGCCACCCGGCCGGCGATGCGCTGCTGCAGGCGGTGACGCGCCGCCTGCAGGTGTGCGTGCGTGAGACGGACACCATTTCGCGGCTCGGAGGCGACGAGTTCGCCATCCTGCAGCCCGGACCGAATGCGCCGGAGCGCGCCGCGACGCTCGCCCGTCGCATTATCGAGGTGCTGTCTGCGGCCTTCACCATCGAGGGCCAGCAGGTCGTGGTCGGCGCCTCGATCGGCATCGCGCTCGCCCCCAGGGATGGTGTCGAGCCCGACCAGCTCCTGAAGAACGCCGACCTCGCCCTGTACCGCGCCAAGGACGACGGGCGCCGCACCTATCGCTTCTTCGAGAGAGAGATGGACATCCACCAGCAGTCGCGCCGCGCGCTGGAAATGGATCTGCGCCAGGCACTGGTGACAGGCGAGTTCGAGCTGTTCTATCAGCCGATTGTCGGCCTTTCGAACGGCCAGATCGTCGGCGTGGAGGCCCTCCTGCGCTGGCGCCACCCGACGCGCGGGCTTCTGCTGCCCGGCGAGTTCGTGCCGCTATGCGAGGAGATCGGGCTGATCGTACCGCTCGGCGACTGGGTGCTCCGGACCGCCTGCCGCGACATCTCGCGCATGTCCGGCGACATTTTCGTCGCGGTGAACCTGTCGCCCGTCCAGTTCAAGAACCAGGGCATCGTGTCCTCGGTCATGCAGGCGCTGTCGCAGGCGCGGCTCGATCCGGGGCGGCTGGAGCTCGAGATCACCGAATCGGTGCTGCTGCTCGAGAGCGACGACACGCTTGCCGCGCTGCACCACCTGCGCGATCTCGGCGTGCGCATTTCTATGGACGATTTCGGCACCGGCTACTCCTCGCTGAGTTACCTGCGCCGCTTCCCCTTCGATCGCATAAAGATCGACCGCTCCTTCATCGCCGACATCGAGAAGAAGAGCGATTGCCGCGCCATCATCCGCGCGGTCGCGAGCCTCGGGGCGGACCTCGGCATCGTCACCACGGCCGAGGGGGTAGAGACCGAGAAGCAGCTCAAGATGCTGCTCGCCGAGGGACTGACGGAGGTGCAGGGCTTCCTGTTCTCGCCGCCCGTTCCGCACGACGAGATCGTCGAAATCCTCGCCAGGGCCGAGAAGGCCGTCTTCGCCGCCTGATAGCCGCAGGCCGTCATCCGACCGGGTCAGGGAGGCGTGGCGCTTCCGTGCCAGGCGGGCCGGTAGCCGGCGGAGAGCGCGGCGACGATCGTCGGCGGCGTCAGGACGGCGACTGTCCCGCCCGAGGGCCGGCCCGCGGCGGAGGAATAGCCTCCCGGAGCCCAGACGAGGAGCCGCTCCCCCCGCACCGCGAGCGCCTTACCATCGAGCTCAATCATGCTGCCGTCGGGCAGCGCCGAAACGTCGGCGACGTGCCGCCGCTTGGCCCTGCCGTGGAGGCGCTCCTCGTGGAGCACCCGGTCCATCTCCGCCGCGCCGGGCCGTTTGGCGAGGCCGAGGCCGTTCGCGACGGCTTCGCCGAACCGTACCGCGTCTTCCCGCCGGCATTCGAAGCAGGGCCGGTGCCCCGCCGCCAGCGCCGTCACCTCGTCGAGGAAGAACAGCTCGGTGTAGCCCGTCTTCCAGACTTCCCGGTGCCTGCCCTTGAAAGAAAGGACGCAGGCGATCCACTGCCGCGACGCCCATCGGCGGCTGCCGAGCTCGCGGGTCGCCGGATCGTGGAACCGGCCGCCGCGGTTGCCCATCAGGGTGCCGCGCGCCGGCGTCCCGATCAGCTCGCCGGCGGGCGTCACGCGGTTGCGCAGGCGCGCCGCTACCAGAGGTCGATCTCGACGCCCTGCTCGCGCAGCTTGTCGGCCTTCTCCTGGAGGTAGCGTTGGAACGGCAGCTCGTCGTAGCGGCCGCTGTCGACGTACTCGAACATCGTCAGGAAGTGGAAGGGCTTGAAGTAGCCGGGCAGCCGTGCGGATTCGACCGTGTTGCCGGGCTTGCCGGCTACGTCGGCGGCCTTGGAGAAGAAGACGAGGGTCGGCGTGAAGTTGACCCCCCATTTGCGCGCGAGCGACCGCTCTTCCATCTCCTCGCCGTCGAAGTCGGTCACCTCCCGCGAGCCCCACAGGTCGAGCTGCACGACGTTGAAGTGCTTCGTGACGAAGTCGACGATTTCGGGCTTGGCGAAGTTGACCCGGTGCATCTCCCGGCAATAGGGGCAGCCGCGCTGCTCGAAGATGACGACGAGCCCCTTGTCCTCGGCGACCGCCTCGGCGTGGTCGTCGCCGAGGTCGAGGAAGGTGTCGAGAAAGAACGGCTGGGTGAAGAGCCCGCTGTCGGCGACGGCCGGCTCGTCGTCGCAAAGCGCGGGGACCGCCAGCAAAGCCGCGCCGGTCGATGCCCCGCCGGCGAGCAATGCCCTGCGTGTGATCGTCATGACGCTCCTCCTGATGCCGCTTCTTGATTTTTCCGAATTGTGCGGCGGGCGAACGGCCGATACAAGCGCCGCGACGCGCCGCGATGCGGGGGTCACGAATTGTTGAGACGGTGAAATCCGGCGCCGTTTCGCGCTAGAGTGACGACCGGGGGGTGATCGGAGAAACGACGTGCGGGAGTGGCACATGATGGTAGGCGCGAAGACCTTCGTTGCGCTGGCGCTGATCGTACTCGGGCTCGGCTTCGCGCCGCCGACCGCCTCGGCCCAGCAGCCCAAGCTCGTCGCCGAGGAGATCGCCCAGATCGTCCGCGACGGGCAGTCGCCTTTCGGCGACGACATCGACGAGGAACGGTTGTTCCAGGTCTACGCCTACTATCACCTGCGCTCCTTCACGCCGATCTGGGTCAGGGACGACGGGCCGAAGACGAAGGGACGCGATCTGCTGGCGGTTCTGCAGAACGCCCGCGCCGAAGGCCTCGAGCCGACGGACTACTACACCGACCGTCTCGTCGAGCTGATGGATCAGAAGGACGTGCGCAGTCTCGCCCGCCTCGATCTCCTGCTCACCCGGGCTTTTCTCGACTATGGCCGCGACCTCTCCGCCGGCCGGGTCGCTCCCGAATCCGTCGATACCGAGATCCACCTCAATCCGAAGCCGATCGACGCCGGCAAGCTCATCCACGGCGCCGAGGAGGCCGACGACATCGGACCTTACGCGGCGGGGCTGGCGCCGCACACCGACGAGTACGCGCGGCTCGCCACCGTGCTCGCCGACTACCGGGAGATCGCCGAGGAGGGCGGATGGCCGACCGTGCCCGAGGGCGACACGCTGAAGCCCGGCATGGACGATCCGCGCGTCGCCGCTCTGCGTGCCTATCTGAGCGCGGTCGGCGACTATGCCGGCGATCCCGGGGCTCCCTCCACCGTGTTCGACGACGACCTGGTCGCGGCCGTCGAGCGCTTCCAGGCGCGGCACGGCCTCGATGTCGATGGCGCCGTGGGCCCCGCCACGCTTCAGGCGATCAACACGCCGATCGAGGAGCGCATCGCCACGATGGAGCTCAATCTCGAACGGCGCCGATGGATGACGACCGATCTCGGCGCGCGCTATGTCTTCGTCAACCTCGCCGACCAGGAACTGAAGGTCGTCGATGACGACCGCACCATCCACACCGCCAGGCTGGTCGTCGGCAAGCCCTATACGCGCACGCCGGTCTTCGACGAGACGATGAAGTACGTCGTCATCAATCCGGACTGGACGGTGCCGTCCTCGATCGCCCGCAACGAGTACCTGCCGAAGCTGAAGAAGTCGCCAGGGGCGCTCGAGGCGCAGAACATCCACGTCTATGCCGGCAACGACCGCGTCAGCCCCTACAATATCGACTGGTCGAGCGTCTCCAAGTCGAACTTCCGCTACACGCTGCGCCAGGACCCCGGCGCCAACAACGCGCTCGGCGTCATCAAGTTCATGTTCCCCAATCCCTTCAACGTCTATCTGCACGACACCCCGTCGAAGGCGCTGTTCTCGCGCGCTCAGCGGACCTTCAGCCATGGCTGCATGCGCGTGCAGAACCCGATCGACTTCGGCGCCGTCGTGCTGGGCTCGCAGGGCTGGACCGCAGACCGGATCCGTTCCGTCGTCGCCTCCGGCAAGAAGACGGTGGTCAACCTGGAGACGCCGCTCCCGGTCCATGTCACCTATCTGACCGCCTGGGTGAACAAGGACGGCACGATCAATTTCCGCGCCGACGCCTACGGCCGCGACAAGCGCCTGAAGGACGGCATCGCCGCGACGCATCGGATACAGGAGAGCTAGGGGCTCGGAAGCCCGCCTCGGTGCAGCGGTAATGGTTTGTACATATTGACAACATATTGTCGATTTGGCAATATCATGCCATGAATAATGGCCGACACCCGGACCACACAGAAGCGGGCGCGGAGCTGACCGCGCTGATGCTCGATATCTTCCGCGCGAACGGCGCGCTGCTCGCGGCCGGCGACCGTCTGGTCGGCCCGCTGGGGCTGACCAGCGCGCGCTGGCAGGTGCTCGGCTCGATCGCACTGTCGGACCGGCCGCTGCCGGTCGCCCATCTCGCTCGCGTGATGGGATTGAGCCGCCAGGCGGTGCAGCGGGTGGTCAACGATCTGGAAGCCGAAGGCTTCGTTTCCTTCGAGGAGAACCCGCATCACAAGCGCGCCCGGCTCGTCGTCCTGACGAAAAAGGGAACGAGGACCTACGCGGCGGCCTCCGAGCATGAGGCGCCCTGGGCGAATGCGCTCGCCGACGGCCTGTCGCCGAAGACGATCGCCGCCGCGCGACGCGTGCTTCTCACGCTCGTCCGCGGGCTGGAGGAACAGTCAGTCTAGTTCACGGAGGAGGCGTCATGCTCCGCAAGATCCATCCCGTCGCCGGCATCGTCGGCTTCCTGACGATCCTGGTCTTCTGGACGTCCACCGTCGCCGTCGAGTCACTCGGCGGGCCGCAGGCGATCCTCGCCGTCAAGACCGGCATCCTCTGGGGGATGATCGTTCTGATCCCGGCGCTGGCGACTGCCGGGGCGACGGGTTTCAAACTCGCAGGGGCAGCGACGCAAGGGCTGGCCGGCGCGAAGAAGCGGCGCATGCCCTTCATCGCCGCCAACGGCATCCTGGTCCTGATCCCCTGCGCGGTCTTCCTGCAGCGCCTCGCCGCTGTCGGAGACTTCGGTACAACCTTCTATACGGTTCAGGCCGTCGAGCTCGTCGCCGGCGCGACCAATCTCACGCTGATGGGCCTCAACATTCGCGACGGCTTCCGCATGACGCGCCGTCGCCGCAGTGGACCTAAAGCGCCGCTTCCATCAGCGCAGTGACGCTCGCCGCGTCGAGGGCGCGCGGATTGGTCGGGCCCGAATGGTCCTTCAGGGCGCCGTCGACGATCGGCGGGATGAGCTGCCGCTGGAAGCCCATCTCCGACAGCGTTTTCGGCATGCCGATCTTCGCGTTGAGGTCGTCGAACCAGGTGGCGAGATCGGTTCCGGGTTTCAGCCCCATCCGCTCGCGCATCACCGCGTACTTCTCTTCCGCCGCCGGCTCGTTGAAGCGCAGCACATGCGGCAGCAACACGGCGTTCAGCGTGCCGTGATGGAGCGAGGGTTGCTCGAGTCCGCCGAGAGGATGGGAGATCGCGTGGATCGCCCCCAGGCCCTTTTGGAAGGTGAGGCCGCCGTGCAGGGCGGCGATCGTCATCTCGCGTCGCGCCTCGACGTCGCCGCCGTCCGCGACGGCGCGCGGCAGGAATCGAATGGCGCGTGCGAGACCGTCGAGCGCGATCGCGTCGGCCGGCGGATTGAAGCGCGGCGACAGATAGGTCTCGACGCAGTGGCTGACGGCGTCCATGCCGGTCGCCGCCGTTAGCTTCGCCGGCATGCCGTAGGTGAGTTCGGGATCGCAGACGGCACGCCTGGGGAACAGGTAGGGCGAGATGAAGCCGAGCTTGCGCCCGTCGTTCAGCGTCACCAGCGCCGCGCGGCCGACTTCGGACCCGGTACCGGCTGTCGTCGGCACCGCGATCACCGGGGCGACCGCCGCCGTGATCTTCGGGATGCCGCCGAGGATCGCCGCGTAGGATTCGAACGGCCCCTCGTGCGTCGCCATCAGCGCGACCGCCTTGGCGAGGTCGATCGGCGAGCCGCCGCCGACCGCGATCAGGCCGTCGGCCTTCGTTTCCCGGTAAAGATCGAGCGCCTTCATCGCCGCCCGCTCGGTCGGGTTCGACGGCGTCTCGTCGAAGACGCCGGCGATCGCGTCCTTGCCCGTCGCTTCCATGACGGCCCCGGCGAGGCCGGCCGCAACGACGCCCTTGTCGGTGACGACCAGCGCCCGGGTGATGCCGAGCTGGTCGAGGTCCTCGCCGATCTCGGCGACGGAGCCCTCGCCGAAGCGGATCGTGGTGAGATAGGTGATCAGTGCGGACATGGGCGTTCCTTTGTCGGTCTCAATCTCGGCGAACGCGGCGGAACAGCGACGGGTAGTCGAGGACGAGACCGTCCTCGTCGACCGGCAGCTCCGCGGCGAACGAACCGTCGGCGGCTTCGTAGCGATAGAGGCCACACGGCTCCAGACACGTGTAGCGCTGCTCGTCCACGAAGGGCTTCAGTGAAGGGAAGGGGATATAGACCATTTGAAAGGTCCGTATGTCGCCGCGTCTGAATTTCGTGCGCCGGATCGGCAGGACATTGGTGAGCGGGCTCGCCTGCAGGTCGACGTCGATGCAGCCGTCGAGCGTGCCGAGCCGCTCGCCGCCCGGACCGGTCCACCGGCCCTCGCCATCGGATGCGAGCACGAGAGCGGGGCCGCCGGCGACCCGGACTTCGGCTTCGCGCACCCTCCACCCTGCGTCGCAGGCGATCCGGAATGCTGCGGCGAATCCGTCCTCGCCCGGAACGACCACCGCGCCCTCGGCGACGATTTCGTTTTCTCCGGCCCACAGCACGACTCGCTGCAGGCCCGCGCGGTCCCAGGTCCGCCAGCACGCCTCGGCGCGGACGAGCGGTCGGAAATCCACGGAACGCGGCCTATTGCCCCTGGCCGCCGTGGTAGAGATTCATACGGCTCAGGTCCGTCACCTTTCTCTCCCCGCACAGGGCCATCGTCATGTCGAGCTCCTTGGCGATGATGTCGAGCGCGAGCTTGACGCCGGCCTGGCCCATCGCGCCGAGGCCGAAGGTGAAGGCGCGGCCGATATAGGTGCCTTTCGCCCCCAGGCAGAGCGCCTTCAGGACGTCCTGGCCCGACCGGATGCCGCCGTCCATGTGCACCTCGATCTGGTCGCCGACCGCCTCGACGATCTCCGGCAGGATCTGGATGGAGGAGGAGGCGCCGTCAAGCTGGCGGCCGCCGTGGTTGGAGACGATGATCGCGTCGGCGCCGGTCTTCACCGCCATGCGGGCATCCTCGACGTCGAGGATGCCTTTCAGGATCAGCGGCCCGCCCCAGCGCTCCTTGATCCAGTCGACGTCCTTCCAGCTCAGCCGCGGGTCGAACTGCTCGCCCGTCCACGCGCCGAGCGAGGAGAGGTCCGTCACGCCCTTGGCGTGGCCGACGATGTTGCCGAAGGTGCGGTTCTTCGTGCCGAGCATTCCGAGGCACCAGGCCGGTCGCGTGGCCATCTGCCAGACGTGCTTCGGGGTGAAGCGTGGCGGCGCCGACAGGCCATTTCGCAGGTCCTTGTGGCGCTGGCCGAGGATCTGCAGGTCGAGGGTGAGCACCAGCGCCGAGCAGCCGGCCGCCTTCGCCCGGTCGATCAGCGCATTGATGAAGTCGCGATCGCGCATGACGTAGAGCTGGAACCAGAACGGCTTCTTCGTCGCCTCCGCCACCGCCTCGATCGAGCAGATGCTCATGGTCGACAGCGTGAAGGGGATGCCGAACGCGTTCGCCGCCTTCGCCGCCAGGATCTCGCCGTCGGCGTGCTGCATGCCTGTCAGGCCGACGGGGGCGAGGGCCACCGGCATCGCCACCTTCTGGCCGATCATCGTCGTCTCGATCGAGCGGTTCGTCATGTCGACGGCGACGCGCTGGCGCAGCTTGATTTTCCTGAAGTCCTCGGTGTTCGCCCGGTAGGTGCTCTCCGTCCACGCCCCCGAATCGGCGTAGTCGAAGAACATCTTGGGCACTCGGCGGCGCGCCATCTTCTCAAGATCGGCAATCTCGACGATCGCACCCATTCGCTTCCCTCCCCGGACAGTCACGCCTCTTCGGCCGGCGCACGACGCCGCCGGCGCTTCGGTTGATTCCAATATCCGCAACACGGGCCCGCTGGAAACCCGTGAGCGGTAGTGCCGATGGATACAACATGACGGGTGTCCGCGCGATGCCCCCCGGCTCTCCGGCCGACCGGGAGCGCAAGGAGGCAAGAAATGTTTCCGTTCCGGAAAAGGCGTTGTTCGACGATTTTCGTAGATCGGGACCATTGCCTCGGCGCCATTGTCCAGCTTAAGTACAGACAACAGACGCGTTGGTGAAAACGCGCATTCCGGAGAGGAAAACGCAGCCAGTTTGAAGGGGAATGCTCGCTTTTGCCGAAAATTTCGGCATCGGGAAGCGAGCCGGAGGGGAAATACAATCAACTAAGGACTAGTCTCGGCTGATGCGTTCGGTCTAGGTTTGAACAGGCGCGCATGAATTGCGCGGCAAAAGAAAAGCCGAACGCAGCAAGACCCGGATCGACAACCGGATCATTCGTTCAACAGGGAGGAACGTGTACCTATGAAGAAATTTCTCGCCGTATCCGCATTGGCGCTCGGCGTCGGCCTGGCCGGCGCGGCCAATGCCGAGCAGTGGAACTTTCAGTCGACCTATGCAGGCTCGCTGACGCAGCTCGGCACCCTCGGCAAGTACGTCGCCGAACAGCTCAAGGTCGTCACCGACGGCGAGATCGAGCTGGTCTTCCAGGAGCCTGGCGCGCTCGTTCCCGCCCTCGAGGTGTTCGACGCGGTGGCGTCGGGCGCGGTCGAGGCCGGCTGGTCCACGCCGGGCTACTGGGCCGGCAAGGTCCCCGCCCTGCAGCTCATGGCCGCGGTGCCGTTCGGCCCGCAGGCCGGCGAGTACATCGCCTGGATGAAGTTCGGCGGCGGCAAGGAGCTGTTCGACGAGATCTACGGCAAGTACGGCATCCACTCCGTCACCTGCGGCGTCATCGCGCCCGAGGCGTCGGGATGGTTCAGGAACGAGATCAAGTCGGTCGACGACCTCAAGGGCCTGAAGATGCGCTTCTTCGGCCTCGGCGCCAAGGTCATGGAGAAGATGGGCGTCTCGACCCAGCTTCTGGCCGGCGGCGACATCTTCCCGGCGCTCGAGCTCGGCACCATCGACGCGACCGAATTCTCCATGCCGGCGATCGACCTGAACCTCGGCTTCTATCAGGTCGCCAAGCACTACTACTTCCCCGGCTGGCACCAGCAGGCCACCCTTTTCGATCTGATGATCAACAAGGACCTGTGGGACGGCCTCGACGACAACACCAAGGCGAAGATCGAGACAGTCTGCGACGCGGCGATCACCTACGGTCTGGCCGAGGGCGAGGCGATCCAGTTCAAGGCGCTGCAGGAGCTCGAGTCCAAGGGCGTGCAGATCCATCGCTGGCCGCCGGAGATCCTCGACGCGCTGCACAAGGCCTGGGACGAAGTGGTAGCCGAGCAGGTTGCCGCCGACGCCGATTTCGCCCGCGTCTGGGAGTCGCTGTCCACCTTCCGCGCCAACTACAAGAAGTGGAAGGATCTCGGCTACCTCGACTGAGCCGGGTTCGACGGTCTTAAGCGCGCGGCCCGGCGTCAGCCGGGCCGCGCATCCCTCCCGACTGCGACCGGTTTAATTCGATGGGCACCCTGAGCGCACTCGTCGCCATCGTATCGGCCTTCGCCGTGGTGATGGCGCCCTTCGGTCTGCACTGGATCGGACTGATCGTCGGTTTCCTCGCGCTGTTCCTGGCCGCCTCGGCCGGCGCCCGCAGCGGATGGTTCCTCGCCGCCGCGGCCCTGATGGCCGTCTCGGTCCCCGTCGACGACGCCTTCGAGATGTCCCGGGCCGACGAGCGACTGATGCAGAAAGCGGCGGAGGCGGGCGATGCGTTCTCCGGTCTGGTCGTCTCCATCCACAGCGTCACCGCGAACGTTGCCGGCCTGCTGGTCCTGGTGAGCCTGTTGCTGGTGGCGGTCGCCCTCTTCGTCGCCGCCCGCAGGGCGAAGCCGGACGCGTGGCGTTTCTATCTCGGCGAGAGCGATTCGCTTGGCGAGTTCACGGTGTGGGTCGGAAAGGTATCGTCGTTCCTCTACGTGCCGATGATCGTAATCATCGTCTACGACGTCCTGCAGCGGAAGATGCTGGAGTTCTGGCCGACTTTCGCGGAGACCGCGTGGTATCACACCTTCACGTCGACGAAGCTGCAGGAATCCGAGTGGCACCTTCACGCCGTCCTCTTCCTGCTCTGCTTCGGCTACGCCTATATCAAGGACGCCCACGTACGCATCGAGCTCGTCCGTGACAAGCTTCAGCCGCGTACGCGGGTCTGGATCGAGCTTCTCGGCTGCATCTTCTTCCTCGTTGCCTACTGCTACGTGGTGATGCGCTTCGGCTACGATTTCGCCCAGAATTCCTTCAAGCTCATGGAGCAGTCGGCCGCCCAGACGGGACTGCCGCTGCGCTTCATCATCAAGGCTTTCCTGCCGCTCGGATTCCTGATCCTCGCGCTTGCGGGCGTCTCGGTCGCCGTGAAGTGCGTGATCTACCTGTTCGGGCCGGAGGCTCTGAAGTCGGCCGCCGGCTATTACGCCGGGACGCACCACGCCGACATACCTGAAGACGCCGCGCCCGTGGCGCCGGCCGAGAGCTGAGGGCGGCAGCGATGGACATCTTCGTCGAATTCCTGCCGCTGTGGATGTTCTTTGCGCTGGCGGTGCTGCTGTTCAGCGGTTATCCGGTCGCCTTCGTTCTGGGCGGCGTCGGGCTCGCCTTCGCGATCATCGGCGACCTGGCCGGCGTCTTCCGCCTCCAGCAGCTCTCGCTGATCCCGCTGCGCATCTTCGGCGGCACGATGGAGAGCCCCGTCCTGGTGGCGATCCCCATGTTCATCTTCATGGGGACGATGCTCGAGAAATCGGGCGTGGCAAAGGACCTCCTGCACACGCTTCAGGTGCTGTTGCGCCGGGTGCCGGGCGGTCTCGCCCTGTCGGTGACGCTGATGGGCACGATCATGGCCGCCACCACCGGCATCATCGGCGCTTCCGTCGTGATGATGACGCTGCTGGCGCTGCCGGTCATGCTCGAGCGCCAGTACAACATGCCGCTCGCCACCGGCACGATCGCCGCCTCCGGCACGCTCGGCATCCTGATTCCGCCGTCGATCATGCTCGTGATCATGGCCGACCTCCTGTCGGTCCCGGTCGGCACGGTCTTCATCGGCGCCATCGTTCCGGGCCTCCTGCTCGCGCTGCTCTACGCCGTCTACATCTGGATCCTCTGCCACCTGAAGCCGGACCTCGCGCCGCCGCTGCCCGACGACATCGGCCCCTCCGGCCGGGCCGAGTTCTGGCGCATGATCCTGAAGAGCTTCCTGCCGCCGGTGATCCTGATCGCCCTCGTGCTCGGCTCGATCTTCGCCGGTTTCGCCACGCCGACCGAGGCGGCCGGCGTCGGCGCTGGCGGTTCGGTCGTCCTCGCCTGGTTCAACGGCGCCCTCAACCGTCAGGTCTTCGTCGACGTCTGCCAGCGCTCGGCCCTCACTGGCGGCATGCTCTTCGGCATCTTCGTCGGGGCCACGTGCTTCTCGTTCATCTTCCGCACGCTCGGCGGCGAGCATCTCATCATCGAGTTCATAGAGGCGACCGGCGTCGGGCCGTGGAGCATCCTCTTGGTTCTGATGCTGATGATCTTCCTGCTCGGGTTCTTCTTCGACTGGATCGAGATCACGCTGATCGTGCTGCCGGTCTTCGCCCCGATCATCGGCGCGCTCGACTTCGGCGGCCACGTGGGCGTCTGGGAGGGGATCTCCAAGGCGAACGTCATCTGGTTCCTGGTGCTCGCCGCGGTGAACCTGCAGACGTCGTTCCTGACGCCACCCTTCGGATTCGCCTTGTTCTACATGAAGGGCGTCGCGCCGCCCGGCGTGACGATCCAGCACATCTATCGCGGCATCATTCCCTTCGTCGCGTTGCAGGTGATCGGCCTGCTCCTGTGCATCGCCTTTCCGGAACTCGTGCTTTGGCTGCCGAGCTACCTGTTGCAGTAGCGCGGAAAAGGACTTGCCTCCTGTTTCCGCTCGTTTAGGGTCGCCGCCGATTTTCTGGCAATCGGCGGCGATCGTATATGGACGACACGGCGGAACGGGCCGACGCGCAGACGGCGAGGCCGGACGCGCCCTTCGAGATCCACCCCTTGCGCGACCTTCTGGTCGGCGAGGTGCACGCGCGTCCGTTCCGGCCGCTCGAGCCCCCGCGCGTCCTCCATCATCTGGCCTTCCGGTCCGATTCCGACGCCGGCGAGGAGCTCGATGCGCTCGCCCGGTTCTGCAAGGCGCACGGCGCGCTGCCGCCGGCGCCGGGCGCGCGCCATCACGTCGTCACGCTCGGCGGCGCCGAGCTGCGCTGGGAGCGGCACACGGAATTCACCACCATGACCCTGTCGGTCGCCCCGCCGCCCGGCGATCCGTTCGTCGCCCCCAATACCGCCTCGCTGTCCGCCTTCCTGCCGAAGCCGCCGGGCCCGATGATCGTGGCGACGCGCCTGGCGCTGGTCGCGCTCGCCGACGGCATGCCCGATCTCGGCGTCTTCGATCCCTCGAGTCTGTGCGTATCGCGTGCCGACGGCGGCGGCGCCGTGGTCGCCACCGACTTCCGGCCCGATCATTCCGGCTTCACGCGCATCCTCGTCGCCGACGCGACGCTGCCGCCTGCCCGTGTCGGCGCGCTCGTCCAGAGGCTTCTCGAGATCGAGACCTATCGCACGCTGGCGCTGCTCGGCCTGCCCGAGGCGCAGCGCATCCGCCCGGTCGTCGACCGCATCGAGGACGAGCTCGCCGCGCTCACCCTGCGCATGAAGGAAGGGGCGGGCCTGCAGCTCTCGCGCGAGCTTCTGGAACGGCTCGTGGCGCTCGCCGCGGAAGTCGAATCCGAGGCCGCCGGCGCGAATTACCGCTTCGGTGCGACGCGGGCCTATTGGGAGCTGGTGACCCAGCGCCTGATCTCGATCCGTGAGGAACGGATTGCCGGCTACGGCTCCATCGAAGGCTTCCTGGCGCGGCGCATGAAGCCCGCTCTGCGCACCTGCGACACCGTCGACAGGCGTCTCGGCGACCTGTCGCAGAAGCTCGCACGGGCCTCGAATCTTCTGCGCACCCGCGTCGACATCGAGCTCGAAAGCCAGAATCGCGACCTGCTCGATTCGATGAATCGGCGCGCCCGCCAGCAGCTTCGCCTGCAGCGCACGGTCGAAGGCCTGTCGGTCGCCGCCGTCAGCTACTACGTCGTCGGCCTCGTCGGCTACCTGGCGAAGGGTGGCGAGAAGTGGATCGGGTTTCCGTTCGACCCGACCGTCGCGACGGCCGCTGCGGTTCCCGTCGCGTTGCTTGCCGTCTGGCTCGTCGTGCGCCGCATCCGGGGCCGCCACGAGGACGAGTAGGGGCTCCGTGCCCTATGCCCCTACTTCAGAATCTTCGGCCCCTACTTCAGAATCTTCGATTGAGCCGGGCTCTCGAAGGTGAGTGTCTTCAGGTAGGCGATGAGGTCGCTGCGGCGCTCCGCGTCGCGCAGTCCGGCATAGGCCATCCGCGTCCCGCGAACGAACACGCGCGGATTGGCCAGGTAGGCGTCGAGCGACTCCGGCGTCCAGACGAGGCCCTCGGCGCCCTTTTCCTTCATCGCGCGCGAATAGGCATAGCCGTCGCGGGTTGCCGCGCGCCGGCCGACGATATCGTTGAGGACCGGTCCGACGCGGTTGCGGGCGCCGTTGCCGACTTCGTGGCAGGCCGCGCACGTGTAGAAGAGGTCCTGGCCGACACCGGCATCTCCGTCGGCACGGGCGGAGATGGCGGTGATGGTGGCGGACGAGAGGAGAAGCGCCAAGAAAATCGCTGAACGAACAGGCATATTCCGCATCACAATCAAGACGTTCGAATACATTGACGATTGACCGAGGCGCAGCCTAGAGCCTTTCAGGGTCAAATAGAACCATTCTGACGCGGCGATTTCGGGCCAAGGCCGAGCCGGCGTCCGAAGAGCGTATCTGGATACGGTCGAGGACGACGGTGACGGCATTGGCCCGAAAG
>JAEWYT010000035.1 GCA_023458595.1 Pseudomonadota bacterium
CTCGAAGAAGCCGGGGTGAGACGACCGATCGCATGACGCACCCTCACCCCGCCCCTCTCCCGCGCGCGGGAGAGGGAGGCGCAAGCGGAATGATCCGGTCTCCAGCCGCGACCCTGACGCTTCCAGCCAGGCACGGGTCTCGAGGCGAGACCACGGCGCCTGCCGCCGACGCTCCCTCTCCCGCTCGCGGGAGAGGGTCGGGGTGAGGGCCCGGGATCACAAAAGGCTCATCTGGCCGCCGCCGTCGTCCTTTTTCTTTTTTTTCGCCGGCGGCTCGCGCTTCTCGGCGGGCGGGGTCGTGGCCTCGGCCAGGGGCGTCTGCAGGTCCTCGTCGTCGTTGGCGACCGAATTGACCCGCGTCGAGATCGGGAAGGCCTCGAAGAAATCCTCCGGCGCGGGGCGGATGATGTCGGCGACGTCGCCGGGCGCGTTGGCCTCGGCGTCCATCCAGCGGTCGAAATCCTCGGGCTGGACGACGACCGGCATGCGGTCGTGCAGCGGCGTCAGCTTCCCGTTGGCGTCGGTCGTGACGATCGCGGCGGTGTCGATCTCGCTGCCGTCGGCGCCGAGCCAGGTCGACCAGAGGCCGGCGAAGGCGAAGGGGCCGCGGTCCGGGCGGCGGATCAGATGGGGCACCTTGCGGCCCTTTTCCGTCTTCTGCCACTCGTAGAAGCCGTCGGCCGGCACCAGGCAGCGGTGATGGCGCATCGATCCGCGGAAAGCCGGCTTGGTGGCGACGGTGTCGCCGCGCGCGTTGATCAGCGTCGGGAAATCCTTCGGATCCTTCACCCAGGGCGGCAGCAGGCCCCACCGCATCAGCGCGAAGGAACGCCGGCCGTGGATCAGGCGCACGACGGCGATCGGCTGGGTCGGCGCGATGTTGTAGCGCGGCGGGTAGTTGGGCTGCTCCGCGAAGCCGAAGAAGGCACGCACCGCCTGCGGCGGCAGGGACAGGCTGTAGCGGCCGCACATCGGCGTTCCTCCTCCCAGGTGGCGCTTTGAAGCACAGACGGACAGGGGCCATCAACGCCCCGCGCGGCCGTGCTAGTCTCGCGCGCCATGACGAAGCCTGCCGATTCCGACCCCCGCGCCTATCCGAAAATGCCGCTGCTCGCCGTCTCGGCCGCCGTGTTCCGGGACGGAAGGGTGCTGATCGCCAAACGGGGCCGGCCGCCGCTCGACGGGATCTGGAGCCTGCCGGGCGGGCTGGTCGAGCCGGGCGAGACGCTGGCGGAGGCCGCCGCCCGGGAGGTTTTCGAGGAGACGGGCGTCGAGGCGGAGATCCTCGGGGTCGCCGATATCGTCGAGCTGATCCGGCGCGACGGCGACGGCGCGGTCGAGCGCCACTACGTCATCGTCTCCTTCGCCGCACGCCGGCTGTCCGGCGAAGGCGAAACGAGCGAGGAGGCCGCCGAGATCGCCTGGCTCGATCCCGATGCGCTCGACGGACTCGCCATGACGCAGGGCACTCCGGCCGTGATCGCCAAGGCGGCGGCGCTGCTGGCGGATCAGTAGCGGCAAAAGCCCGTCGCGTGGCCCTGGATTTCCGCCTTCGCGGGAATCCAGGGCCGTTTGCTCCGGGCCCGCCCGTTCACCTTCGCCCCTCATCCCGATTGAGATCGGCGGCGGGGAGGACTAGATAGGGCGCATGGGCAACCGGTTCAGCCACGCAACGAGCAAGGCCGCGCGGGCAGGCGTGTTGGCGCTGGCACTGGCGCTGGGGTCCGCCCCGGCGCTCGCGCAGAGCCTGCCGACGGCCCCGCCCTACGAGAAGGAAATGCAGCGGCTCGCCGAGATCCTCGGCGCCGTGCACTACCTCAGGCAGCTCTGCGGGGCCGACGAGGGCCAGACCTGGCGCACGATGATGCAGCAGCTCATCGACGCCGAGAACCCCTCGAACGAACGGCGCGCAAAGCTGGTCGACAGCTTCAACCGCGGCTATCGCGGCTTTGAGCAGACCTACCACGCCTGCACGGAAACGGCCGTCTGGGTCATCGACAACTACATGGCCGAGGGCGCCGACATCGCCCAGCGCATAGCCACGCGCTACGGCCAGTAGCCCGCTAAAGCAGGAACTCCTTCAGCAGCACCTCGAGGATCAGCGCGCCGCCAAAGGCGGCGAGCAGGACCCCTGAGACGATGTTGATGCGCCGTAGCGTCACGTCCGAGATCAGATGACGGATGCGCGAGACGAAGGCGGCAAGGCCCGTCCACCACAGAAGCGCGCCGCCGCTGACCGACAGGACCATCAGGCCCGCCGCCGTGTAGTCGCCCTCCGGCAGGAGCCGGTTGCCGACCATGCCGCCGAAGATGCCGAGAAAGCCGAGCAGCGCGCCGGGATTGGTGACGGTGATCAGGAAGGTCGCCGGCACGATGCGCAGGGCGGAATCGGCCATGTGGGCGTCGGCGCGCTTCGAGCCGTGGGGCGTCGTCGCCATGACGCGGATGCCGAAGACGATGAGGATCAGGCCGCCGACGAGCTTGATGAGTGCCTGGTGGCTTTCGACCGCGTCGGCGGCAGCGCTGATGCCGAAGGCGGCGACCAGGGCCAGAACGCCGTCGCCGACCGCCGCGCCGATGCCGCCGAGTATGGCCGGCCAGAAGCCGTACCGCAGCGCCCGGCCGATGCAGATCACGTTGACGGGTCCGACCGGCGCCGAGACGACGATGCCAATCAGGAGCCCGACCGGAATGATCAGCAGACGGTCCATGTCCCCCAGGTTCGCGGCCAGCGCTTCGGCAAATCCCCACCATCGTTCTTAGGCCCTCACGGCCGGCCTCACAACCGGGACCTTGCGGAACCTCTGGCCAAGGAGCCGACTTGACCCGGCGGCCCGCGGCGTGATCATGGAACCATGCGACCGGACATCACGACGACAGCAGCGACCGTCCTCCTCGCCATCTGGCTGGCGGCGGGGTTCGCGGGCGCCCCGGCGGCGTTCGCCCAGACCAAGGTGAGGACCGAGACGATCCAGGTCGCTCCGGTCGAGGAGGAAGTGGGCCCGGCCGGCGCGGAGGCCGCGGGCGAGCCGGCGACGGTCCTCCCCCAGGTACAGTACGACCTCTCGATCCTGCCGCCGCCGGTCGCACGGATGCGGGAGCAGATCATAGAGGCCGCGCAGAGCGGCGACGTCGAGCGCCTGCGGCCGGTGCTGGAAGCCAACGAGCTGCCGCCGACCTTCTCCTTCGGCGACGACACCGACGCCATCGAGTACTGGAAGCACGCCGGCGGCGACCCCGAGGGCCGCGAGATCCTGGCGATCATGATCGAGATCCTGGAGGCGGGATTCGTCCACATCGACGAGGGCACGCCGCAGGAAATGTACGTCTGGCCCTATTTCAACGCCCTGCCGCTCGACTCTCTGACGCCCTCGCAGGAGGTGGAGCTCTACAAGCTCATCACCCCGCAGGACCGCCAGGGCATGGAGGAATTCGGCGCCTACGTGTTCTACCGGCTCGGCATCGGCCCGGACGGCACCTGGCACTTCTTCGTCGCCGGGGACTGAGGCTGCCCCACGGCGGAAACGCCGCGATGACGCGGCGTCGAGGCGCTCACCCGGCCTCGTCGGCAAGCTTGTCGAAGCCTTCGCCGTAGAGGGCGTGGGCGACCATCAGCTCGGACTGGCTGCCGATGCTCGCGTAGAATCCGGCAGCCTCGGCGTTGTTCGGTTCCTGCGTCCACCAGACGAAGCCGTGGCCCTGCCTGCGGCACTCGGCGGCGACGCGGGCGACGAGCCTGCGGGCGAGACCATGACGGCGGAAGGCCGGGTCGACATAGAGATCGTTCATGTAGAAGCCCGCCGTGGCATGCTCCGTCTCGTAGGTGTCGCACCAGGTGGCATAACCGCCGACGATCCCGTCGACCTCGGCGACGATCACCGTGAAGTGCGGCGTCTCGCAGAGCGCATCGCGCAGAAGCAGGTCGCGCGTCAGCTTGCCGACGGGCGCGCCGACATGCTCGTTCAGCCCGTCGATCAGGCGCATGAGGACATCCGCGTCGGCGGGCACGGCGGGACGGATCGTGACGGTCATTGCTCTAGCTGCGCGGCAGGGTTTCCAGAAAGCGCACCGGCGCACCGGCTGACGGGGAGACCAGCTCGCCCTCCCACATCACGGTGCGGCCGCGCACCAGGGTGCCGACCGGCCAGCCTGAGACGGTCAGGCCGGCATAGGGCGTCCAACCGCAGCGCGAGGCGATCCAGTCGTCGGTGATCTCGCGCTGGCGGCGCATGTCGACAACGGTGAAGTCGGCATCGTAGCCCACCGCGATGCGGCCCTTGCAGGCGATCTGGAACAGACGCGCCGGCCCCGCACTGGTCATGTCGACGAAGCGCTCGATCGCCATGCGCCCGGCGTTCACCTGGTCGAGCATGATAGGCACCAGCGTCTGCACGCCGGCCATGCCCGACGGCGATTCCGGATACGGCTTCGCCTTCTCCTCCAGCGTGTGCGGGGCGTGGTCGGAGCCGAGGATGTCGGCGGTGCCGTTGGCGACGCCGGCCCAGAGCGCGACGCGATGGCGGGCGTCGCGGATCGGCGGGTTCATCTGCAGTTTCGTGCCGAGGCGGGCGTAGCTGTCCGCCGTCATCGTCAGATGGTGCGGCGTCACCTCGGCGCTCGCGACGTCCTTGTGGTAGGCGAGCAGCGCCATCTCCTCGGCGGTGGAGACGTGGAGGATGTGGATGCGGCGGCCGGCGGCGCGGGCGAGACGGACCAGGCGCTGGGTGGCGAGCAGCGCGGCCGCCTCGTCGCGCCAGACCGGATGGGTCTCAGGGCGGCCGGGCACGCGCAGGTATGCGCGCTCGCGCAGGCGCGGCTCGTCCTCTGCGTGAAAGGCGGCACGGCGGCGGATATGGCGCAGGACGACGTCGATGTCCTCGTCGTCCTCCAGAAGCAGGGTGCCGGTCGACGAACCGACGAAGACCTTCACGCCGGCGCAACCGGGCAGCATCTCGAGATCGCCGAGATCGCGGGCGTTCTCGGCCGTGCCGCCCATGAAGAAGGCGTGGTCGCAATGCATGCGGCCGCGGGCACGCTCGAGCTTGTCCTCCAGCGCGGCGGCGCTCGTCGTCTGCGGACTGGTGTTCGGCATCTCGAAGACGGCGGTGACACCGCCCAGCACGGCGGCGCGCGAACCGGTCTCGAGATCCTCCTTGTGCTCGGCGCCGGGCTCGCGGAAATGCACCTGCGTGTCGATGACGCCGGGCAGAACGGTGAGGCCGGCGCAATCGATCGTCTCGTCGGCGGAGGCCATGCGCAGATTGCCGATTTCCATGATGCGGCCGTCGCGCACGCCGATGTCGCGCACGCCGACGCCGTCATGGTTGACGACGGTCCCGCCGCTCAGAATCGCATCGAAAGTCGCGCCCATCCGTCTCCGCCTGTCCGCTTGCCTCCGGGGCCGGCGGGCAATACCTAAGGTCCCAGCCGGACGAATGGAACAGGTCCGGACGACAAGGTATCAACTCGGATCGGAAAAAACGAGCGGATCGGAAGCGGGCGATATGGCGGGTACGAATGCGGCTCTTCTCGGCGGCCGGGCCGCGATCGAGGTCGGCGGACCGGAGGCGCGTGCCTTCCTGCAGGGGCTCGTCACATCCGATGTCGAGACCCTCGGGCCGGGCCGGGCGCGCAACGCCGCGCTGCTGACGCCGCAGGGGAAGATCCTGTTCGAATTCTTCGTGCTGGCCGCGGACTCCGACCGCTTCCTGCTTGACTGCCCGGCCGCGAGCGCCGCCGAACTCGCAAAGCGCCTGACGTTCTACCGCCTGCGCGCCAAGGTGAACATCACCGCGAGGCCCGACCTGGTCGTCGTCGCCCTGTCGGATGGCGCACTTCGGGATGGCGCACTTCGGGATGGCGACACCGCACCGCACCCGTCCGCCTTCGCCGATCCGCGTCTCGCCGCCCTCGGCTGGCGGGCGATCCTGCTAAAACCCGAGGCGGAGGCGGTCCTGAAGGCGCACGGGGCGGCGAGCGAGGCCGACTACCATGCCCATCGGATCGGGCTCGGCGTCGCCGAGCTCGCACAGGACTACGCGAGCGGCGAGGTCTTCCCGCACGAGGCCGACCTCGACCAGCTCGGCGGCGTCGACTTCGCCAAGGGCTGCTACGTCGGCCAGGAGGTGGTGTCGCGCATGCAGCACCGCGGCACCGCCCGCAGCCGCTTCGTGCCGGTCGCGATCGAAGGCAACGCGCCGGAGACGGGGACGACGGTGGAGGCCGGCGGCAAGGTGGTCGGCACGATGGGGTCGTCGTCCGGGAGCCGGGGCCTCGCGCTCCTGCGCCTCGACCGGATCGGCGCGGCGATGGCAACCGGGACCGCGATCACCGCGGGCGGCGCGACGCTCGCTCCGGAGAAGCCCGGCTGGGCCACGTTCGAATGGCCGGCCGGGGCCCCATGACGGACAAGGACGCCCCGCGCGCCTGGCAGCGGATGCTGTCCGGCCGCCGTCTCAACCTTCTCGATCCCTCCCCGCTCGACGTGGAAATCGCCGACATCGCGCGCGGCCTCGCCCGTGTCGCCCGCTGGAACGGCCAGACTTCCGGCAAGCACGCGTTCTCGGTCGCCGAGCACTCGCTGCTGGTCGAGGACCTGGTCGGGCGGATGGAGCCGAAGACCGAGCGGCGCTGGCGGCTCGCAGCCCTCCTGCACGACGCGCCGGAATACGTGATCGGCGACATGATCAGCCCGTTCAAGGCGGTGCTCGGCGGCGAGTACAAGGCGGTCGAGCGGCGCATCCAGGCGGCCGTCCACCTGCGCTTCGGCCTGCCCGCCGAGCTGCCGGCACCGGTGAAAAAGGCGATCAAGCGCGCCGACATCGCCGCCGCGTTCCTCGAGGCGACGCAGCTCGCCGGCTTCTCCCATGCCGAGGCGATGAAATACTTCGGCCGGCCGGGCAGGATCGGCGGGGGGAAGCTCGAGACCCTGTTCCGGCTGGAGGCCCATCCCGTCGCCAAGGCCGAGGCACGGTTCCTGGAGCGGTTCGGGGAGTTGCACGGGTAAGCGACCTTTCTTGTCGTCATCCCGGTCGAGCGAAGTGCGCCGGGACGACGAGGTGAATGTCAGGACAAGGCGACGAGGCCGCAGACCCGTGCTGGATTCCCGCACCGAGTCCGCCCATATAGGGGGCATACTCAACAACGAAGCGCGAAAAGCATGCCCGCCATCCACGTCTGTTCGCTCGCCAGGATCGCCGCCGTCGTCGAGGAGACCGGCGCAAGCCATCTGGTGACGCTGATCACGGAGGGCACCGAGGTGCCGCGGCCGGCGGCGATCGTGCCGGAGAGACACCTGTTCCTCGCCATGCACGACATCACCGAGGCGATGGACGGCATGGTGCTGCCCAGCCCGAAACACGTCGAGGACTACCTCACCTTCGTCGAGGCCTGGGAGCGCGACAATCCGATGGTGGTGCACTGCTTCGCCGGCATCTCGCGCTCGACGGCCGCCGCCTTCATCGGCGCCTGCGCGCTCAACCCGGGGATGGACGAGGAAGAGCTGGCGCTGCAGATCCGCCAATCCTCGCCGACGGCGACGCCGAACGCGCGGCTGGTCGAGATCGGCGACGCGCTGCTCGGCCGGCAGGGGCGTATGAGCCGGGCGATCAAGAAGATCGGGCGCGGCAACTTCGCCTACGAGGGCGTGCCCTTCGCGCTCCACATCGGCCCGCGCGACTAGGCTGACGCCGCCTCGCCCTCGCCGGGCTCGGGCATCTTCGACACCGTTCGCAGCAAGTCGTGCAGTTGGTTGATGTCGCCGCCGAGCGCCTGCGCGACCTGCTTCTGCGCCGCCCGCCAGTGCGGCACGGCGAGCGCGACCGTCTCCTGGCCCTTCTCCGTCAGCGCCACGCGCTTGACCCGCTTGTCGTCGCCGACGGCGACCGAAACGTCGCCGCGCTCGATCAGCGGCCTGAGCGTCCGCGTCAGCGTGGACGCGTCCATGCCGAGCGCCTCGGCGAGGCCCGACATCGGCCGGGGGCCGGCGGTCGCGATCATCGCCAGCACCGAGAACTGCGTCGCGGTGAGCCCCGCCTTGCCGAGGGCCGCGTCGTAGAGGCCGGTAAGCCGCCGCGTCGCCTTGCGCAACCGGTAGAAGGTGCAATTGAGGTCGCTCATGCCGTCCGCCGGTCGTCCGCTGCCTTGCCCACCGTCCTTTTATTGTATATGCATCCAATAATGATGTCCATACACGGACGAGCTGCCCGAAGGAGCGCGCGAGAAATGTCGGAAGTCTACAGGCGGATCGCCGGAGTGCCCCAGTTCGACGTTCTGCCGCTCGCCAGGGTCAAGGACATGGACGGGCTGTCGATGCTGCAGGCGATGATCGACGGCGCGCTGCCGCCGCCGCCGATCGGCAAGACGCTCGGCTTCATCCTGACGGAGGTCGCCGAGGGCCGCGCGGTGTTCAAGGGCATGCCGTCCTTCGACTACATGAACCCGCTCGGCACGGTGCACGGCGGCTGGGCGGGCACGCTGCTCGATTCCGCGCTCGGCTGCGCGGTGCACACGACGATGAAGCCCGGCGAGGCCTACACGACGGTCGAGTTCAAGGTGAATCTGGTCCGCCCGATCCTGCCGGAGACCGGCGAGGTGACCTGCGAGGGCGTCATCGTCCACCGCGGCGGGCGCATCGCCACCTCCGAGGCGACGCTGACGGACGGGAGCGGCAAGCTCCTCGCCCACGGCTCGGAGACGTGCATCATCTTCCCGATGAAGGCATGAGGCGCGGGATACGAGGCGCAAGCGGCCCATGGTTCGAGACGGGCGCGTGCGCGCCCTCCTCACCATGAGGGTTCCTGCGCAGCGCCAGCCCCACCCCGCGGCCTCATCCTGAGGAGTGCCGAAGGTGCCTCTCGAAGGACGGGCGGCAGGGCGGAATAGGCTGCCCGGGATTTTCGCTTTCGCGGGAATGATCGGACAGTGGAAAAGCCTCGCCCCACTCTCAGACCGTCATTGCCGGACTTGTTCCGGCAATCCGTGAACACCACCGCCTGCGACTGTGGTCATGGATGCCCGGAACAAGTCCGGGCATGACTTCGGATAGGGCTGCGCGTCAGCCGACGTTCACCACGACGCGGCCGCGGACCTTGCCGGCTATGATGTCGGCGCCCGCCTGCTGAACGCCGTCGAGGCCGATCGTCGTCGTCATGGCGGCGAGCTTCGAATGATCGAGGTCGCGGACGAGGCGCGCGTAGGCCTCGACGCGGCGCGCCTTCGGCGCCATCACCGAGTCGACGCCGATGAGGCTCACCCCGCGCAGGATGAACGGCGCGACCGAGGTCGGCAGGTCCATGCCGCCGGCAAGGCCGCAGGCGGCGACCGAGCCGCCGTACTTCGTCATCGACAACACGTTGGCGAGCGTCGTCGAGCCGACCGCGTCGACGCCGCCGGCGAAGCGCTCCTTGTTCAGCGGGCGCGGCTGGCCGGAAAGCTCGTCGCGGGAGATCACCTCGCTCGCGCCGAGGCCCTTCAGGTAGTCCGCCTCCTCGGCGCGTCCGGTCGAGGCGACGACCTCGTAGCCGAGCTTCGACAGGATCGAGATCGCCACCGAGCCGACGCCGCCGGCCGCGCCCGTCACCACGACGGGACCCTTGTCCGGGGTGACGCCCTGGCGCTCGAGCGCAAGCACGCAGAGCATCGCGGTGTAGCCCGCCGTGCCGATCGACATCGCCTCGGCGCCGGTCATGCCGTCGGGCAGATGGATCAGCCAGTCTCCCTTCACCCGCGCCTTGCCGGCAAAGCCGCCATAGTGCACCTCGCCGACGCCCCAGCCGTTGAGCACGACCTTGTCGCCGGCCTTGAACGCGGGGTTCTGCGAGGATTCCACCGTGCCGGCGAAGTCGATGCCGGGGATCATCGGCCAGCGGCGCACGACCGGCGCCTTGCCGGTGATGGCCAGGCCGTCCTTGTAGTTGACGGTCGAATGGTCGACGGCGACGACAACGTCGCCCTCCATGAGGTCGTCGAGCCCGAGCTCGACCGTCTCGACCTTCTGCCCCTTCTCGCCTTCCCTGGAGACGAGGATCGCCGGAAACCGGTCTGACATTCTTGAATTCCCCTGCTGGCCTTCCGTTGGTGGCGACCTAGTAGCGCGTCGGGGTACGGCGGGGCAAGGGCGGCGGCCAACGCGGGACGCGCCGCCCACTCCAGCTCCGGCCCGGCCAGTTGTTGCGGGTCGGATTTTATCCCGCATTCGGCATCGGATATCCGGAGCGACGGTCGCCACGGTCGAGAAGCTCAGCATCACCCTGCCGGAGAAGATGGTCGAGACCATCAAGGAGAAGGTCGCGTCGGGCGCATTCGCCTCGACCAGCGAGGTGATCCGCGAGGCGATGCGGGTCTGGCAGAAACAGGAAGACGAGCACGCCGAGCGGCTCGCCGCGATTCGCGCGCGCGTCGAGCGTTCGCTCGCCGATCCGAGGCCGGACGTCACGGCGGAGGACGCTTTCGCCCGGCTGTTCGAGCATCACCGGCGCCGATCGAAGAGGAAGGCCGGCTGACATGTGCCGCCTTCCGGCGATCCTCCGCGAGGAGGCGATCACCGATTTGACGGATATCTACGATTTCCTTGCAGACCAATCCGGTTCCCCGGAGGTTGCCTGGACCTTCGTCCGGTGCATCGGAGCGCGCTGCCACAGCATCGGCGACGCACCGCATGGTGGACGGCCACGCGACGAGCTGCATCCGGGCCTTCGCACGGTGCCGTTCGAACGCTCCGCCGTGGTCGCCTGCGTCGTCGAGGACGACATCGTACGGATCACCAATATCTTCTACGGTGGCGGCGACTACGGGGCCCTTTTCGGAGACACCGAAGGCTGACGGCTCACTCGGCCGGCTGCAACCGGGCCACCGGCATGTCGCGGATCGGGTAGTGGACGATCGCGGCGGCGACACCCAGCACGATCGCGATCCACCAGAAGATGTCGTAGTTGCCGTAGATCTCGTAGAACACGCCGCCGAGCCAGATGCCGAGGAACGAGCCGACCTGGTGCGACAAGAATACGATGCCGAACAGCGTGCCCATGAACTTCGGGCCGAACATCACGGCGACGAGGCCCGACGTCGGCGGCACGGTGGAGAGCCACAACAGGCCGATGGCGGCGGAGAAGACCAGGACGCTCGCCGGCGAAATCGGGATCAGGATGAAGGCGGCGATGGCGACGGACCGCAGGAGATAGATCCAGCACAGGATCGAGCGCTTGTTGAGCCTGCCGCCCAGGACGCCGGCGGAATAGGCGCCGACGACGTTGAAAAGGCCGATCACCGCGAGCGACCAGCCGCCCCAGCGCGGGTCGAGGCCCATGTCGTTCAGGTAGGCGGGCATGTGCACCGTGATGAAGGCAACGTGAAAGCCGCAGACGAAGAAGCCCGCAACCAGCAGGATGTAGCTGCGGTGGCCGAAGGCTTCCGCCAGCGCGCCCTTGAAGGTCTGCTCGGACGTGATGGCCCTGTGACCGCCGGAGGGCGCGCGCAGCCCGATCGCCAGGAACGGGATCACCAGAACGATGATCGAGAAGTAGAGAAGCGCGTTCTGCCAGCCGTAGCTCGCGATGAAGGCCTGGCCGAGCGGGGCGAAGACGAACTGGCCGAGCGAACCGGCCGCGATGCCGATGCCGAACGCCCAGGACCGGCTCTCCGCCGGCAGCAGCTTGCCGAAGGCGGAGATGACGAGGGCGAAGGCCGAGCCGGAAATGCCGAGGCCGATCAGGACGCCGGCGGCGAGATTGAGCATCAGCGGCGTGTCGGCGCTCGCGGTCAGGGCGAGGCCGGCGGCGTAGAGCAGCGCGCCGACGACCATGACGCGCGCCTCGCCCCAGCGGTCGGCGATGGCGCCGAACAGCGGCTGACCAAGACCCCAGACGATGTTCTGGACGGCAATCGCAAGCGCGAAAACGTCGCGGCTCCAGCCGCGCGTCTCCGACAGGGGCGCCAGGAACAGGCCCATCGCTGAGCGCGGCCCGAAAGCCACCATCGAGATCAGGCCGCCGCAGACGACGACCAGGGCGATGCCGATCCAGCCGGGTCTCGATTCTGATTGGGCGGTCACTTGAGCCATGGGACTCTCGTACGGGACCCGGCCGCTACGACCGGATCGGTGGAAAACGGGCCGGGGCAGACTAGTGAGCTTCCCTCGGCGCGCATAATGCATTTTCATCATGGCAGCCATCAATTTCACTGAACGGTCGTTGTATCTGCAAACAATGATCGGAGACACACGTCGGGAAGGAACAGCCGATGACGGCGGAGTACGAGAACCGGGTCGGGCGGGCGCTGGCGGAGGCGCGGCAGGAGGCAGAGCCTTTCGACGGCGCCGCAGACGGGGACGGCTGGCCGCCGGCCGACATGGACGCCGCGGAGCGCATCCGCGACATCGCGACGCTTTCCATGGGAGAGCCGGTCGCCGGGTGGAAGATCGGCGCGACGAGCCCGGAGGCGCAGAGGATCATGGGCTGCGACGGACCGTTCTTCGGACCGCTGTTCGCCCCGCGCATGTACACGAGCGGATCGACCATCCCGTTCGCGCCGGGCACGCTCGGCGTCGAATGCGAATTCGCCTTCCGGGTCGGCATCAAGCAGCCCGTCGGCAAGGCGGATTACGACGCCAGTTCCGTCGTGGCCCTCGTCATGTCCTGCCATCCTGCACTCGAAATCGTCGGGCGGCGCACGCGTGGCGACCGCTTTCCGGGCGTCGTCGAGGCGGTGGCCGACTTCGCGCTGAACGTCGGCTTCGTGCACGGGCCGGCGATCAGGGACTGGCAGGACGCAGACCTCGCGTCCGCCGAGGTAAGAGGCTTCGCCGGCGGCGTGCAGACCAATGCCGGGCACGGGCGGAACGTGCTCGGCCATCCGCTCAACGCGCTCGCCTGGCTCGCCAACGCCCTGGCCGTGCGCGGCAAGGGGCTCAGGGCCGGCGACTGGGTGTCGACGGGCACCTGTCTCGGCGTGGTGCCGGCGGCGCCGGGCACGACGGTCAGAGGCGAGTACGGGCCGCTCGGCCTTGTCGAGGCGACGTTCTCGGCCTAGGCGGGCGCAGGCTCCCGGGCGTTCGGTGTCGCCGTGCGATCGGCTGCCGGCCACTGCTCGGAAACGGAGGGAAACGGCGTCCGCTTGCCGGTCATCCGCTCGACGGCGATGGCATAGACGCAGATCGCGCCGAGGCGGGGATAGAAGCTCTTCGGCCGGTTGGTGCCGGGCACGCCGTATTTCGCCAGCAGCGCATCGCAGAAGCGGCGCTTCTCCTCGCGGTCGCGGACGATGCGGATGCGGCCGAAGGCGACGACGCTCTCGTAGGCGAGGGAGGAATCGCACTCGAAGCGGCCATAGTTGAAGACCGGGCCGGCCTCGTCCACCTCGAAGCAGACGCGGTCGTCGTGGTCGACGTTGCCGCGCAGATGGCCCTTCGCCGCGGTGTTGTGCACCCAGATCCCGCCCTCCATCCAGACGTGGAGAAGGGGCACGCAATAGGGGTAGCCGTCGGCGCCGACGGTCGCCAGGCGTCCGGAGAAGCCGCGCTTCAGGAGGTCGATCGTCGCCTCGTCGGCCATCAGCTTGTCGGCCCGGCGGATGCCACGAACATCGCTCATGTCACTCTCCGATCAAGGCACGCGCGAGACGGCGCGGCGGCAAAGCGCTGCGGCCATTCGCCCGTGGGGCACGTTCCTGCGGGCGACTATAGTGGAAACCATGCAGAATGACCCCGCCATACCGATACCGTCGCTCGACTACACCGACGAAGTCGCCCGCGAGACGGCGCAGCTCTACGAGTGCGTCGCTTCGCTGATCCCGCCGGTCGAGTGGCCGCTCCACGCGCCCTACATAAAGGCGATCAACGACCTTAAGCGCGAGCGCGGCGCGGTGATCCTGGCGCACAACTACATGACGCCGGAGATCTTCCATTGCGTCGCCGATTTCTCCGGCGACTCGCTGCAGCTCGCCATCGAGGCGAGCAGGGCCGACGCCGCGACAATCGTCCAGTGCGGCGTCCACTTCATGGCCGAGACGTCGAAGCTTCTCAATCCCGGCAAGACGGTGCTGATTCCCGACCTGCTCGCCGGCTGCTCGCTGGCCTCCTCGATCACCGGCGCAGACGTAAGAAGCCTGCGTGAGGCCTATCCGGGCGTTCCCGCGGTCGCCTACGTGAATACGTCCGCCGAGGTAAAGGCCGAGATCGACATCTGCTGCACCTCATCGAACGCGGTGAAGGTCGTGGAATCGCTCGGCGCGGACCGGGTGATCTTCCTGCCCGACGAGTATCTCGCCGCCTATGTACGCGGCCAGACCGAAGTCGAGATCATCACATGGAAAGGCCATTGCGAGGTGCACGAGCGCTTCACCGGCGAGGAGTTGAGAGCCTGGCGCGAGACCGATCCGTCGATTGCGATCATCGCTCATCCGGAGTGCCCTCCGGACGTGCTGGCGGAGGCCGATTTCACCGGCTCGACGGCAAAGCTGATCGACTGGGTGAAAACCGAGCGTCCGACGAAGGTGATGATGGTCACCGAATGCTCGATGGCCGACAACGTCGCAGCCGAGACGCCGGATGTCCAGTTCGTGCGCCCCTGCAACCTCTGTCCACACATGAAGCGGATCACATTGCCGAAGATCCTCGACTCGCTTCTTCATATGCGCGAGGAAGTGACCGTCGAACCGGCGATCGCGGAAAGAGCGCGGGCGTCCGTTCAGCGGATGATCGATCTGAAAAGTTGACGGCTGCCGGCCGTCCCTCTGGAATAGGGACCCGCACGGCGTGGGGCGAATCACGATGCCGGCCAGCACGAGCGACAGCGGCTTCGCCGTGACCGACGATGTCGTCATCGTCGGAGGGGGGCTGGCCGGGTTGTTCTGCGCGTTGAAGATGGCGCCGCGGCCGGTGACGCTGATCGCCGCCGCGCCGCTCGGCGAAGGCGCGGCGTCGGCCTGGGCGCAGGGGGGCATCGCCGCCGCCGTCGGCCCTGGCGACACGCCCGAAAAGCACGCCGACGACACCATCGCCGCCGGCGATGGACTCGTCGATCGATCCATCGCCCGGCTGATGACCGGCGACGGGCCGCAGCGAGTCCGCGACCTGCTCGGCTACGGCGCGCCCTTCGACCGCGACAACGAAGGCAAACTGATCCTCTCGCGCGAGGCGGCCCACAGCGAGCGACGTATCGTGCGGGTGCGCGGCGACCTCGCGGGCCAGGAGATGATGGCGGCACTCATCAGGGCCGTGCACGGGACGCCGTCGATCCGGGTGATCGAAAGCTATTCGGTCGAGGATCTGGTGAAGGACGGCGGCCGCGTCGCCGGGCTGATCGCGATCGCCAACCATGACGACGCGGGGCCGCCGGAGGTCCGCATCGCCGCCCGCGCCGTGGTGCTCGCGACCGGGGGCGTCGGCACGCTGTTCGCCGTCACCACCAACCCGAAGGAGGCCCGTGGACAGGGTGTGGCGATCGCCGCGCGGGCCGGCGCGCTGATCGCCGACACCGAGTTCGTCCAGTTCCATCCGACGGCGATCGATGTCGGCATGGACCCGGCGCCGCTCGCGACGGAGGCGCTGCGCGGGGAAGGCGCGACGCTGATAAACGCCGCCGGCGAGCGGTTCATGCGGGCCGTCCATCCGGACGCCGAACTCGCCCCGCGCGACGTCGTGGCCCGCGCCGTCTTCGCCGAGGTGACGGCCAAGCACGGTGCGTTCCTCGACTGCCGGCAGGCGATTGGAGACCGTTTTGCCGAGGCCTTCCCGAAGGTCTACGAGAGCTGCCGGGCGGCCGGCATCGATCCGGTGCACGAGCCTATCCCCGTCGCGCCGGCGGCGCACTACCACATGGGCGGCGTGCTGACCGACGCCAACGCGCGCACCAGCATCGACGGACTTTGGGCCTGCGGCGAGGTCGCCTCGACCGGGGCGCACGGGGCGAACCGGCTCGCCTCCAACTCTCTCCTGGAAGCGTCGGTGTTCGCCGCGCGGATCGCAAGGGACGTCTGCGCGATCTATCCCGCGCCGCAACGCATGCCACCGACGGAGGTCGTCTCCGACGCGGAGGGACCGAGCCTGTTCTACGAGAGCGGGGCGATCGCGCGACTGCGCCAGACGATGACCGCCCATGCCGGCGTCGTGCGCGATCACGACGGGCTCGTGACCGCGCTCGCCGACATCGCCGAGCTCGAGCGCCAGGGCGGGCCTTCCTACGGATTCCGCAACATGATCACCGCCGCGCGGCTGATCGCGGCGGCGGCGCTGATGCGCACGGAAAGCCGCGGCGCGCACTTCCGCTCGGATTTTCCGGAGGCCGACCCGGCGCAAGCGAAGCGGACGATCTTCACCCTGCGCATGGCGGAAGCGGTCGCTCGCGATGCGGCGCTCACCGACGAGAGGACCTATGCCTGAAAAGCCCGAGCTCGCCGCGCCGCCGCGCGGCCTGATCGTCGAGGCGGTCGCCCGCGCGCTCGCCGAGGATCTCGGCCTTGCCGGCGACATCACCACGGCGGCGACGATTCCCACGGATGCCATCGCGCACGGCAGGATCGTTGCGCGTGGGCCGGGCACGATCGCGGGCCTGGATCTCGCCCGGGAGACGTTCGCGCAGACCGATCCGGTGATCGAGTTCGAGGTACTGGTTGCGGACGGCGACCGGGTCGGGGCCGGCAAGGCGGTCGCCAGGATCGCGGGTCCGGCGCGGGGCATCCTGTCCGGCGAGCGGGTGGCGCTCAACTTCCTCTGCCACCTGAGCGGCGTCGCGACGCTGACCGGCCGCTTCGCCGACGCGGTCGAAGGCACAGGGGCGCGGATCGTCGACACCCGCAAGTCCATGCCGGGCCTGCGCGCCCTGCAGAAATACGCGGTCAGATGCGGCGGCGGCCGGAATCATCGCTTCGGTCTGTTCGACGCGGTGCTGATCAAGGACAATCACATCGCCACCGCCGGCAGCGTCGCCGAAGCGGTCGAGGCGGCACACGCCCATTCCGGCCACATGGTGCGCATCGAGGTCGAGGTGACGAGCCTTGCCGAACTGGACGAGGCGCTATCGGCCGGTGCCGACATCGTCCTGCTCGACAACATGGACACGGCAACGATGCGCGAGGCGGTGACTCGGGCGGCCGGCAAGGCGGTCACCGAAGCCTCCGGCGGGATCGATCTCGACACGGTGCGCGCCATCGCCGAAACCGGCGTCGATCTCATCTCGGTCGGCGCGCTGACCCATTCCGCACCGGTTCTGGACCTGGGGCTCGATTTCGAATAACCGAGACGAAACATGTTCGGGGAAACCGCCTGATGACCGCTCCCAAGACCCTGCTTGCCCTCGCCGGCGCAGATCTGAGCCCTGCCCCGCTGTCGCAGGCGGCGCTGCTGATCATCGATGCGCAGAACGAATATCTCGACGGCACGCTGGCCCTGCCCGGCATCCAGCCGGCGCTCGATGAGATCGGAACGCTCCTCGAGCGGGCACGCGCGAGCGGACGTCCGGTCATCCATGTGCGCCATCTCGGACGGCCCGGCGGACTATTCGACGCGGAAGGGCGCGCCGGGCAGATCGTCGGCCTGCTGACGCCGCTGTCCGGCGAGACGGTCGTCGGCAAGAGCCTGCCGAATTCCTTCGCCGGGACGGATCTCAAGGAGAAGATCGACGCACTCGGCGTCAAGCAGCTCGCGGTCACCGGCTTCATGACGCACATGTGCGTTTCGGCAACCGTGCGCTCGGCGGTCGACCACGGCTTGTTCTCGACGGTCGTCGCCTCGGCCTGCGCGACCCGCGACCTGCCGTCGGCGACGGGGGACGCGCCGGTTCCCGCGCAGACCGTGCACGAGGCGACGCTTGCCGCGCTCGCCGACCGTTTCGCGGTCGTCGCGGCAAGGACCGTCGACGTTCCGGATTGACGCCTCAGCGCTGGCCGGGTCTCAACTGGTAGAAGATATGGGTGCCGACCCGCTCGATCTTGCGCAGATGGCGGCTCCAGCGCGGGCGCACGTAGGTGGCGTGGTAGTGCGTCGCCTCGCCGATCTGATCGTCGAAGTAGTCGCCGTCGAGCGCATCCTCCGCGACCTTCAGGGCCACGGCCCACGAGCTCTTGTCGTTGATGCGCTCCGGGCGCCCGTCGCAGGCGAAGGAGAACTGGCAGCGGTTGCGCCAGTTCTGGTTCTGGAAGACGACGCCGCAGACGGTGCTGGGATAGCGTGAATCGAGCACGCGGTTGAGGACGACCTGGGCGACGGCGCGCTGGCCTTCCTCGCTCTCGCCGCGCGCCTCGAAATAGACCGCGGTCGCCAGGCAATGGCGGTCGCGCTCGAAGTCGTCGATCTCGATACGGCCGCGCCATACCTCCTCGAGCGGCGATGCGAGCAGCGGCTGGAAGGCGATCGCGTGCTTCAGGCCGATCTGCGGATCGAGCGAGGCGACCATGACGGGCTTGCCGTTCTTCGGCGGATCGACCTTCAGGAAGGAATGGATCATTGGCTTCTCGGAAGCCTGCGGCGGGTCGATGACGAAGCGCGGGATGCGGATCATGCCGCCTGCGTCGGGATCGACCTTGAAGCGCTCGCCGAAGCCGGCGCGGCTCATCATCAGGTCTCCCTTGGTCTCACGCACGACCTCGGGATAGAGACGGACGGATTCCGCCTTCTCGCCGGTCGAGCCGGTGAGGACCGCGTCCCCATCGCCGGCGTTCACTCCCGCGGCGACCGAGGACAGGACGATGGTTTCGGACGGCAGTCCGCGGCCGGACATGCTGACGCCGATCGGCTGCCGGGGCGCCGAACCTTCGCCTATGGGCAGGGCGACCTTGGCCGAAAGCACGGAACCGTAGGGCTGGGCGACCACCGATGCCATCCATCGGGGCGTAGAGCCGGCTTCGAGATCGACGAGGGCCGTCGCGTCTTGATACGCCGCCTGGACGGTCGACGCCAGCAAGACACATGAAGCCATAAGATAGGGCGAATAGTGTCCGAGACGACGATGCCCCCCAAGCGCCGCGATACGCCGCACTACGCCTACTCCGTCACCGACCAAACATGTTCCATCGCCAGGAACGCGGAACCGTGTTCGCGCGCCCGCTCTGGACCCACGGGGACCCCACCGTCCCCGACGAGCGGCTAGATTGGACGGAAAATCTTTATGATCGCTTAACCGTGATTCGGGGCCTGGCGGGGCATCTACTTGTCCCGTTCGACGGTGGTGCCGAGCGCGGCCTGGGCGGCGGCGAGGCGGGCGATCGGCACGCGATAGGGCGAACAGGAAACGTAGTCGAGGCCGACCGTCTCGCAGAATCCGATCGAGGCCGGGTCGCCCCCGTGCTCTCCGCAGATGCCGAGCTTTATGCCGGACCTGGTCGCCCGGCCGCGTTCGGCGGCGATCCTCACGAGCTCGCCGACGCCCTCCTGGTCGAGCGTGACGAAGGGATCGGCCGGCAACAGGCCCTTCTCGACATATTCGGCGAGGAAGCTCGCGGAGTCGTCGCGGCTGATGCCGAAAGTCGTCTGCGTGAGGTCGTTGGTGCCGAAGGAGAAGAACTCCGCGGTCTCGGCGATCTCGCCAGCCAGCAGCGCGGCACGCGGCAGCTCGATCATCGTTCCGATCTGATACTCGACCTTCGTGCCGGTCTCCTTCGTCACGTCGCCGGCGACGGCGACGATCCGGTCCTTGAGCGTGTCGAGCTCGGCCCGGGTCGCAATCAGCGGGATCATCACCTCGGGCGTCACCGGGCTGCCCGTCTTCCTGCCCGCCTCGACCGCGGCCTCGAAGATCGCGCGGGCCTGCATCTCGTACATCTCGGGGTAGGTGATGCCGAGACGGCAGCCGCGGTGGCCGAGCATCGGGTTGAACTCGTGCAGCTCCTGGACGCGGCGGCGCAGTTTGTCGATATCGGCGCCGACGGAGCCCGCGACCTCGGCGAGTTCCTCGTCCTCGTGCGGCAGGAACTCGTGCAGCGGCGGATCGAGCAGGCGGATCGTCACCGGCAGGCCGGCCATGATCTCGAACAGCTCGGCGAAGTCCTTGCGCTGCATCGGCAGGATCTTGGCAAGGGCGGCGCGGCGTCCGGCCTCGGAATCGGCGAGGATCATCTCGCGCACCGCGACGATACGACCCTCCTCGAAGAACATGTGCTCGGTGCGGCAGAGCCCTATGCCCTCGGCGCCGAACTCGCGCGCGGTGCGCGCGTCGACCGGCGTATCGGCATTGGTCCTGATCTTCATGCGGCGCGCCGCATCCGCCCATTCCATCAGGCTGGCGAAGTCGCCGGAAAGCTCCGGCTGGAGCATCGCGACCTTGCCGAGCAGCACCTCGCCGGTCGTGCCGTCGATGGTTATGACGTCCCCGCGCTTCAGCGTCACGGCGCCGGCGGTCATGGTGCCGTTCGCATAGTCGACGCGCAGCATGCCGGCGCCCGACACGCAGGGCTTGCCCATGCCGCGGGCGACCACGGCGGCGTGGCTCGTCATGCCGCCGCGCGTCGTCAGAATGCCCTCGGCGGCGTGCATGCCGTGGATATCCTCCGGGCTCGTCTCGACACGCACGAGGATCACCGCCCTGCCCTCCGCCTTCAGCGCCTCGGCCTCGTCGGCGTCGAAGACGATCTCGCCCTGGGCGGCGCCCGGCGAAGCCGGCAGGCCGCGGGCTATCGTCTTGCGCTCGGCCTTCGGATCGATGGTCGGGTGCAGGAGCTGGTCGAGCGACATGGGATCGACGCGCAGGATAGCCTCCTCCTTCGACAGAAGGCCCTCGTTCGCCATGTCGACCGCCACACGCAGCGCGGCCTTGGCTGTGCGCTTGCCCGAGCGGGTCTGAAGCATCCAGAGCTTGTCCTGCTCGACCGTGAACTCGACGTCCTGCATGTCGCGGTAGTGCTTCTCGAGGACGTCGCAGATGCGCACGAACTCGCCGAAAGCCCTCGGCATCACCTGCTCGAGCGAAGGCTTGTCGGAGCCCGAGGCGATGCGGGCCTTCTCAGTCAGGTCCTGCGGCGTGCGGATGCCCGCCACCACGTCCTCGCCTTGCGCATTGACCAGGAACTCGCCGTAGAGCTCGTTCTCGCCGGTCGAGGGATTGCGGGTGAAGGCGACGCCGGTCGCCGAGCTCTCGCCCATGTTGCCGAACACCATGGCCTGGACGTTCACTGCGGTCCCCCAGCTCTCCGGGATCGCGTGCAGGCGGCGGTAGGTGATGGCGCGCTGGTTCATCCAGGAAGAGAACACGGCGCCGATCGCCCCCCACAGCTGCTTCTCGGGGCTCTGCGGGAAGGGTTCGCCCGTCTCCTCCTCGACCCGCGCCTTGTAGCGCTTGACGATCTCCTGCCAGTCCGCGGCGGAGAGGTCGGTATCGAGGTCGTGGCCGTTGCTCTCCTTGTAGATCTCGAGGATCTCCTCGAAATTGTGGTGGTCGACGCCGAGGACGACGTCGGAATACATCTGGATGAAGCGGCGGTAGGAATCGTAGGCGAAGCGCAGATCGCCGGCGCGTTTCGCCACCGCTTCGACCGTATCGTCGTTGAGGCCGAGGTTGAGGACCGTGTCCATCATGCCCGGCATCGAGGCGCGCGCGCCGGAGCGGACCGAGACGAGCAGCGGGTCGGCGGGATCCCCGAACCGGCGGCCGACGAGATCGCCGACGTGATTCAGGGCGGCGGCGACCTGAGCGGCGAGGTCGCCCGGATAGGTCTGACCGTTGGCGTAGTACCAGGTGCAGACTTCCGTGGTGATGGTGAAGCCCGGCGGCACCGGCAGACCGAGGCTCGACATCTCGGCAAGGTTCGCGCCCTTGCCGCCGAGCAGTTCCCGCATGTTCGCAGCGCCCTCGGCCTTGCCGTCGCCGAAGGTGTAGACCCATTTCGCCATTCTACAGCTTCCCCGAATTCGGGCCGGTCCGTTCCGGCGTCCTTCCCATCGCGCAAATTCGTCCGCGATTCAATGTTGCGGCGCAAAAATGGTTGCCGCGAGGCGCCAATTTTCAAGCAATCCCGGGCTTTCTACCGTAAACGACTTGTTAATCCCACGGGCGCAGAGTTTCGTTTGGCGCACAGAATGCGCTTTCAGAATCGGGCCCGCTACGATCAGGTACGGGGGTGCCCCGACCGGAGCGGGCAGGAGACCAAGCCCATGAAATCGCTCTTCGCGGCACTGGCGCTATCGGTCGGGGCGCTGTCGGCCGGGTGGGCCGCCACCGCCCAGGCTTCCGATGTCTTCGACAGATCTCCGGCGCTCAGGTTCTGCGCGGCCGGGATGATCGGCGGGTTCGGCAACGGCCTCGACGAGAGGGCCTGCGCGAAGTACTTCGACCTGCCGTCGAACTACCACTTCGCCTGCGCGCGGCGTGGTGCGCGGCTTCAAGTCGGTGATCGACCGGGCGGCCTGCGTGTCCTTCTTCGAGGGCCAGGTAGCGGCCGCCAGGGCGGCCTACGTGAAGCCGGCGAGCCAGTAGCGGGCTGCCGCGACGGGCCAGCCCAGGGGCCGGAGGCTCAGTGCACCAGCCCAAGGATACCGATTACGATCAGATAGATCGCGACCACGTAATTCAGCAGGCGCGGCATGACCAGGATCAGGACCCCCGCGACGAGGGCGATGAGCGGCTCCGGATCGGTGATGCTGATGTTCATTGGATCGGTCTCCGGCTGTTTCACGGCGAATCGCGCTTGCGCACCGTGATCCTACACGCTGATGCGCGACGTGACGCCACGCGATCGCCGGAACGGGCGGCGGGCACACGCTCACGGGCTGCGCCGGCGACAGCAAGGCGATTTTCTCCTTCCTCCCGATGTGCTCTACTGCGCGCGGCCGTCGCGCGGGACCGACCTCGCGGCAGCACACAAGAAGAATTGCGGGCAAGGGGAAACGTCATGTCCATCACGCCAGCCTGGTACTTCCGGGCCGCGGTTTTGTATGCGCTCGCCGCCATGGCGCTCGGCCTGCACATGGGCCTGTCGGGCGTCCACGACCAGGTGGCCGCGCACGCCCACGTCAATCTCGTCGGCTGGGTCTCGATCTTCCTGTATGGGGCGTTCCTGAAGCTGCATCCGGGAAGCAACGGCAGGCTGTCGGCGATCCTCTGGATCACCGCCAACGCCGGCATCCTGATCATGGCGGCCGGTCTCCTGATCCTTTATTCGGGCAACGTCCCGCTCGGCGACCCGCTTGCCGGAATCGGCTCGATCGTCACGATTCTCGGGATGGCCCTGTTCACGGTCATCGTGTACCGCGCCACGGACCGAGCGGCCCCGCCGATACCGAACTGATACGATCCGGCGTTCCGGCGGACGCAGAACGGAAACGCACGGCTCCTATTCGATTGCGGTCAATCGGACCGTAAATGGAGGTTTGCCGTGAGCATCGCCAATCGCTTCTTCCGTTCCGCCGTGACTTTCGCCGTGCTCGGCATGGCCGGCGGCATCTACATGGGTCTCAGCGAGGACCACTCGCAGATGCCCGCCCACGTCCACGTTCTGCTGATCGGCTGGGTGTCGATGTTCCTGTTCGGCGCGTTCTACAGGCTCATGCCGACGGCGGCGGGGCAGGCCGCGGCGATCCACTGGTGGCTCGTCAATCTCGGGGTCGTGACGATGGTTCCCGGCCTCGTCCTGATCTTTTCCGGCACGCCGGAGATCGGCGGACCGCTCGCGATCGTCGGCTCGCTCGTCGTGTTCGGCTCGACGGTGCTGTTCGCCGCGATCGTCTACGGGGCCACGGGCGTCGAGCGCGGCGCGCTCAGGAACCATGACGGCCACAGCACCGTCACGCGAGTCGCGTCACGGGCATCTGCCGAGACAATCGGGGAGGTACCCCATCCCGGATATTACCGACCCTGATGTCCGGGGAACGGCGACCCCGTCCGCTCATTCCCGCGAAGGTGGGAATGAGCGGAGAAACCGACAGGGTCAGTGCCCACCCTATCCGGCGATCTTCGAGAAATCCGCGACCCGGTCCATCGCCGCGCGGATCTGCGAGAGAAGGCGGAGGCGGTTCTCGCGCAGCGCCGGGTCATCGGCGTTGACCGTCACTTCGTCGAAGAAGACGTCGACGGGGGCGCGCAGCTTCGCGAGCGCCGACATGGCGGCGGCGAAGTCCTCGCGGCGCAGCGCCTTCTCGGCTTCGGCGGCGACCTCGTCGATCCGCTGGAAGAGAGCGCGTTCCTCGTCCTGCGCGAAGGACTTGGCGTCGGCATAGCCGGTGTAGGAGCGATCGTCCTTCTTCTCCTCGATGCGCAGGATGTTCGAGGCACGGCGATAGGCGGTCAGAAGGCTCGCACCGTCCTCGCTGTCGAGGAATCTCCCGAGCGCCTCGACGCGGCGCACGATCATCAGCAAATCGTCCTGGACTTGTCCCTTTGCCGTCGCGCCTTCGGTATTTCCCGCCACTTGTCCGAGCGCGAAGACGGCGTCGACCAGATCGTGACGCGCCCCCTCCTCGCGCAGCTGAACCTTCAGCCGGTCGGCGAAGAAGGCGAGCAGGTCGGCGGCGATGCCGGTCAGCTTTTCGAGATCGGGCGTGTGAACGCGGTAGATCTCGGCGGCGATCTGCTCGTGGACTTCGGGACTGAGGCTCAGGCCCTGCGTGGCGATCGCCTCGTCGATGGCCTGCGCCAGCGCCTCGTCCGACGCACGCTGGGACTCGATGCGAAAGGCGAGCATGGCAAAGATCGAGCGCAGGTGGAGCCGCAGCTCGTTCTTCAGGACGATCCGGATGATGCCGAGCGCGGCGCGGCGGAGCGCGTAAGGGTCCTTGGAGCCGGTCGGCTTCTCGTCGATCGTCCGGAAGCCGGTCAGGATGTCGAGCCGGTCGGCGAGCGCGACGGCGACGGAGACCGGCGCCTCGGGCACGTCGTCGCCCGCACCAGCGGGTTTGTAGTGATCGCGGATCGCGTCGGCGACTTCCGGATCTTCACCCTGATCCAGCGCGTAGTAGCGGCCCATGACCCCCTGCAGCTCAGGGAACTCGCCGACCATTTCGGTCACGAGATCAGCCTTGGCAAGGCGGGCCGCACGTTCGGCCTTATCCGTGTCGGCGCCGACGAGCGGCGCGAGCTCCCTCGAAAGCCTGGCGATACGCTCGACCCGCTCGGCCTGCGTGCCGAGCTTCTCGTGGAAGACGATGTCGGCGAGCTTTTCGGCGTGCGTCTCGAGCTTCGTCCTGCGGTCGGTGTCGAAGAAGAAGCGGGCGTCCGACAGGCGAGCGGCGATGACGCGGCCGTTGCCGGCGACGATCATCTCGCCGTCGTCCTCGGCGACGAGGTTCGAGACGGCGAGGAACCTCGGCGCGAGGCCGCCGCTCTTCGGGTCGCGAACCACGAAGCACTTCTGGTTGGCGCGGATCGTCAGGCGCACCACCTCCGGCGGGATCTTCAGGAAGTCGGGATCGAAGGAGCCCATCAGCACGACCGGCCATTCGACGAGGCCGGCGACCTCCTCGACCAGCCCCTCGTCCTCGACCACCTCGAGCCCCTGGGCGAAGGCGAGCGTGCGCGCGTCGTTGCGGACGATCTCCCTGCGGCGCTCCGGATCGAGGACGACGAAGGCCCTCTGGAGCTTCTCGACATAGTCGTCGAAGCGGCGCACCTTGAAGCCGTCCGGCGCCATGAAGCGGTGGCCGCGCGTGGAACGGCCCGCGGCGATGCCGTCGACGTCGAAACCGACGACCTCGGTGTCTTCCGTCTCAGGACCGAACACGCAGAGAATCGACTGCAGCGGGCGCACCCAGCGCAAGGAGCCGGAACCCCAGCGCATCGACTTCGGCCAGGGGAAGGCGCGGATAGCGGCCGGAACGATCTCGGCGATCACCTCGATCGCCTCGCGGCCCGGCTTCTCGACCACCGCAACGTAGAACTCGCCCTTCTTCGGATCGCTCTCGATCCTGGCCTCGTCGATCGAGGCCAATCCTGCGGCCTTCAGGAAGCCGGCGAGCGCCTGCTCCGGCGCTCCGACGCGCGGGCCTTTCCGCTCCTCGCGGATATCGGGGCTGCGCACGGGGATCCCGGTGACGTTCAGGGTCAGCCTCCGCGGCGTCGCGAAGGCGCGGGCGGACTCGTAGGCGAGGCCGGCCTCCACCAGCGCGTCGGTGACGAGCTTGCGCAGGTCGTCCGATGCCCGCCCCTGCATACGCGCGGGGATTTCCTCGGAAAAGAGCTCTAGCAGGAGATCGGGCATGGCTGTCCTACCCCTGCCCGCCGCCGGCGGTTGCCAGCCAGGCTTCTCCGCAACCCTTGGCAAGCTCGCGCACGCGCAGAATATAGCTCTGGCGCTCGGTCACCGAGATGACGCCGCGGGCGTCGAGCAGATTGAACACGTGGCTCGCCTTGATGCACTGGTCGTAGGCCGGCAGCGCCATGTCGTGGCGCTTGTGGCCATCGTCGGCCCAGCCGGCTTCGAGATAGGAGCGGCACGCCGACTCAGCGTCTCGGAAATGGCGGAAGAGCATCTCGGTGTCCGCATACTCGAAATTGTGGCGCGAATATTCCTGCTCGGCCTGCAGAAAAACGTCACCATAGGTGACCTTCTCGTCCCCCTCGCGGCCGTTGAAATTGAGGTCGTAGACGTTGTCGACGCCCTGCACGTACATGGCGAGGCGCTCGAGGCCGTAGGTCAGCTCGCCCGATACCGGAGAACAGTCGAAGCCGGCGACCTGCTGGAAATAGGTGTACTGCGACACCTCCATGCCGTCGCACCAGACCTCCCAGCCGAGCCCCCAGGCGCCTAGCGTCGGGCTTTCCCAGTCGTCCTCCACGAAGCGGATGTCGTGGTTCTTCGGGTCGATGCCGATCTCGTACAGGGAGCCCAGATAGAGTTCCTGCATGTCCTGCGGCGAGGGCTTCAGGATCACCTGGTACTGGTAGTAGTGCTGCAGCCGGTTCGGGTTCTCGCCATAGCGGCCGTCCTTGGGGCGGCGCGAGGGCTGCACGTAGGCGGCTTTCCAGTGGCCGGGGCCGAGCGACCGCAGCGTGGTGGCCGGATGGAAGGTGCCGGCGCCGACCTCCATGTCGTAAGGCTGCAGGATGACGCAGCCGTAGGACGCCCAATAGCGCTGCAGCGCCAGGATGAGCCCCTGGAAGGAACGGGTCGGGTCGAGCGGATCGGCTTTGTCGGTCATTGCGGTGTCTTCGGGCGGGGCCCTTGCGGCGGGCGGACCGTATCGGCGGGGCTCTTGGCGGTCAATACGAGGGGCTTCAGGGATTCACTCGGTGGTTTTTCGGCGCCCTGCCGGTGCGCCGACCTCCGCCTCTCCTGAATGGCGGGGGAGGCCGCTAGCGCTCCCGGCGAGGGGCGTAGACGCCCGTTTCGGGGTCCCGCTCCAGGCGGATCACCTTGCGCGGGTCGTCGGCGGCGGCTTCACCGAGAAGCCTGTCGAACATGCCGCGCCGACGCCTGCTTTCGCGCATCAGCCGCCAGGCGGCCATCGCGCCGCCCATGACCAAGCCTCCGATCAGAAGGGGGTGAGGCATCCGTCGCAACTCCCTAAAGACCGAAGCGCGACCATAGCGCCCGCGTCTCGATCGCCGATACGAAATCGTCGGCGAGCGGAGGCATGCCGCCCCCGGTCGAGGCAAACGGGCGCAGCCGGCCGAGCAGGCCGCCGCGCTGGGTGGGGATCGGAACGAGACGCACCTTGTCGCCGTAGCGTTCCCTCATGACGGACTTCAGGTCGCCGAGGCGGTCGGCGAGACCGAGATCGACGGCCTTCCGGCCGGACCAGAACTCGCCGGAGAACAAGAGCTTGTCGGAGCCCTTCAGCGCGGCGCCGCGTCGCGACTTGACGAGATCGATGAACATCGCGTGGACGTCCTTCTGCAACGCCTTCAGACGCTTGACGTCATCGGGATTCTCGGGCCGGAAGGGGTCGAGCGTCACCTTGCGGTCGCCGGCCGTGTAGACGCGCCGGTCGATGCCGAGCTTCTCGATCGCCTTGTCGAAGCCGAATGTCGCCGCAACGACGCCGATCGAGCCGACGATTGAGCTCGGATCGACGATAATCTCGTCGCCCGCGGCCGCGATCATGTAGCCGCCGGAGGCGCCGACGTCCTCGACGAAGACGAACACGGGCTTGCCGTGCTCCTCGGAAAGCGCGCGGATGCGCCTGAATATCAGGTGGCTCTGCACCGGCGAGCCGCCCGGAGAATTGACGACGAGTGCGACGGCGGCGGCCTTCCTGATCTTGAAGGCGCGCTCGAGCGGGCCGGCGAGGCCCGCCAGCGACAGGCCCGGCCGAAGCGGCGTCACCATGCCGATCGGGCCGGTCAGCCGCAGCACCGGCACCAGAGGATGGCGCTGGTGCCAGCTGGCCGGCAGCAGGGCGCGAAGTCGTTCAAGCAGCATCATGCGGCATTCTCCGAGGCCTACACATGTACCGCCCGGCGCCTCCGCGCAAGGTCAGCGCGTGAGTTCGTACGCCGCGCCTCCGCGCAGGATCGCCTCGACCTCGGCGCGGAAGCCGTGACCGCGAGCGCCGTGCAGGACGAGACCGTGCAGGATCGCGAGCGGCGCGCGGCTGCCCTTGCGCCCTTGCACGACGATGCGCGTCGCCGCCTCGCCGGGACGGGGATGGACCGGCAAGACCGCCGCCCCGCCGAAGCGCCTGCCGAAGGCGGCGAGCACGAGCGGCAGCGCCTCGGCGCGGTGGACGAGGGTCAGGCTTCCGCCGGGTCTGACGGCGGCGGCGGCGAAGCGCAGCCAGGCGTCGAGCGCAACGTCCGGCGCAACATGGGCTGCGGCCTTCGCCGGCGAGACGCGGCTCGAGGCGGGATCGTAGAACGGCGGATTGGCGACTGCGTGGTCCGCCGCGACGGTCAGGCCCGTCCGCCGGATCGCGCCACGGGCGGTGATGTCGGCGGCGACGACCGTCGCGCGGCCGCCGAAGCCGTTGCGGCCCGCGTTTTCGCGGGCGAGACCGGCAAGTGCCGGGTCGGTCTCCACCAGGATCGCCCGGCTGTCCGGGACACGGGCGATCGCGCACAGGCCGGCGACGCCGACGCCGGAACCGATGTCGATCAGGGTTTCGCCGGGGTTCAATGGCGTCATCGCGGCGATCAGCACCGCCTCGATGCCGGACCGGTGGCCCCGGCGCGGCTGAACCACGGACAGGCGGCCGCCGAGGAAATCGTCGGTGGTCAGCCCCGATTCCTCCGCCCCCGGGTCGCTCATCGCAGGTTTTTTTCGAGGCCGGCGTCCGTCAACAGCCGGCGCGCCTCCTCGACCGCCTCGCTGTCGACGAGCAACCGGCGCGGCAGAACGCCCAGCGAACCCTCGATAACGCTCATATTCTGGTCGAAAATGGCGCACGCGATGCCGGCGTCCTTCAAAAGCGCCTCCGCGAACGACAGAAGCACCATGTCGTTGGTTCGAATGAGCTCGGTCATGGACAAAGGTGTCGCACGGCCGGGCGGCGCTAGCAATTCGTCGCGCCCGGCCACTATTGCCGATCCGATGAGGGGCACCTAATGTCCTTAACGATCAATACGGGGAGCGAGGAAACGCGTGGGTAACGTCGTATCACTCCAGAAGCCGCCCAATCGCGAAGCCGGCATCGAAGGCCTCGTGGCGCTGGTGGCCGACGACATGGCCCGGGTCAACGAACTGATCCTGTCGCGGACGGGATCGGACGTGAAGCTGATCCCGGAAGTGGCCGCGCATCTGATCGAATCCGGCGGAAAACGTCTGCGGCCGATGCTGACGCTCGCCGCCGCGCAGATGCTCGGCTACGCCGGCGAAGGCCACATCCGGCTCGCGGCGAGCGTTGAATTCATGCACACGGCGACCCTCCTGCACGACGACGTGGTCGACGAGAGCGACATGCGGCGCGGCAAGGCGGCGGCGCGCATGGTGTGGGGCAACGAGGCGAGCGTGCTCGTCGGCGACTTCCTGCTCGGCCAGGCCTTCAAGATGATGGTCGAGGTCGGCTCGCTGCCTGCGCTCGAGGTGCTATCCGACGCCGCCGCCGTGATCGCCGAGGGTGAGGTGATGCAGCTCGTCACCGCCCAGAACACCGCGACCAACGAGGACGAGTACCTCGCCGTCATCCGTGCCAAGACGGCCGCCCTGTTCGCGGCGGCCTGCGAGGTCGGCGCGATCGTCGCCGACCGCGGCACCGACGCGCGCGGGGCGCTCCGGTCCTACGGCACCAATCTCGGCCTCGCCTTCCAGCTCGTCGACGACGCACTCGACTATTCGGGCGCGCAAGCGAACCTCGGGAAGAGAGTCGGCGACGACTTCCGGGACGGCAAGATCACGCTGCCCGTGCTGCTCGCGTATCGGCGGGGCGACGAGGGGGAGCGCGCCTTCTGGACGCGCTGCCTCAACGACCGTCAGGCGAGCGACGCCGATCTCGACCGGGCGATCGCGCTGATGGCCGGCCACCGCGCGCTCGACGACACCATCACCCGGGCCCGCCACTACGGCGCCATGGCCCGCGACGCGCTGGAGATCTTCCCCAAGAGCGAGTACCGCCGGGCGCTCATCGACGTCGTCGATTTCTGCGTCAGCCGGACATACTAGGCGGTCTTCCCCCGTCGGACCCCGTGAGACCCCGATCAAATCGGAGTCAAGCCGGTCCTTGGCCTTGCCGGGCGATAGCCCATGCTCCGTCATGTCCGGGCTTGTCCTAGCCATAACGACGGAAGGGGATTGAATCCGGGCGCTGCCGAGCGTGTCTCGAAGGTTGCGCCCCGATTCCTGGGGTCTGGAGGCGGTTGCCGCGCTCCGGCCGCCCGACTAGCCGTCGGTTCCCGTCATCGTCGCTGCCACCCACCAGTCCGGCCGCGCAGCGGCGATCGACCGTGCCGCCGCTTCGGCGCTGTCACGATCCGCGTAGAGGCCGAAGCAGGTCGCGCCCGAGCCCGACATGCGCGCAAGCGCACATCCCGAGCTTGCGCGCAGCACGGCGAGCGCCATGTCGATCGCCGGTGCGAGCGACCGAGCGGGCGCCTCGAGGTCGTTACCCGTTCGCCGCAGCCACGTGAGCGCGGCATCGAGGCCGTCGACGCGGGCCGGGCCGGGCAGACGCTTCGAGAAGCGTCCGGCAAGACGCGAGAATACCGCTGCCGTCGCAACGGCGACGCCGGGATTTACCAGGACGAGGGGAAGCGCGGGAAAGCGGCGCAGCAGCGCGATGTCCTCGCCGATGCCTGTCGCGCGCAGGGGACGGCTCACCACGCACATCGGGATGTCGGCGCCAAGCTGGACGCCGAGATCAATCAATTGCTCGGCGTCCCATTCGAGGCCCCAGAGGCGGTTGAGCCCGCGCCGGGCGGCGGGGGCATCGGCCGCGCCGCCGCCGATGCCGGAGGAGACCGGCAGCACCTTTTCCAGGTGGATATGCGCGCCGGGAGCAGCCGTTCCGTTGAAGGCCGCGTCGCGCAGCATCATCGCCGCGCGCATCACCAGATTGTCGGAAGGATCCGACAGGTTTCCGGCGAACGGCCCGGTCACCCGGAGCATCAGGTCCGATGCCGGCTCGAAGGTCAGCCGGTCGCCGATATCGGCGAAGACCGCGACGGTGTCGAGCAGGTGGTAGCCGTCGTTCCTGCGGCCGGTGACGGCGAGCGCCAGGTTGATCTTGGCGGGCGCTGCTTCGGCGATCGTCCGGGGCACGCGAGATCGCGCTTCGGGAATCAGCCGTCGTTGCGGCGAAGCTCGACGGCGGCCCGGTCCGGCTTGTCGACGAGACCGCTCTCGAGCTTCCGCAGGATCCGCGCCAGGTCTTCGGGTTGCGGATCGAGATCGCGGGCGTGGCGCCACTGGAAATTCGCCTCGAGCTTGCGGCCGACCTTCCAGTAGGCGTCGCCGAGATGATCGTTGATGATCGGATCCGACGGCTTCAGCTCGACGGCCCGCTCGAGTTCGCGCGCGGCCTCGTCGTAGCGGCCGAGGCGGTAGTAGGCCCAGCCGAGGCTGTCGACGATGTAACCGTCGTTGGGGCGCAGCTCGACCGCCCGCGAGATCATGTCGAGCGCCTGGCCGAGGTGCAGGCCCTGGTCGACCCATGAATAGCCGAGATAATTGAGCACGTGCGGCTGCTCGGGATTGAGCTCCAGCGCCTTCTGCAGATCCAGTTCGGCGAGCGACCAGCGCTTGGCCCGCTCGTAGCACATGCCGCGGAAGTAGAAGAGCGCCCAGTCGCGCGCCTCCGGCTTGCCGATCTTGTCGACGGCGCGGGAGTAGACGTCGGCGGCTTCGGAAAAGCGCTCGCGCCCGCGCAGGACGTTGCCGAGCGCGATGATCGCCTCGATGTCGTTAGGACGGGCGGTGATCACTCCGTCGAGCGCGGCGATCGCCTCGTCGGTCCGGTCGAGATCGTCGAGGTTGAGGGCGCGGTGGATGTCGGCGTTGGGGCGCAGCGGCGAATCCTCGGGGATCGAGCCGTAGACGTCGATCGCCTTCTGCGAGTCGCCAATCTTCTCGTAGTAGTCGGCAAGCGACAGGATCGCCAGCGGCCGCGCGGGCGAAAGATAGAGCGCGAGCCTGAGATAGATCGCCGCGTATTCCTCGCCCTTGTCGCTGCCAAGCGCGGAACCGATGCCGTAGAGCACCTCGGCGGCGCCTTCCTGGGCGGTCTTGACGATCGGCGCGGGCACGCGGCCGGCCTTTACGTCGGCGCCGGCAGCCACGATCAGCGGATGCTCGGGAACGACGCTCTCGAACTTGCCCAGCGCCTCGAGGGCCTCTTCGGTCCTGCCGATTCGGGCGAGATGGCGCGACCAGGCCTGGACGATGCGGATCGCGTCCGGATCCGCCCCGTAGGCTTGCTCGAAATAGGCGCCGGCGGCTTCCTCGTCCCCGCCGACCGAAGCGATCAGGCCGGAGTGGTAGGGCTTGAACACCTCGTACCATTCGGGGCCCTGCAGGGAAGCGACCGTATCGAGCGCCTGCTTCGTGTCGCCCAGTCCCGCCTCGCTCCAGGCGCGCAGCAGCGTCACGGTCAGCTCGGCCAGCGGCCCGTTGCCGGCCTGGTCGAGACGGCGCTCGGCCTCGGCGTACTGGCGGCCGCGCAGCGCGTCGACGGCGAGCGCGAGCTGGGCCAGGCGGTGGGTCGGGTCGATCTCGGCGATGCGCGCGGCGGTCGCCATCGCATGCTCGTAGTCGCCGGCCACCAGGGACAGGGAGAAGCTGCGGTCGAGGAGACCGAGATTTTCAGGGTCTTCCTCAAGCGCAAAGCTGAAGAACTTCGCGGCCGAGGCGGAGTCGCGCAAGCCCCCGGCGACGAGGCCGGCGAGGTAGCTGCCCGACAGCGAATGGACTTCGATGTCGCCGCTCTGGGCCTCGGCTCGCGATGGGCTGGCCACAAGGGCGGGTACAAGGAAGGCCAGCGCAGCGATGGCCGCGCCGGTCCGCAGCACACGGACACGGGCGGTCCGGAGTGCTGCGTTGAAGCCGTTCATGCTCAAATCGACTAGCCCCTCAGGCGTTCGCGGCCGTGCGTTTTCGATCGCTTCCCCTTTGGCACATGATGATGGACGAAATGGGGCGTTCCGGCAACTGGGCTGAAAATGCCGGCTTTTCCGTCACATATTGGGGTAGTTCGGGCCGCCGCCACCCTCCGGAACCGTCCAGTTGATGTTGGCGTTCGGGTCCTTGATGTCGCAGGTTTTGCAATGGACGCAGTTCTGCGCGTTGATCTGGAAGCGCGGCGCGTCCCCGCCCTCCTCGATCCATTCGTAGACCCCCGCCGGGCAGTAGCGGTAGGAGGGACCGGCGTAGACGTCGTGCTCGCTCGACTTCTGCAGGGCCATGTCGCCGACCTTCAGGTGGATCGGCTGGTCCTCCTCGTGATTGGTGTTCGACAGGAACACCGAGGACAGGCGGTCGAAGGAAATCTGCCCGTCGGGCCTGGGATAGTCGATCTTTGTGCATTGGGCGGCGGGCTTCAACGTCGCCGAATCCGGCTTGCCGTGGCCGAGCGTGCCGAACAGCGAGAAGCCGAACGTGTTGGTCCACATGTCGAGGCCGCCGAGCGCGATGCCGCCGTAGAGGCCGAGCTTCGACCACATCGGCTTGACGTTGCGCACCTTCTTCAGGTCGCGGCCGACCTCCGAGGCGCGCAGCGCCCCGTCGAACTCGGCGAGCTCGTCGTGCGCCCGGCCGGCGGCGAGCGCTGTCTGCACGTGCTCGGCCGCCATCATTCCCGACAGGACGGCGTTGTGGGAGCCCTTGATGCGCGGCACGTTGACGAGGCCCGCGGCGCAGCCGATCAGCAGGCCGCCGGGGAAGGCGAGCTTCGGGATCGACTGGAAGCCGCCCTCGGTGATGGCGCGGGCGCCGTAGGAGAGGCGCTTGCCGCCCTCGAAGGTATGGACGACGGCGGGATGGTGCTTGAACCGCTGGAACTCCTCGAAAGGCGAGAGCCAGGGGTTCTCGTAGTTCAGGTGGACGACGAAGCCCACAGCGACCTGATTGTCCTCCAGGTGATAGAGGAACGAACCGCCGCCGGTCCTCGAATCGAGCGGCCAGCCGAAGGTGTGCTGGACGAGGCCGGGCTTGTGCTTTTCCGGTGCAACCTCCCACAACTCCTTGAGGCCGATGCCGAATTTCGGTGGTTCGCAGTTCCGGTCAAGGTCGAACTTGCGGATCAGCATCTTCGCCAGCGAGCCGCGCGCGCCTTCCCCGATCAGCACGTACTTGCCCAAAAGCGCCATGCCGCGCATGTAGCCGTCCTTGTGATGGCCGTCGCGGGCGACGCCCATGTCGCCGGTCGCCACGCCGATCACGCGGCCGTCGTCGTCGTAGAGGATCTCGGCGGCGGCGAAGCCCGGATAGATCTCGACGCCGAGCTCCTCGGCCTTGGTGGCGAGCCAGCGGCAGACGTTGCCGAGCGAGACGATGTAGTTGCCGTGATTGCTCATCAGCGGCGGCATCATGAAGTTCGGCAGGCGGACCGAGCCGGAATGGCCGAGGAACAGGAAGTGGTCGGAGGTCACCTTCGTCCTGATCGGCGTCTCCTCGTCGCGCCAGCCGGGAAGGAGCCTGTCGATGCCGACGGGATCGATCACCGCTCCGGAGAGGATGTGGGCGCCGACTTCCGAGCCCTTTTCCAGGATAACCACGGAAATGTCGCTGCCGGTCTCGGAGGCGAGCTGCTTGAGACGGATCGCCGCGGCGAGGCCGGCGGGGCCGGCGCCGACGATCACCACGTCGAACTCCATGGATTCCCGTTCGGGCAGGGTTTCGTCTTCTTCAGCCATTCTTCTCCTCCGCGGGGGCCGGGATACGTGCAATTCGGCGGCACTATGGCCTAAAATGCCATCCGGCACTACCGGAGTAGGACGACGGCGTGAGCGGACGGGGAAAACAGGGCGACGAGGCTTCGCGGGCCGCCGCGCGCGCCCTGCTCGCCTGGCAGGCGGAGGCCGGCGCCGACGAGGCCGTCGGCAACGCCCCGGTCGATCGGATGGCGCCCGCCAAGGTTCCTGCGCGCCGCGCCCCCGGCGAGGGGTCCGCCTCGGCGCCCGAGGCCGTTGCGGCCGCGCCCGATCCCGCGATGGCGGCGCGCGCGAGGGCGCGGGAAGCCCGGACGCTCGAGGACCTGCGCCACATCCTGGAAGGCTTCGAGGGCTGCGCCTTGCGCTTCACGGCGAAGAACCTGTGCTTCGCCGACGGCAACCCGAAAGCGCGCGTGATGTTCGTCGGCGAGGCTCCGGGCGCCGAGGAAGACATCCAGGGAAAGCCGTTCGTCGGCCGCGCCGGCAGGCTCCTCGACAAGATGCTGGAGGCGATCGGCCTCGACCGGTCCACCGCCTACATCACCAACGTCGTCTACTGGCGCCCGCCGGGAAACCGCACGCCGACGCCGCAGGAGACGCAGATCTGCCGGCCGTTCATCGAGCGCCAGATCGAGCTCGCAGACCCCGACGTCCTCGTCCTGCTCGGCGGTGCGGCGGCGAAGGAACTGCTCGGCCGCTCCGAGGGCATCCTGAAGATGCGCGGCAAGTGGTTCGATTTCGATACCGGAAAACGCACGATCAAGGCGATCGCCACACTGCATCCGGCCTATCTCCTGCGCCAGCCCGCACAGAAGAAGCTCGCCTGGCGGGATTTCCTTTCGATCAGGAAAGCGTTGCAAACCTAGCGGTCGGCGTTATCGCGCCTTGGATTGCGCAACGGCGCCGTGCGTATCCGAATTCCCGGTTCGTATTGCTACCTCCAGTAGATAATGACAAAGTACACGCTACTTATGAGCGTATTTCGCGGAAACAAATATTGAGCGGGAGGAGAGAGATGTCCGTTCGAAAGCCCGTTATCGACTGTGCGATTGCCGAATGGATGTGGTTCGGCAAGGACGAGGGCAGGAAAGACAAGCACATCGCGCCGAACGGCGCGACGACCGTCAACAAGGGTCCTAAGGCGAGGCCCTATCCCCGCAAGGAGACGGTCGAGCCCTACGCCGGCCGGGTCGGAGACTACTGGCTGTCGATCTCGAGCAAGGACTACGATCATCTGCTGAAGAACTTCGCCAAGTCGAAGGGCAAGCTCGACGGTACGGTCAACCTCCCCTGGTCCACCGCTTTCATCTCCTATTGCATGCAGATGGCGGGCGCCGGCACGGACTTTCCTTACTCGTCCGGGCACGCGGCCTGGATCGTGAAATCCATCAAGAACAAGAACGCCAGCAAGCTGAACGCGGCGCTCGTCGGCTACAGGCCCGGCGAAATCGTACTCAGGCCCGGCGACATCGTCGCCAACACGCGGCAATCGGGTGTGACATACGACAATGCGGTGGCGAAAGGCTGGTTTCCCAGCCATTCCGACATCGTCGTCGAGGTCGACCTCAAGAACAGGAAGGCCTATGCAATCGGCGGCAATGTGGGCCAGTCGGTCAGCAAGGTCGAGGTCCCGATCTCCGCGAGCGGCAAGATCGCCGGTTCCTCCGGTCTGCTCGTCCATATCCAGAATAATATCGTCCACAAGCCGCTCGTCGTCGCGGACATCTCGGCCACTTCCCTGGTCAACGCGAAAGTCGGCTGAGCACGCTATCGCACGGCCGCGGCCGACGGCGCCGGTTTTTCGGCGCGGCCGAGATACTCCCGGATGACCGGATAGTAGCGGCCGACGATCAGCTCGCTGCCGTATTTGGACAGGTGGCCGTTGTCGACGATCCGATAGCCGGTCGGGTCGAGAAACGGGCAGGACTCGCCGCGGCAGTCGGCGAACTCGAACGGATCGACGAACAGCGCGCCGCGCGCGGATGCCTCTAGTTCCTCGTTGATCACCCGGCCGCGCGCCTGCGCGTAGTATCGTCCGGTGGCGGCATCGACGTCGGCGCCCGCATAGAGTTTCTGGGGAGCGCCGCGATAGGTCGGCACCTGTCCGATCACGACAACGTCGATGCCGCGCGCGGTGAGATCGTCGACGGTGCGCTGCAGGCCGGCAAAATCCTCGGCCCGGCTGACCGTGAGCAGCCAGTTGGCGGCGAGAATGACCGCGTCCACGTCGAACTCCTCGATGACGCGGGCGGCCTGCCGGTTGAAGGCGGCGCATTCGCGGCGGAACTTCGGATCGTAGCCGCTCATCGGCGCGCAGGCGGACGCGGTGTACTGCAGGACGTTCCAGTCGCCGGCATGCGCGCGCAGGCCCGGGACGTAGTGGGCGGCGAAGGAATCGCCCCACAGCAGGACGTTCGTGCTCCCGGCCGTGGATAGGAAGCAATCGGCGCCCTTCCAGGCTTCCGGCGGGTCGCGCGCCTCGAGCAGGCACTGCCTGTTGTAGAACTCCTTGCCGGGAATCTCGGCCGCCAGGTGCGCCGGGAACCGCCCCGGCAAGCCGTTCGCCCAGTCGACATAGGCACCGAAGACGAGGCAGGCGCCGATCGCCGCTCCGGCGCCGGCGAAGACCGGCCTGCGACCGACCGCCGGGCGGTTGCGGAAAGGCTGCTCGACGTATTTCCATGACAACGCGCCGGCGAGGAACGACAGGAGCACGACCGCCGCCTTGGCCCACCCTTCGCCGAACGCCGGCAGGTAGCCCGAGAACACGATCAGCGGCCAGTGCCACAGGTAGAGCGAATAGGAGATCAGGCCGATCGCGACGGGCACCTTCGACGACAGCAACCGGCCGGCCAGTGTCGGCTCGGCGTCGAGCCCGGCGTAGATGACGAGCGCCGCGCCCAGGCACGGCGGCAGGGCGGCGGCGCCGGGAAACAGGGTCTCCTCGGTATAGAGGAGCACGCTCGCGCCGATCAGGGCGAGGCCCAGCCACGCGGCAGCCTCCCGCACCTGGGTCGAGCGCGGCGCACGCAACGGACCGATCGCCAGAAGCGAGCCGATCAGCAGTTCCCAGAACCGGAACGGGGCGAGGTAGAACACCGCCTCCTGGAAACGGGCGACGAAGGCGACGCTGGCGAGAAGCGAGCCGGCCGCCATGGCGACGACGGCTGCGCGAACGAAACGGCCGTCGCGAAACCGGAAGGAGGCCAGCAGCACGAGCGGGAAGACGAGGTAGTACTGCTCCTCGACGCCGAGGGACCACGTGTGCAGCAGGGGCACCTCGTCGACGGGGGCGGCGAAATAGTCGGTGTTCAGCCAGAACAGGATGTTAGAGACCGAGAGGGCTGCCGCGACGACGCTGCGCCCGACCTCGACGAGGGTCGCCGGCGGCATCAGCGCGAGCGCCATCAGGGCCGTGAACGCGAGCACGACGACGAGCGCCGGGATGATCCGGCGGATGCGCCGCTCGTAGAAGTTGACGATCGAGAACGTGCCGGCGGCGATCTCCCGGGCGATGATGCGCGTGATCAGGAAGCCCGAGATGACGAAGAAGACGTCGACCCCGACGAAGCCGCCGCCGAAGGCCGGGATTCCAGCATGGAACAGGACGACGGGAACGACCGCGACCGCGCGAAGGCCGTCGATGTCGGGCCTGTAGTCGCCCGCTGATTTGCTGAAAGGCATGACGCGGCGGTCTTCCGGGGCCCTCTAGGTCGAACGGCCCGCAGTAGCACATGGCGCACGCCATTGGGAGTGCCGCCCCGGCGGGAACCGCGGACGGCCCGCCCCTTCCCGGGCCGCGTGCGGATCCTATCTGATCCTGGGTTCGGCGGGGGCACCCACCTGGAGGAACCCATGGACCGGAGAGCCTTTCTGTGCGCACTGGCGACGACGGCGTCGGCCGCCGCGATCCTTGCGCCAATCCCCCGCCGCGCCCTCGCCCATCACGGCTGGGGCTGGGCGACCGGTGAGGAATTCGAGCTGACCGGCATCATCAAATCGGTGAAGCTCGGCAATCCGCACGGCGAAATGACGGTCGACGCCTTGGGCGAATTCGAGGGCGAGGAGTGGGTCGTGGAAATCGGTCAGCCCTGGCGCAACGAGCGCGCCGGGCTCACAGTGGCGAAACTCGCGGCCGGCACCGAAGTGAAGGCCCACGGCCATCGTTCGGCCGACCCCGATGCGAAGCTGATGAAGGCGGAATGGTTGATGATCGACGGCACGAAGCACGATCTCTACCCGGATCGGGAGTCGTGACGGCCGCACGGCGGGTGGAATGATCGAGGCGCTCGCCGGCCTGGAGAAACTGCCGTTCGCCGTCGCCCTGCGGAATTCGGTCTGGCTCTATCCGCTCGTCAACACCGCCCATATCGCCGGCATCGCGCTTCTGTTCGGCGCGATCGTTCCGTACGATCTGAGGTTGTTGGGTCTGTGGCGCGGCATCGATCGTGCGGACCTGGCGCGAACGCTTGTCCCGGTCGCGGCGGCGGGACTGGCCGTCGCTGCCGGAGCGGGGGCGCTCCTGTTCGCGGCGCGGGCGGGCGACTATCTGAATTCTCCCTTCTTCCTCGCCAAGATGGCGGTGCTCGCCCTTGCCCTCGCCGTCGCCGCGCTCGGGCTGACGATCGCCGCACGGGCGCCGACCGGCGTCGTCCCGGCGGTGCTGCGCGTCTGTGCGGGGCTGTCCATCGCCCTGTGGCTTTGTGTCATCACGCTCGGACGGCTGGTCGGCTATTTCTAGTCGGCGTGCGCAGGTATATTGCGCCCCATGTCCGATGCACCCGCCCGCCACTTCATCCCCCTTTCCATCGCCGTTCTGACGGTCTCCGACACACGTACGCTCCAGGACGACAAGTCCGGGCAGACCCTCGTCGACCGGCTGACGAAAGCCGGGCACACGCTCGCCTACCGGACGATCGTCACCGACGACGTGCTCGCGATCCGCGAGACGGTAAGGGCCTGGATCGACGACGCTGCCGTCGACGTCGTCCTGACCACGGGCGGCACCGGATTCACCGGCCGCGACGTGACGCCGGAGGCGGTCGAGCCCCTGTTCGAGAAGCGGATGGACGGCTTCTCGACGGTGTTCCACATGATCTCCTACCCGAAGATCGGCACTTCGACGGTGCAGAGCCGGGCGACCGGCGGGGTCGCCAACGCCACCTACGTCTTCTGCCTGCCCGGCTCGCCCGGCGCCTGCAAGGACGCCTGGGACGGCATCCTCGAGCAACAGCTCGACTACCGCCACATGCCCTGCAATTTCGTCGAGATCCTGCCGCGCCTCGACGAGCACGTGAAGCGTCGCAAGGGCTGACCGGGCCGGCAGCGCGGCGGCCGCAAAATCCCGCTTTCCTTCGGTAACGGCTCGCGTATCGTCGGCGGCCGCGGCGCGGTCGCCGCGACGTCCGCGGATTGGCCGCGGCGCCCATATCCCTCGAAGGGGTTCCACACATCATGATGCGAGTGAAGACGCGCGTGGCTTCAAGCCCGATCGCCGGGCTCGGGCTGTTCGCCGATCAGGACATTGGCGAAGGCGAGACGATCTGGATGTTCGATCCCGGCATCGACCAGGTCGTCGACCTGCGCTACGTCAGCCCGGACGATCCGGTGGCCCGCGACTTCGTCCTGAAATACGGCTACCAGACGGTGGTCGACGAGCCGGTCTTCGTGCTCTGCGTCGACGACGCCCGCTACATGAACCACTCCGACGATCCGAACATCCACGAGGTCGACGAGAAGTCGGTCGCCGTGCGCGCCATCAGGCGCGGCGAGGAAATCACCACGAACTACAAGGATTTCGACCGGCGATACCGCAGCCGGAATCCGGAGTGGGATTCGGAGAACTGAGAGAACCGAGGGGCGCCTCGCGAGGGGCGCCCCCTTCGTTCGGCGCTACCTGCGCTTCCTCTTCGGTTTCTTGCGCACCTGCATGCTGTTCTTCCTGATCATCAGGCCGGAGGTGTCGACGGCTTCGAAGGCGGACGCCGGGACGCGCTTCAGTTCGTCGAGGAGCCCTTCAGGCCAGCGCACGTCGGAGGTGCCCTGGAAATACCAGGGCGAGCCGTTGTCGGCGAGAACGAGGCCGTAGACCTTCATCGCCCTCAACACGGCCCGGGTATCGGCCCGCAGGCCCTTGGCTATCCTGTAGGACTTCTTCAGCCGGAACCGGGCGCCCATCGGCGGATAGTTCCGGTTGTCGACGGATCCTGCCTGATGGCGGGCCGGCCACAGATAGCGCCGGTCGGTGACGTCAGTGGTGAAGCGGATCGCGTGGGTGATCCGGCGGGCGGCGACCTCGTCGTAGTTGAGCAGACCCGGCAGGATAGGCAGGCCGGCGGCGTCGGCGGACGTCCAGCCTCTGCGGCGCAGCCGGTTCGAGTTCAAGTCCCAAGTCGCGCCGCTGCCGGCGGACCAGTCGCTGCCCGATTTCCTGGTCGCCCAGGTCTCGTAGAGCCGGCAGGTATTCTTGTCGACGACGACGGTATGGCGGTCGCCCGAGGTCCACTGGCCGCCCTCGACCAGGGTGTCGTCGCCGAGGGGATAGCCGACATGGTCGCTCTCGTCGTCGTACTGGAAATCGACGGTGACCTTCGGATGGCTTCCCTCGACGATGGTGATCGGGATGCCGTAGGGCACGGGTATCGCGCCGTAGGAAGGGCCGAAGTCGGGATGCAGGTCCCGGTCGGGCTGCATGTTGGCCATCCACCGGCGGCTGCGCTTGTGGACCTTGAGCTTGTGCACCTTGGCGCTCCACCAGCTGTCAGCGGGGAACAGCGGGCAGGACGTGCCGGGCACTTTCGAGGCGGCGCGCGCGGGACCGGTCGCGGAAAAGGCGAGGAGCGCCGCCGCCACGGCGGCCGCTGCGGCGAGCGTCCATCGTCCGGGGCCCCGAGTGACGCGGCACGCGCGTGAACGCATGGTCAACCTCCCCTGTCTCGGTCCGACACGAACCCTGCCGGTGCCGCGTAAAGACGGGCCGAGCGAATCGTCTAAAATTTGACCGACCGGCGCGCTTTTCCGAAAAAGCGCCGGTTACCGGGCGGGGTCATTCCTCCTCGTCATCGATCGTGGCGAGCTTGCTGCGTGTCCAGGGCTGCTTGCGCTTGAGGAAATCGTGCAGAGTCCTGCCGGGCTCGTTGCCGAAGCGCTCCGCCGTGACGGTGAAATCCTCGATCCGGTCGAGGCGGAAGGTGCGGAAGTCGGTGCGCAGCTCGCACCACGCCGCGAGCAGCCAGATCGGTCCGAAATAGGCGAGCGACAGGGGCCGTACCGTGCGTTCCGTCGGCTGGCCGGTCACGTCGGTGTAGCGGAAGTGCACCTTGAGCCTGTGGCGCACGGCGTGGCGCATCTCGGCCAGGTCGAACTGGACCGGCTCCATGAAGTGCTGCTCCGGAGCCAGCAGCGCCGTGTTGGCCATGTACTCGCGCAGCCGGTCGGGAATCACCGCCTCGACCTTCGCGATGACGTCGGAGGCGGCGCTGGCGAGTTCCCGGTCGCCCCAGGATTCGACGATCCGCGCGCCGAGCACGAGCGCCTCGATCTCCTGTTCCTTGAACATCAGCGGCGGCAGGTCGAAGCCCGCCCTGAGGACGTAGCCGATGCCGGCCTCGCCCTCGATCGGCACGCCGCTCGCCATCAGGTCGCGGATGTCGCGGTAGATCGTCCGCTCCGAGACCTCGAGCGCCTCGCTGAGGTCGCGGGCGCGCGTCGTCCCGGACGCGTTGCGGCGCATGAACTGTATGATCTCGAACAGCCGATCGGCCCGGCGCACGGCGCAGCTCCTGGATTTCCCCGACCCCGCGAGGAGGACGGGCGGGACGCTACGCTAGCACTCCTGACAACACGCTGTCAGGAGGCTGTCAGTCCTCCTGACAGAATGCTGTCAGTGGGCCTCCCGCATAGTGCTCTCCAACGCGAACGCGGGGTGCCCGGAGCCGCCGGACACCTCGGGAAGCCAGAAGGAGAGCCACCATGCTGAACTACCCCGTCGTCCCCGTTTCCCACCGCCGGACCGCGACGCCTCTGCCGGCACGCATCGCGACGGCCACGACGGCCGTGGCAATGGCCGTGTGGAGCTGGTACCGGCGATGGAAGACGATCCGCGAGCTTTCCGCGCTCGACGACCGCACGCTGAAGGACATCGGCGTGGACCGTACCGAGATCGGGTCCATCGCCGCGGGATGCAACAAGGACCGCACGCGGCTGCTGAACTACGACCTCTACCGGTTGGGGCGATAGGCGGCGTTGCGGCAAGAAGTGAAAGGGGCCCGCTTCGGGAACGGGCCCCTTTGCGCGTTACTGCTGCTTGGTACCGTCAACCGGCGGCGCGCTTGCGAAAGGGCGAGACGTTGCTGTGCACCAGCTTGATCGGCGGCGCATCGGCCTCGCGCTCGCCGGCCAGGTCAGCAAGTGTCGCCCGGTTTCGCCCGGCGTTCTTCGATTGATAGAGCGCCTTGTCGGCGGCATGCAGCAGGGACTCAAGGTCCGCCGCGTGATGGGGGAAGACGGCGATGCCCGCGGAGATCGTGACCGGCTCGAGCGGACGTCCGCGGTGCTTGATCTCCCGCTTCTCGACCTCGTGAAGGATCGACTGCACGCGGGTGACGGCGACCTCGGTGGGCATGCCCGGATAGACGAGGGCGAATTCCTCGCCGCCGAGCCGGCAGGCGATGTCCTCGCCGCGGGTCCGGTTCTTGAGGATCTCGGCGACGGTCTTCAGCACCTCGTCGCCGGCATCGTGGCCGTTCGTGTCGTTGTACTTCTTGAAGTGGTCGATATCGAGCGCGACGAAGGTCAGCGGCTCCTTCGAGCGGGCCACGCGCTTGAGCTCGCGGCTCAGCGTCTCCTGCAGGTAGCGGCGGTTGAACATGCCGGTCAGCGGATCTCGGATCGCCTGATGCTGAAGCGATTCGCGCAGCCGGATGTTCGCCAGCGCCATCGCCAGCGTCTCCGAGAAGTTCATGTAGAACAGCATTTTGGAATGAGAGGAGAGGGATTTGTTGACCTTCGCCCTCTCGCCGCCGGGCGGGGCCCGGAAGTAGAGGATTCCGAGAGCCTCGCCCTGCGCCATCAGCGGCAGGCACAGATGCCAGGCGCCGTCCTCGACATGGGTGTGGGAGCAGGCGACCAGCTCGTCCTCGTGGTCGACGAGATGCGGACGGCCGCAGCGCAGCGCCCAGCAGTCGTCGGGAGCGAAGATCTCCTCGGTCGCATCCATGTTGCCCCAGGTCATGACGTTTTCCAGGTACTCACCGGTCGCGCTCGCCAGATAGAGGCCGCCGGAGAGATCGGGCGAAATCGCCTGGAGCCGGCTGCGGGCGACCCTGCAGACCTCGTCGAGGGACTTGCATGCCTGAAAGAGCTTCGTCACTTCACCGAGCACCACTTCGTCGCTGCGGCTCTTGCCGAGCCTGGACAGCCACGACTGGGGCAGGCCCGGTGCGGACCCGCGGGAACCGTTCGCGCCGAATGCGGCCAGCAGTTTCGAATACGAACCCATCATGGCTGTATGCCTTGTAGCGCCGTTGCCAATATGACCCACGCTTAAGACCGGCTTAATCTCGGTCGTCTCGCGTGTTCCCAAATTGACCGTTCATTTGTCTAAGAAACACCAATCTCGACACCTAAAATTTATTCTATTTTGCCCGGTATTTAGCTGGGTTTTATCTGCTTTTCCGCCGTGTTCGCGGGGCTAATACACACCTCGCGGGACGGCCGCGCCGCGGACATGCCCACCCTTCGCCTCGACCGGTTCACGATGCCGTGAGGTCACGGCTTTGAGGGAAGAAGCGGCCCCCCTGCGCGTTATCTGGTTTGACGGCTCCGCGACGCGGGGTGCGCCAACAGGGGAGGATTCCATGACAGCACGCTTCAACGTCACGCGCCGCAACGCCCTGCTCGCGACCGCCGGGGCCGCGCTCGCCCCCGTACTGGGAGCGGGCCTCGTCGCGCCGGCCCGCGCGGCCGCGCCGATGATGGGCCCGGCGCTGCCGGAGGTCTATCGCTTCAAGCTCGGCGACTTCGAGATCACCACTGTCGCCGACGGCGCGATCCAGCTCGACGGTCCCCACCCGATCTTCGGCAACGACCAGAAGCCCGAGGACGTGCAGGCCTACGCCCAGGAGAATTTCCTGTCGCCGAGCCGGATGGAGATCTCGTTCACGCCGGTCATCGTCAACACCGGCAGCGAGCTGGTGATGTTCGATTCCGGCAACGGCGCCGCGCGGCGGCCGAACGCGGGCAAGCTCGCCTCGATGCTGTCGGCGGCCGGCTATTCGCCCGACCAGGTCGACATGGTCGTGCTGACCCATTTCCATCCCGACCACATCGGCGGGCTGATGGAGGACGGCAAGTCCCTGTTCCCGAACGCCCGCTACGCGATCCCCGAGACCGAGTACGCCTTCTGGACCTCGGCCGACCGGATGGGCTCGCCGGCGGAAGGGGTGGCCAAGCTCACCCAGGCGAACGTCGTTCCGCACGCGGAGAAGGCGACGTTCATCAAGGATGGCTCGGACGTAGCCACCGGCATCCGCGCGATAGGCGCGCCCGGCCACACGCCCGGCCACACCGCCTACCTGATCGAGAGCGCGGGCAAGCCGTTCCTCATCTGGGGCGACGTCACCAACCACTACGTCCTGTCCGTGCAGAGGCCGGACTGGCACGTCGGTTTCGACACCGACAAGGACCTTGCGGTGAAGACCCGCAGGACGATCCTCGACATGGCGGCGACCGACAGGATCCCTGCGACCGGCTACCACATGCCGTTCCCGGCGATCGGCTACGTCGAGAAATCCGGCGACGGCTACCGCTGGGTGCCGGCGAGCTATCAGCTTCGGCTCTAGATCCGGTTCGGGGCGGCCGGCCGGAGGTCGCCCCGTCTCCACTTCCGCCAGGCCTCGGCGCCGTCGACGTCGGCGAGAGTGGCGGCGCGGCCGACCGACAGGCCGCGGCAGTTCGCGAGCGTGTCCTCGAGCGCGTGCCCCGTCGACCAGCGCACCGCGTCGAAGATCTCCGGCACGCGCGGGCGACGCTTCATGCCCACCAGCCAGTATCCGCCGTCCTCGGCGGGTCCGAACACCACATCGTCGGAACCCAGCAGACGGAAGGCGTCCGCGATATGACCGGGCTCGATGCCCGGAATGTCGCTGCCGACGACGATCACGGGACCGGGCGGAAATCCGCCCATGACCCTCCGCATCCTCTCGCCGAGACCGCCCCTGCCCTGCCCTATCGCCCATACCCCGCCCGGCCAGACGGGCGCGACGATCGCCGTGTCCGGGGTGACCGCGAGCACGGTTTGCCAGCGCGGATCGCCGGCGAGCCTGCGGACCAGGCGGTCGAGGGTGACGCGATAGAAGCGGGTCGCCTCGGTCGTGCCTATCTCGCGGGCGAGACGGGACTTCACCCGGCCGGCGCGCGGCTCCTTGGCCATCACCACCAGCCAGCGGTCCATGGACTCAGCCGTAGACGCGGGCGATCAGGCGGGGCGGGACGCGCAGGAAGAACAGGGTGAGGCAGCCGGCGTTGCGGGCCATGCGGCGCAGGTAGCCCTCGCGGCGGTAGCGCTCGGCGCTGGTGACGGCCCTCGCCCGCAGATAGACGAGGCCGCGCCGGCCGATGCGGCGGACGAGATCGACGTCCTCCATCAGCGGGATCGGCCGGAAGCCGCCGAGCCGGTCGTAGTGGCGCCGCGAGATCAGCAGGCCCTGGTCGCCGTAGGGCAGCGCGAAGAGCGCGCAGCGGACCCGCACCATCGTCTCCAGGAAACGGGCCGAGAAGCCGTAGTCGTCGAGCGCGAAGCCGAACACGGCGGCGACGTGGCCGCCGTCGTTCCTCGCCTCGGTGCGCTCGATGAAGGTCGCCGCCTCGCGGTGCCAGCCCTCCTCGAGCTGCGTGTCGGAATGCAGGAACAGGAGCCAGGGATGGCGGGCGGCCCGCGCGCCGGCGGCAAGCTGCGAGCCGCGTCCGCGCGGGGCGGCGACGATGTCGCAGCCGAGCTCGTCGGCGACCGCCAGGGTGTCGTCGCCCGAGCCGCCGTCGCAGACCACGACCTGCGACACGACGCCCGCGGCGGCGGCCGGAATCAGCGCCGCGAGCGTTCCCACGAGCGGCCGCTCGGAGTCGAGGGTCGGGATCACAACCGTAAGCATCGCGGCGCGGTTATAGCGCGCCGTCGCGGCCACGCCATCGACCGTCAGCCGATTTCGGGGGAATTTTGGTAAATGTTCTTGTTATGTTCACATACCTGACCTATTGTTGCCGGCATGGACGAGCGAATCCCCCTCCCAGAACCGGCGGAGAACGGACCGGGCCAGATCGCCGACGGCGTCGCGGAGAAGCGGCGGCGCGGGCGCGGCGCGGGCTCGAACCTGTCCGGGCGCTACGAGAAGCTCGCCCGGGCGATCTTCGACGACGGCTGGGGATCGGCCGACGAGCTGCCGCCGTTCGCGACGACCGTCACCATCGAGAAGCCGAAGCGGATCATCACCCGCAACGATTCGCCGGACCTGAACTTCGACCGCTCCATCAACCCCTATCGCGGCTGCGAGCACGGCTGCGCCTACTGCTACGCCCGGCCGACCCACGCCTACATGGGCATGTCGCCGGGGCTCGACTTCGAATCGAAGCTGTTCGCCAAGCCGAACGCCGCCGAGCTCCTGGAGAAGGAGCTGTCGGAGCCGAACTACAAGCCCGACGTGATCGCGATGGGGACCAACACCGATCCCTACCAGCCGATCGAGCGCCAGCAGCGCATCACGCGGCGCGTCCTCGAGGTGCTGGACCGCTACAACCACCCGGTCGGCATCGTCACCAAGTCGGCGCTCGTCACCCGCGATATCGACATCCTGTCGCGGATGGCCGGGCGCGGGCTCGCCAAGGTGGCGCTGTCGGTGACGAGCCTCGACCGGAAGCTGTCGCGGGCGCTGGAGCCGCGCGCCTCGGCGCCGCCGCGACGGCTGGAGGCGCTGATGCGGCTCGCCGAGGCCGGCATTCCGACCGCCGTGCTGGTAGCCCCGGTCATTCCGGCGCTCAACGATTCGGAGATCGAGTCGATCCTGGCCGCGGCCGCCGCCGCCGGCGTGAGGGAGGCCGGCTACATCCTCCTGCGGCTGCCGCTGGAGGTGCGCGACCTGTTCGTCGAGTGGCTTCGGAACAACGCGCCGGACAGGGCCGCCCGCGTCATGTCGCTCGTCACGCAGACGCGCGGGGGCAAGGACTACCAGGCCGAGTTCGGCAAGCGGATGACCGGAACGGGCCCGGTCGCCTGGACGATCGGCCGCCGGTTCGAGCTCGCGGCGGAGCGCAACAGGCTCAACCGCGGGAAGCTCAAGCTGCGCACCGACCTGTTCGAGCGTCCGCTCGGGGCCGGCGACCAGATGAGCCTGTTCTAGAAGAACCGCCTTTCGGAGAAGACCGATGGACCAGCGCATCAGCGTCATCACCCTCGGAGTCGCCGACGTCCAGACGTCGGCCGCCTTCTACGAGCGGCTCGGCTGGAAGCGTTCCTCGCAGAGCCAGGAGCCGGTCGCCTTCTTCGATGTCGGCGGCACGGTGTTCGCCCTGTTCGGCACCGAGCCGCTCGCCGGGGACGCGGGCCTTTCGGGCGAGGGCAGCGGCTTTCGCGGCGTGACGCTCGCGCAGAACCTCGCCTCGAAATCCGCCGTCGACGCCCTGCTGAAGGAAGCCGGGGCCGCCGGCGCGCGCGTCATCAAGCCGGCCGCCGAGACGGTCTGGGGCGGGTATTCGGGCTATTTCGCCGATCCGGACGGCCATCTCTGGGAGATCGCCCACAATCCGTTCTGGCCGCTCGACGACACGGGACGGGTGCTCCTTCCCGGCTGATTTCCTTCTTCGCCGTTTTCCGCAGGTCGTGGCCGCCCTTTCAACCAGACGACCTGTGCGCCCGCCGGCCGGCGCAGCCCCCGCGCCGGCCGGCTTTTTTTGCCTCGTTGCAATTGCGGCCCGAGTCGCGGAACCATCCCGCCATGGAGACCGCAGCCGATTTCAGCCGCGAAAGGAGGGCGCTCGGGAAGGGCGCCGGCCTGGTCGCCGGCGTCGACGAGGCCGGCCGCGGGCCGCTCGCCGGCCCCGTGGTCGCCGCCGCCGTGATCCTCGATCCGGACCGGATCCCTAAAGGCCTCGCCGATTCGAAGGCGCTCCCGGCCGCCCGCCGCGAGGCGCTTTTTTCGGAGATCCTGGAGACGTCGACCGTATCGGTCGCGGGAACCTCGGCGGCGCTCATCGACCGGATCAACATCCGTCAGGCCACGTTGCTCGCCATGCGCCGGGCGATCGCGGGGCTCGCCCGGCCCGCCGGCTACATCCTGGTCGACGGGCGCGACCTGCCGGGCTCCCCCTGCCCGGGCGAAGCCGTGATCGACGGCGACGCGCTCTGCCTTTCGATCTCGGCGGCCTCGATCGTCGCCAAGGTCACCCGCGACCGGATGATGGACCGGCTGGCGAGCGCCCATCCGGCCTATGGATTCGAGACGAACCGGGGCTACGGGACGGCCCGGCACCTCGAGGCGCTGAGGCAGGTCGGCCCCTGCCCGATCCACCGGATGACCTTCAGACCGCTCGCCCAGAGCGATCTCTTTACCAGTTAAGCCAACTTTTACCCTGACAGCACATGATGCTCACATCAGTTGCGTAAGGGTTGTGTGAGTAATGCCTTCATGCGTTCCGAGCCGGGCGTCACGGACGCCCGGCCCGGCTTCTGCCGGGTACCTAGACGAGATCCTGATCGGCGATTGCATCGCGACGCTCGAGGCGTTGCCGGCCAGATCGGTCGACGCCATCTTCGCCGACCCGCCCTACAACCTGCAGCTCGAAGGCGCGCTGCATCGGCCGGACAATTCCAAGGTCGATGCCGTCGACGACGACTGGGACAAGTTCGACAGCTTCGAGGCCTACGACGCGTTCACGCGCGCCTGGCTGCTCGCCTGCCGACGGGTGTTGAAGAAGGACGGCACGATCTGGGTGATCGGCTCCTACCACAACATCTTCCGCGTCGGCACGATCCTGCAGGATCTCGGCTACTGGATGCTGAACGACATCGTCTGGCGCAAGACCAACCCGATGCCGAATTTCCGGGGGCGGCGCTTCACCAACGCCCACGAGACGATGATCTGGGCCGCCCGCGACGCGAACGCGAAGGGCTACACCTTCAACTACGAGGCCATGAAGGCGCTGAACGACGACGTCCAGATGCGCTCCGACTGGCTCCTGCCGATCTGCACCGGCGGCGAGCGCCTGAAGGACGAGGACGGCCGCAAGACGCATCCGACGCAGAAGCCGGAAAGCCTGCTCGCGCGCGTCATCCTGTCCTCGACGAAGCCCGGCGACGTCGTCCTCGACCCGTTCTTCGGCTCCGGCACCACCGGGGCGGTCGCCAAGCGGCTCGGCCGGCATTTCGTCGGCATCGAGCGCGAGGAGACCTACGCCAGCGCCGCCCGGGCGCGCATCGACGCCGTCGAGCCGCTCGAGGACCACTCGCTCGCCGTCACCAGGGCGAAGCGCGAGGAGCCGCGCATCCCGTTCGGCACGCTTCTGGAGCGCGGCCTGATCCAGCCGGGCGACAAGCTCACCGATTCGCGCCGCCGCCATGCCGCCACCGTGCGCGTCGACGGCACGCTTTCCTCGGGCGAGAAGGCCGGGTCGATCCACAAGGTCGGCGCGCTGGTGCAGGGGCTCGACGCCTGCAACGGCTGGACCTTCTGGCATATCGAGCGCGACGGGGCGCTGGAGCCGATCGACGCGCTGCGCCAGATCGTCAGGTCCGAACTCAGCTCCGGACTTTCGAGCGCCGCCTGAGCGCCACCAGCTTCTCGGCCTTCTCGCCGTGCAGGGCGCGCAGGGCGTGCGCCGCCGCCTTGCGCATGACCGTCGGCATGCCGACGTCGGGCAGGTCCTTCTTCGCCACCCAGCGGGTATCCGGCAGGGCGAAGCTGGTGACGTCGGTCGCGGTGAAGACCGTCAGCTTCAGCCGGAAATGGGTGAAGACGTGCTCGACCTCGCCGGAAATCCGGTTCCAGCGCGCCTTGAACGGGGCATGCTCGCGGGCGTCCGCGGGGTCGATGTCCTCCTTCAGCGGCGTCAGCCAGACGCCGTCCATGCCGCCGAGCAGGCCCCTGGGCGGGCGCTTCACGATCAGGACCGAGCCGTTGCCCCGCTCGGCCCAGAAGGCGGCGCCGCGGCGCAGCGGCCTGTCCTTCTTCGGCGCCTTGACCGGCAGGCTCTCCTCGATGCCGCGGGCACGGGCGAGGCAGGCATCGCTCCACGGGCAGAGCGCGCAGACCGGCCGTTTCGGCGTGCAGATCGTCGCGCCGAGGTCCATCAGGGCCTGCGCGAAGTCGCCGGGGCGGTCCGGCGGCACCAGCTCCTCCGTCCGGGCGCGGATCTCCGTCTTCGCCGCCGGCATCGGCGTCCCGATCGCGAACAGGCGGGCGATCACCCGCTCGACGTTGCCGTCGACGGCGGCCGTCGGCCGGTCGAAGGCGATCGCGGCGATGGCGGCGGCCGTGTAGGCGCCGATCCCCGGCAGCGCGCGCAGGCCCTCTTCCGTGTCGGGAAAGCGGCCGCCGAGCTCGTCGGCGACCTTCGCGGCGCAGGCGTGCAGGTTGCGGGCGCGGGCGTAGTAGCCGAGGCCCGCCCAGTCGCGCAGGACGTCCTCCCGCGGGGCGGCGGCGAGCGCCTGGACCGTCGGCCACTGCTCGACGAAGTGCCGGAAATACGGCCCGACGGCGGCGACGGTCGTCTGCTGCAGCATGATCTCGCTGAGCCAGACCCTGTAAGGGTCGGGCTTCTCCCCCGCGGTGACGCGCCAGGGCAGCCGCCGGCGATGGCGGTCGTACCAGGCGAGCAGGTCGGCTGCCTGGGGAGCGCGGACTTTCGGACGGGTTGCGGGCATGACCGGTTACGTAGAAGATTCGCGCGTCATGATCGCGTTTCCCGCGATCGGCGCACAAGCGCCAGATTTCTCACTCGGGCCGGCGGTCGACAGGATGAGCACGGGCAGGACGATCAAGGCGAACGGGCCGGTCCGCATCGACCGGATCGCCGAGAAGCTGCTCGATCCCGTCGTCTCGAAGGCGGGCTTCTCCTCGACCCAGATCCTCGCCGCCTGGACGGAGATCGTCGGGCCGGGACTTGCCGAGCGCTCGCGGCCGGAAAGGCTGCGCTGGCCGCAACGCAGGGAAAATCCGGGCCGGGACGGAGCGGAGAGCGGGGGCGGGGAGGTCCGCGAGGGGGCGACGCTCGTGGTGCGCGCCGAGGGCGGCGACGCCCTCGAGCTGCAATACGCCTCCGCGGAAGTCGTCGCGCGGATCAACGCGATCTTCGGCTGGCGGGCGGTCGAGCGCCTGACGATCCGGCAGGCGCCGGTCGAAACCGGGCAGAACCGGCCGCCGACGCAGCGGTCTCCGGCGGACCCGGCGAAGTCCGCCGCGGACGAGGCCGCCGGGCGGCTCGAAACCGTGGAGGACGAGCAGCTGCGGGCTGCCCTTGCGCGGCTCGGATCGCGAATCGGCACGGACACGAAGCCGTGACGAGATTCGGCCCACTCTTGCCATATTCTCTGTAAAAAGCATGATCCGCGGGCAATTGGCCCGGCGACGCCGTTCAGCCGGGGTTCATACGCGGGCTCCCATGCTCGGGCCGCGCAACAAGGAACTCGACGATGACCGTGAACCGCAGACATGTCCTCTTCACCGGCGTCGCCGGCGCCGCCATGCTCGCCGCCGGCGCCGCGGGCGCCCGCTACTTCGGGCGTCCCGCGATTCCTGTGGAAACGGGGGAAATCCCCGCGCCGACGCTCGTCTCCGTCGACATCGCCGAACTGATGCAGCCGAGCCCGCTCGGCGAGAAGGCGCTCGGAGACCCCAACGCGCCGGTGACCATCGTCGAATACGCCTCGATGACCTGCACCCACTGCGCGCATTTCGACAAGGAAACCTTCCCCGAGCTGAAGCAGCAGTACATCGACACGGGCAAGGTCTACTTCGTCTTCCGCGAGTTCCCGCTCGATCCCGTCGCCACCGCCGCCTTCATGCTGGCGCGCTGCGTGCCGGAGAACCAGTACTTCACCTTCGTCGACGCCATGTTCAAGAATCAGGACCTGTGGGCCTTCACCGACGATCGCGTCGGCGGCCTGACGAAGATGGCCAGGCAGGCCGGACTCTCACAGGAAAAATTCGACCAGTGCTTGACGAATCAGGAGCTGATGGACGGGGTGGAGTCTGTCAAGAAGCGCGGCGCGGAGTTCGGAGTGAATTCGACGCCGACCTTCTTCATCAATGGCGAGATCGTACGTGGCGCGCTGCCGTTCGAGCAGTTTCAGGAGAAGATCGACGCGCTCCTGCCGAGCTGACGGTCCGGCGGGAGCGCGTTCACGTCCGGACGCGTTCATGACGTCGAGCGATCTCCTGCCGCGGGGCGGGCGCGCATGAAGCTCACGCGCCTGCGCATCGTCGGCTTCAAGTCCTTCGTGGACCCCTCCGAGCTGCACATCGAGCCGGGCCTGACGGGAATCGTCGGCCCGAACGGCTGCGGCAAGTCCAATCTGGTCGAGGCGGTGCGCTGGGTGATGGGCGAAAGCTCGCACAAGAGCCTGCGCGCCTCGGGCATGGACGACGTCATCTTCTCGGGCAGCGCCAACCGGCCGAGCCGGAACTCGGCGGAAGTCGCGCTCGTCATCGACAACGCGACCCGGCTCGCGCCCGCCCAGTTCAACGACGCGGACGTGCTGGAAGTCTCCCGCCGCATCGAGCGCGAGGCCGGCTCCGTCTACAAGATCAACGGCAAGGATACCCGCGCCCGCGACGTGCAGCTCCTGTTCGCCGACGCCTCGACCGGCGCCCATTCGCCGGCGATGGTGCGGCAGGGGCAGATCGGCGAGCTGATCTCGGCCAAGCCGCGCGACCGGCGCAAGATCCTCGAGGAGGCCGCGGGCATCGCCGGCCTGCACTCGCGCCGCCACGAGGCGGAGCTGAGGCTGCGCGCCGCCGAGCAGAACATGGCGCGGCTCGACGACGTGATCGCCCAGCTCGCCCAGCAGCTCGACGGGCTGAAGCGGCAGGCCCGCCAGGCGTCGCGCTACAAGGCGCTGTCGGCGCAGATCCGCAAGACCGAGGCGATCCTCTGGCACCTGCGCCGGCAGGCGGCGCTCAAGGCCATCGCCGAGCGCGAATCCGCCGTCGGCGAGGCCACCGCGATCGTCGCCGGCCTGACCCAGGCCGCCGCCGCCGCCGCGACGGCGCGCACCGGGGCCGCCGCCGCCCTGCCCTCGCTGCGCGAGAAGGAGGCGGAGGCCGCCGCGCGGCTGCGCCACCTGACGATCGCCCGCGACGGCATCGACCGGGAGAAGAAGCAGGTCCTCGAGCGCCGCGAGGAACTCGGCGGCCGGCTCGCCCAGACCGGCGCCGATCTCGAGCGCGAGCGCGGAACGATCGCCTCGACCAGGGAGACGATCGCCCGGCTCGAGGAGGAAGAAGCCGAGATCAAGGCGGAAGCCGAGCGGGCCGAGGCGAACGGCGAGGAATTGAAGCGCCGGCTGTCGGCGACCGAGACGGCGCTGCAGGAGGCCGAGGCGAAGCTCGCCGAGGCAACCGCCAACGCCGCCGAGCTGACGGCGCGCCGGCGCCAGTTCGAGCGCGTCATCCGCGACGAGACGGAGCGCCTCTCCCGCCTCGAGAGCCAGTTGGCGGAGATCGAGCGGGAGACCGCAGCACTCCAGTCGGCGAGCGCGACGAGCGAGATCGAGGCACTGGCCGCCGCCGTCGCGAGCGCCCAGGCGGAAGCCGAATCCGGCGAATCGGCGACCGTCGAGGCCGATCAGGCGGTGACCGCGGCGCGCGAGGCGGTCGAAGCCGCGCGCGGCCCGGCGGCGGATGCCGAGCGCGACCTGAAGGGCCTCGAGACGGAACACCAGACCCTCGAAAAGGTTCTCGCGGTCAGCGAGGGCGCGCTGTGGCCGCCGCTGATCGATGCGGTGACCGTCCAGCCCGGCTTCGAGGCGGCGCTGGGCGCGGCCTTCGGCGAGGACCTCGACCATCCGGCCGAGGAAGGCGCCTCGATCCACTGGCGCAAGATCGTCCCCGATGCCGCCGACCCGGCCCTGCCCGCCGGCGCGCGGCCGCTGTCGGAAGTGGTCAAGGCGCCCGAGGTGCTGGCGCGGGCGCTCTCGCAGATCGGCCTCGTCGAGCATGGCGACGGCGCGCGGCTGCAGGCGCTGCTGAAGCCCGGCCAGCGGCTCGTGACCAAGTCCGGCGACATGTGGCGCTGGGACGGCTTCACCG
>JAEWYT010000036.1 GCA_023458595.1 Pseudomonadota bacterium
GGCCCCGGGGGCGCCCGGCCGGGGGGGCGCCGCCCCCCGGGTCCGACAGGCGAACCTACTTGCCGTAGCTCTTCATCGTCTCGGCGATGAACTCGTGGGCGCCCTTGGCGTCGACGCCGGTGGCGGCGACCTCCTCGATCACCTTGGCGGTGACCGCATCGGCGATCGGCTGGTAGGCGGCCTTGTCCGCGTCCGAAGCCTCGTTGATCTGGTTGCCGGGCGTGTCCAGCGACGCCTGCCGGCCCTCCTGGTCGATCTCGTCCCAGATCTTGCCCAACTCGCGGCTCAGCGGCTCGCCGAACACCTTCTCCTCGAGCGCCTTCTGGATGTCCTCGGGCAGGTTCTTGAAGGCGTTCTCGTTCATGATGAAGGCGAACGAGCCGCGATAGAAGCCGCCGGGCATCTCGTAGGTGTACGGGGCGACCTCGGTGAGCTTGAAGCCCTTGCGCGATTCCATCGGCATGACGACGCCGTCCGCGGCCTTCGAGGCAAGCGTCTCGTAGACCTTCGGTGCCGGCACCTGGATGCCGGTCGCACCCAGCGCGGTGCCGACGTCGCTGCCCACGCCGCCCGGAACGCGCAGCTTCAGGCCCTTGATCTGATCGAGGCTGGTGACCGGGCCGGTCGTGTAGACCTGGGCGGGCCCGTGCGTGTGCAGCGCGATCAGCTTCACGCCGCGATGCTCGTCGGCGGATTTCAGGAACTTCTCGTAGGCCCGCCAGTCGGCCACCGAAGCAGCCTCCGCGCTGCCCTCGTAGCCGGGCAGCTCGATCAGCTTCTGGGCCGTGAAGCGGCCGGGCTGGTAGCCGTGGAAGATGATCGACAGGTCGGCGGCGCCGTCCTGCACGAGGTCGAACTGCGCCGGCGGCGGGGCGATGTTCAGCTTCAGGTCGGTGGTGACCCGGCCGTCCGTGGCTTCCTCGACCATTTTCGTGAAGGTCGGCCACATCTTCGCGTTGATGCCGTGAGTCGGGGGACTCCAGCTCGAGATCGTCAGGGTGTAGTCGGCCGCGAAGGCGACGGCGCCGGAGAGCGCCGTGGTCGCGACGAAGACGCCGGCCGCAGCCAGCCTGGAAATAACCGTCATGCGTTTCCTCCCAAGTTAACGCGATTTCGGCGGGGTGTTCCGCCGATAGTTATGAAACCGCCGATCCGTGCTCGCCCGTTTTTTCCGCCGCTTCTGGCGGCGGCGCGCAGACTTCGGACCGAAGCTTCTTATCGCTTATTATTGACCGACCGGTCGGTTTATGCAAGTCTGTTTCCGGCTTCAAACTTTGGTTTCGCACGCAACAATTGTCAACACGGTGAATCCGGCGGCGACAGAACCGCAGGCGCGCCGTGATTGCAGGGAAGGGACGCGAGGTGGACGACTCGATAAGCGTCGAAAGACGCGACGGCTATGCCGTCGTGACCTTGAACCGGCCTGACAAGCTCAACGCCTTCAACGACGAGATGCATGTCACGCTTCGCGCCGCGCTCGACGAGCTCGGCGCCGACGAGAGCTGCCGCGCGATCCTGCTGACCGGCGCCGGACGCGGCTTCTGCGCCGGCCAGGACCTCGGCGACCGCGACCCCGCGAAGATGGAGGGCCCGCCGGACCTCGGCGTCACCATCGAGGAATTCTACAATCCGCTCGTCCGCCGGATCCGCGCCTTGAGGAAGCCGGTCGTCTGCGCCGTCAACGGTGTCGCCGCGGGAGCCGGCGCCAACATCGCGCTGGCCTGCGACATCGTCCTGGCCGCCGAAAGCGCGAAGTTCATCCAGGCCTTCGCCCGCCTGGGCCTCGTTCCCGACGCCGGCGGCACCTGGCACCTGCCCCGCCTGCTCGGAGAGGCCCGCGCCAAGGCGCTGGCGCTGACGGCCGAACCCCTGCCCGCCGCGCGCGCCGCCGAATGGGGCCTCATCTGGAAAGCGGTGCCCGACGACAGGCTGATGCAGGAGGCGACCGCGCTCGTGGAAACCTTCGCCAAGGGCCCGACCGTCGGCTACGCCCTGACCAAGCAGGCGATCCAGGAGGCATCGACGAACGGCCTGGACGCCCATCTCGACCTCGAGCGCGACCTGCAGCGCGCGGCCGGCCGCACGCCGGACTATGCCGAAGGCGTCGCCGCCTTCCTCGAGAAACGTCCGGCGAACTTCACGGGGCGCGGCAAATGAACGGGACGCCGCAAGCGGGCATGACGCCCGAGGAGAGAGCCCGGCGGAGCGCCGAGGCGATGTGGGCGAACGACGACGCCTCCAAATGGCTCGGCATGTCGCTCGAAGAGGTCGGGCCGGGCCGGGCGCGGCTTTCCTTCAAGGTCGAGAAGCACCACACCAACGGCCACGACATCTGCCACGGCGGCTACATCTTCACGCTCGCCGATTCCGCCTTCGCCTTCGCCTGCAACAGCTACAACCAGCGCGCCGTCGCCCAGCACAACACGATCAGCTTCCTGGCGCCGGGCAGGCTCGGCGACACGCTGACCGCCGTCGCCCGCGAAGTGACGGTGGCCGGACGCTCCGGCGTCTACGACGTCACCGTCGAGAACCGGGACGGCACGCTGCTCGCCGTCTTCCGCGGCTGCTCGCGGACGATCGGCGGCAGCCATTTCGACGAGGGTCACGAGAATGCGTGACGGAACCCGCGACCGGGCGGGATTCAAGCCATGATCCGCCTGCTTCTCCACCCGCTCGTTGTCGCCTTCGCGGGAGTGAGCGGAGCAAGGGGCGAGGCTGCCGGACAAACAACAACATTCGATACCCCCTAGCGGGAGGAACGCCATGAGAGACCTCACTCCGAAGAAATCGGATCTCGACCCGATCGAAATCGCCTCGCGCGACGAGATCGCGGCCCTGCAGCTTCAGCGCATGAAGTGGTCGCTCAAGCACGCCTACGACAACGTGCCCTTCTACAGGGCCTCGTTCGACAGGGCCGGCGTCCGTCCGGACGACCTGAAGCAGCTTTCCGACCTGGCGAAGTTCCCCTTCACCGACAAGAGCGACCTTCGGGACAACTATCCCTTCGGCATGTTCGCGGTGCCCCGCGAGAAGGTGTGCCGGATCCACGCCTCTTCCGGCACGACCGGCAAGCCGACCGTCGTCGGCTACACGGCAAGCGACATCGACATGTGGGCGGGGCTCGTCGCCCGCTCGATGCGCGCCGCGGGTACACGGCCAGGCGACATCGTCCATGTCGCCTACGGCTACGGCCTGTTCACCGGCGGTCTCGGCGCCCACTACGGCGCCGAGAAGCTCGGCTGCACGGTGGTGCCGGTCTCCGGCGGCATGACCGAGCGCCAGATCACGCTCATCGAGGACTTCCGGCCGACTACCATCATGGTGACGCCGTCCTACATGCTGGCGATCCTCGACGAGTACAGGAAGGCCGGCCTCGACCCCGCCGGGAGCCCGCTCGAGGTCGGCATCTTCGGCGCCGAGCCGTGGACCAACTCGATGCGCTCCGAGATCGAGGCGGCCTTCGACATGCACGCCGTCGACATCTACGGCCTCTCCGAGGTGATGGGACCCGGCGTCGCCAACGAATGCGTCGAGACCAAGGACGGCCTGCACATCTGGGAGGACCATTTCTATCCCGAGATCATCGATCCGGCGACGGGCGAGCCGGTCGCCGACGGCGAGCAGGGCGAGCTGGTCTTCACCACGCTCACCAAGGAAGCCCTGCCGATCATCCGCTACCGCACCCGCGACCTGACCCGCCTGCTGCCGGGCACGGCGCGCTCGATGCGGCGCATGGAGAAGATCACCGGCCGCTCCGACGACATGATCATCCTGCGCGGCGTCAACGTCTTCCCGACCCAGATCGAGGAGCAGATCCTCAAGGTGCCGGGGCTGACGCCGCACTTCCAGATCGAGCTGACCAAGGACGGCCGCATGGACAGGATGACCGTTCACGTCGAGGCCGCCCCCGGCGCGGCTTCGGCCGAAGCCAAGGCCGCGAGCGCCCGCGAGGTCGTCCACCACGTCAAGTCCGTGGTCGGCGTGTCCGTCTCCGTCGACGTCACCGATCCCGGCGGCGTTGCCCGCAGCCAGGGCAAGGCCGTCCGCGTCGTCGACAACCGGCCCAAGGAGTAGCCGACCGGTGGCCCGGACCCGCGCCAAGGATCACGACGCCAAGCGCGCCGAGATCATGAACGTGGCCGCCCGCACCTTCGCGGACGCCGGCTATCACGGCGCCTCGATGAGCGCGCTGGCGCGCGAGTGCGGCGTCTCCAAGGCGCTGATCTACCATTACTATTCCAGCAAGGAAGCACTGCTCTTCGACATCATCGAAAGCCATCTCGCCGATCTCATCGAAGCGGTGGAGGCCGTCGACGATCCGGCCGTCGAGCCGAGGGAGCGGCTCGGCCTGCTCGTCGCCGCCCTGCTCGACGCCTATCGCGACGCCGACGCCGAGCACAAGGTGCAGATCAACGCCATGTCGGCGCTACCGCCGGAAGATCAGGGCAAGCTGCGGGAGCTGGAGCGCCGGCTGGTGACGATCTTCTCCGAGCCGATCCGCGCCCTCAATCCGGACCTGTTCGACGGCAAGCCCTTCCTCAAGCCCGTCACCATGTCCCTGTTCGGCATGCTCAACTGGGCCTTCATGTGGTTTCGCGACAAGGGTCCGGTCACGCGCGCCGAATACGCGCGGATCGCGACCGACCTGCTGGTCAGCGGCGTTCGGTCGCTGAGCTGACCGGCTTGCCAACCCGGCGCCCGTCGCGGCAAATGGGGTGATGAACGACCTGACGAGACCGGCCGGCGAGCCGGCGACACGCGCCCTCGACGCGCTTATCGAGCGGTTTCATTCCGGCGAGCGCCTGCGGGTCTGGTCCTTCGTCATCACCGTCTTCGGCGACGCGATCGTGCCGCGCGGCGGCATGGTCGGCATGGCGGCTCTGCAGGAGCTGACCGACCGCATGCGCATCGCGCCGGGCGCGCTCAGGGCCGCCTTGTCACGGCTGGCGAAGGACGGCTGGGTCGAGCGCCATCGTCACGGCCGCAAGAGCTACTACCGCCTCGCCCCCGACAGCGCGGCGACGTTTGCCCGCGCCGCGAAGCGCATCTATGCCGCCGGCCCGCCCGACTGGGACGGCGGCTGGACCGTGGCCGTCGCGCCCGAGGAAACGGCATCCGAACGCGACGAGCGCACGGCGCAACTCAATGACCGGGGCTTCGTGCGCCTGTCGAACGGCCTCTTCGTCCGCCCGGTGACCGGCGGCACCGAACAGCTTTCCGACATGGACGATCTGTTCGTGCTCGAGGCGAGCGCCTCCTCGGTGCCGGACTGGGTTCTCCGCGCGTGCTCCGACGAGGCGACCGACATCGCCTATTCCGTGCTCAACGCGACCATTGCGCCCCTCGACGACATGCTTACCGAGGACGGAGCACTGTCGCCGCTCGATGCGATGGTCGCGCGCGCGCTGCTGATCCACGAATGGCGCCGCGTGCTCCTGCGCGACGCCGATCTTCCAGCCGCGCTGCGCCCGGCCGACTGGTCGGGCGAGGACGCCCGCGCCCTGGTCGCGAGCCTCTACGGGCGCCTGCTCGGGCCGAGCGAGCGCTGGCTCGACACCTGCGACGGCCGTCCGGACGGCACCCTGCCTGCGCCGGACCGCGATCTGCGCAGCCGCTTCAGCTAGGAAAGCCGCTCAGTCCTCGAGATACGCGAAGGCGCAGGTGGTGCTGGCGCCGATCTTCCCGTTCGGCCCGCGGAACTCGACCCGCGTCACCGCCATGCGCCGGCCGTTCGACAGGACGTCGACGCGGATCTCCACGGCGTCGCCGATCATCGGCCGCATGAAATGCACGGTCATGTCGACGGTCGTGCAGTCGCGGAAGCGGCCGTTCAGACCCGACAGCGCCACGACCGAGGCCGTGTCGGCCGCAGCCGCGACCGCCTGACCGCAGACTACGCCCCCGCCCGTGTCGCCACCGCGGGCGATCTGCTCGCCGGCCGGCAGCCGGAACAAGCCGCCCTGCCCGTCCAGCCCGACGACCTCGATGCCGAGAGACTGCACCCACGGCGCGAACACTTTCCCAAGCAGCGCCTGTCCTTCGGCGACGCCGAACGCCTGCCCCGTCTCAGCCATGTACCGGCTCCCTCTCGCGAATATGTTACGAAGTCATAGTTGCTTCTTGAGTTTTTGTAACATATTATAATTCCAATCTACACGGAGGCTATCATGTACGCCCAGGGACTGATCGGCGCCGATGGCGAGACCAAGGAAACCGGGGAGTTTCTCGCCGCCTTCCAGGAGCGCATCGACGCCGAGGAGAAGATCGAGCCGAACGATCCGATGCCCGAGGGCTATCGCAGGACCCTCGTTCGCCAGATCGGCCAGCACGCCCATTCCGAGATCGTCGGCATGCTTCCGGAGGGCAACTGGATCACCCGCGCCCCGAGCCTGCGCCGCAAGGCGGCCCTGCTCGCCAAGGTGCAGGACGAAGGCGGCCACGGCCTCTATCTCTACGCCGCCGCCGAGACGCTCGGCGTCAGCCGCGAGCAGATGACCGAGGAACTGCTGGCGGGCAAGGCCAAGTATTCCTCGATCTTCAACTACCCGACCCCGACCTGGGCCGACATCGGAACGATCGGCTGGCTCGTCGACGGCGCCGCGATCATGAACCAGATCGCGCTCTGCCGCTGCTCCTACGGGCCCTATGCCCGCGCCATGATCCGCATATGCAAGGAAGAGAGCTTCCACCAGCGCCAGGGCTACGAGATCGTCATGACGCTCGCCAAGGGTTCGCCCGAACAGAAGCAGATGGCGCAGGATTCGCTGAACCGCTGGTGGTGGCCGTCGCTGATGATGTTCGGCCCCTCCGACCGCGACAGCGTCCATTCCGAGCAGTCGATGACCTGGAAGATCAAGCGCTTCTCCAACGACGAGCTGCGCGACAAGTTCATCAACGCGACCGTGCCGCAGGCCGAGTATCTGGGCCTCGCCGTTCCCGACCCGGACCTGAAGTGGAACGAGGAAAAGGGCGGCTACGACCACGGCGAGATCGACTGGGACGAGTTCTGGCGCGTCGTGAAGGGCCACGGGAAGATGAACCGCGACCGCATCGCCGCCCGCCAGAAGGCCTGGGACGACGGCGCCTGGGTGCGCGACGCCGCCCTTGCCTATGCCGAGAAGCGCCGCAACCGGCAGGAAGCCGCAAGGCACGCCGCGGAGTAAGGCCAACAGCGTTCCGCTCACTCCCGCGCAGGCGGGAGCGCTGGGCGACACGGCAGAGCCCGAACGAGCCGCTCTGGATTCCCGCCGGAGTTTATCCTCGGACCGGCCAAAGGCCGGATCCGGGGGCGGGAACGAGCGGAGAGAGATGAGAGACCGGGCCGAACAACGGCCACCTCGAATGGACCAAAGGAAAACCGCCATACGGCGGTCGGAGGAGAAGCCGATGAGCAACGAAATGCCGCTTTGGGAGGTCTTCATCCGCCCCCGCAATGGCCTGGCCCACCGCCATTGCGGATCGGTCCACGCCGCCGACGAGGTGATGGCGCTGCAGGCCGCCCGCGACGTCTACACCCGCCGTGGCGAGGGCCTGTCGATCTGGGTCGTGAAGTCCGATCAGATCACCGCCTCCGACCCGCAGTCGAAGGACGAGTTCTTCGAGCCGACCGCCTCGAAGGTCTACCGCCACCCGACCTTCTACGAGATCCCCGAGGAAGTGGGGAACATGTAATGGACACCCGCGACGCCCTGATCGAGCAGCTTCTGCGGCTCGGCGACGACTGCCTGGTGCTCGGCCATCGGGTGAGCGAATGGTGCGGCCACGCGCCTCTCCTCGAAGAGGACATGGCGATGCCGAACATGGCCCTCGACCTGATCGGCCAGGCCCGCTCGCTCTACACATACGCCGGCGAGATCGAGGGCAAGGGCCGCGGCGAGGACGACCTCGCCTATCTGCGCACCGACCGCGAGTACCGCAACCTGCTGCTGGTCGAGCGGCCGAACGGCGACTTCGCCCATACGGTGCTGCGCCAGCTCTACTACGCGGCCTTCATGGAGCCCTACTGGCGCGAGACGGCGAAATCAGCCGACGTGACGCTCGCCGGCATCGCCGGCAAGGCGGTCAAGGAGCTCGCCTACCACGTCCGCCATTCCGGCGAATGGGTGATCCGTCTCGGCGACGGCACGGCCGAGAGCGCAAGGCGCATGGCCGCCGCAGTCGACGAGCTGACCGAATACACCGACGAGATGTTTCAGACCGACGCGGTCACCGACATGCTCGCCGAGGCTGGCATCTGCCCGGACCCGGCATCGCTGCGCCCGGAATGGGAGCGCACGATCGACGCGATCTTCGCCGACGCGAACCTGAAGCGGCCCGAGATAGAGTACCCGCAGATCGGCGGCCGCACGGGCATGCACGGCGAGGAGCTCGGCCATCTCCTGTCCGACTTGCAGTACATGCAGCGCACCTATCCGGGCCTGACCTGGTAGCCATGATGGGCGTCGTCTCCCTCGATCGGGCGGAATTGAAGCAGCGGGCATGGGCGGCCGCGGCGAGCGTGCCCGACCCGGAAGTGCCCTGCGTCACGGTCGCCGACCTCGGTATCCTGCGCTCCGTCGACATCGTCGACGGGGTGGCGGTCGCCAAGGTCTCGCCGACCTATTCCGGCTGCCCGGCGACGCAGTTCATCGAGTTCGCGATCGAGAACGCGCTCAGGGAGGCCGGCTTCGACGCCCGCATCGAGCGTGTCCTGTCGCCGGCCTGGACGACCGACTGGATCACCGAGGAAGGCAAGGAGAAGCTGCGTGCCTACGGCATCGCCCCGCCGCAGAAATCCTCCAATTCCGTGCGCTCCCTGTTCGGCGAGACGACGGTGACCTGCCCGCACTGCGGCTCGGGCGACACCGAGCGCATCTCCGAGTTCGGCTCGACGCCGTGCAAGGCGCTCTATCGCTGCAAGAGCTGCTCCGAACCCTTCGACTATTTCAAGTGCATATGAGGCGACCATGCGCTTCGACTTCCACACTCTGAACGTCCGCGCCGTCGACCGGCAGACGCCCGACGCGGTGGCAATCACCTTCGACCTGCCGCAGAACGTCGACGGTGCCTTCGATTTCCGGCCCGGCCAGTACCTGACGCTGCGCGCCACCGTCGACGGCGAGGAGTTGCGCCGCACCTACTCGATCTGCTCGCAGCCCGGCGAGGACCGTCTCAGGGTCGGCGTCAAGGTGATCGAGGGCGGCAAGTTCTCCACATGGGCGAACCGCGTCCTGAAGGCCGGCGATCGCATCGAGGTGATGCAGCCGGAGGGCCGCTTCGGCGTCGACGTCGGCGGATCGCACGACTACCTGCTGATCGCCGCGGGTTCCGGCATCACGCCGATGCTGTCGATCGCCGGCTCCGTGCTGTCGCGCGAGCCCGACAGCACGGTCACGCTCGTCTACGGCAACCGCACCGCCAACGCGGTCATGTTCCTGGAGGAGCTCGAGGACCTGAAGGACAGGTACCTCGGCCGCTTCTCGATCATCCACCTGATGAGCCGCGAGGAGCAGGACGTCGACATCCTCAACGGCCGCATCGACGGGGCCAAGCTGACGGAGCTCGCCGGACGCGGCCTGATCGACCCGACCGCCGCCGACACCGTGCTGATCTGCGGCCCCGGCGACCTGATCGAGAACGCCTCGCAGGCGCTGAAGGGCCTGGGTGTCGCCGAGGACCGGATCGTCTTCGAGCGCTTCACCCCGGCCGACGGCCAGTCGCCGCGCAAGGCCCCTTCCGCCGCGGCGAAGGCCGCGGCCGCCGGGGGCGTGCACGTCGAGGCGATCCTCGACGGCCGCCGCCGCGAGTTCGACATCTCCAGTCCCGACCAGACCGTTCTCGACGCCGGCCTCGCCGCCGGCATCGACATCCCCCATTCCTGCACGGGCGGCATGTGCTGCACCTGCCGCTGCAAGATCGTCGAGGGATCGGGCGAGATGATCGTCAACTACTCGCTGAAGCCGTGGGAGATCGAGCAGGGCTTCACCCTCGCCTGCCAGACCCGGCCGACGTCGAGCAAGCTGGTGCTCGACTTCGACGCCGTGTGACGGCGATGGACAACCTCCAGAAAGCTCACACCTAGGCCACTTTTTTGACGCGATAGAAGATACCGGCGCCATGAGAAGAACTACACACTTCTGTTGACTTCAACAGAAGTGTGGACTATCCTACATTCATGAACGCGCAAGAGCTCAAAAAGTGGCTCGCCAGGCAAGGTTGCACCTTCGAAACGAAGCGCGGTGGCTCTGGCCATCTTATCGTTCGTCGCGGCGACAAGGTGTCGGAACTCCCGATGCACGGCGGCCGCAAGGAACTCGGCACGGGCTTGGTGAATGCCATCAAAAAGCAGCTGGGGCTCAAGTGATGATTGGATACCGCATTACCTTCGAACCGGACGACAACGGCACGCTGCTGGTGCGCTGCCCTCAACTCCCGATCGTTCTGACGTTCGGTGAAGACGAGACGGGCGCCACGGCTCATGCTGTCGACGCCATAGAAACCGCTCTAGCGCATATGATTGACAGCGGCGAGGACATCCCGCGCCCGGACACCAAGGCAGGCGCACGCCCACGCCTGCCGCTTCTAACCGCCCTAAAGCTGTCTCTGTATTGGGCGCTCCGCGACGCTGGAATCACCCGCGCGGAGTTGGCGCGGCGCCTGGAATGGAATCGCGAATCCGTTGACCGCCTGTTCAGGCTCGACCATCGGTCGCGCCTCGAACAAATCGAGTCTGCGCTCGCAGCGCTCGGCAAAACCGTTGAGATTGAGACGAAAGACGCGGCGTAGGCCGCACCGGTAGCGCTCGGTAACGCGAACATACCGACAACGCTTTTTGTAAAATGGCTGTAAAACGGCTCTAATGTTTTTAGCCGGCTGGCATGCTAACTCATTGAAAGTAAATGGTGGGCGCACACGGACTCGAACCGTGGACCCGCTGATTAAGAGTCAGCTGCTCTACCAACTGAGCTATGCGCCCAAACCGTTGGAAACGTTCGAGTTTCCGTAGTTTGCTTCAAGGGCCTAGTCGCTTTTTAGTCGCTGCCGGTCAACCCTTGGTGCCCCGAGAACGGGGTCAGTGGCAGCCTCCTAGCATGTTCGATCCAGGGAATAAAGAGGGCTTGTTGGAAGCTGCCGTGCGGTGAAAAAGGGCACCCCGCTTCCAGGGCGCCCTTCCTCATCAGAACAGCCGCGCGAGAGCGGCAACCGTCGAAACCCATGCCGGGTGCAGCTTGCATCCGAAGGCCACACGGTAGCACGTACCGTTCGGCTGGCTGGCTTCGATAGCGAGGAACACGATCATCCGTGCTCTCCTCTATCTCGCACCGGTCCCTTTTGGTAGCCGGATTGGTGCGTTGGGCCAGCGGTGGGGGGATTTTTAAGCCTGTCGTCCGGTCAAGTGATCCCCCGAACACGCTCCGACTATTTCGTTGTCACACGGGAAATGGGGGTGATCGAGTGATAGTTCAAGAGCCGCGTCGTTATCAGTATTCCAACACCCGCGACCGCGATACCGCCAGACTGTCGGATGACGTGCAGTTGATGATACGCTTCGCCCAGGGATAGTGTAACCGAATCGCTGGATCGAGACTTGCCCACGGCAGGCTGGGACAGACTCATGGGAGACAACGCGGAGCTATTTGGGCGGGTTCGCGAGAGCGCTCAAGCGATCACGCGATTAATCAACGGCGGAATAAATGCCCCGATTGAGGAGTATGTGGACGCGCCAACTCTCGTCGGGTTGTGTGACTCGCTTTCGCTTGAGCCGGAGGAGTGGAAGCCGGAGGACCTAGAAAGGATCCTCATCATTCGAGATGGACTGTACGCGCTCCGCAACAAGCTGCGAGACGACGGTGACGACAGTGAGTACTCCGTTGAGCAACTGCTGTCGGGGATGGATAGGCTGTATGCAGACCTTGAGCGAGCGCTTAGGGCATACAATCAACAGGAGCTAAGTCGGGCGCAGGAGGAATTGGGAGCACTCCAACGTGGCAGCCATGTGCCAACCAGCATCGCGCCCGGCACGATCGCAGAGATACAAGAACAGGCGGCGCAGGTCCTAACGCAAGCGCACATCACGAATAATCATCTGCACGTAAACCTCCTCAATTTCGGCGAAGTTAAAGTCAATATTGATGTCTTGAAGAACGCGAGGTTGGTCGTAAAGCGACTGAGCGCAAGCGTTGTTGCTATCAGACTCTCGCTGGAGCAGAGAGTTCTGTTCCAGGGTATGTTCAAATTTCTGTCCGAAGGGGCAGATAAAGTCCTAAACGACCTGAAAGAACTCGTCTCTGGCCTGCAACAACGCTATCAATCGACGCTTGATTTCGTTTCGGATCTAGCCACTCTCGCGGAGAAGGGCGGCCGGTTCACCAAGCTGGTGAGCGATTTCCTGAAGAAAGTTTTCACTGACCCGGAGCTCACGGTAGAGCGACAGATCCGCCTCAAGGTTCAGAGCAATTTTCAATCCCACGCAATGCTCGCTGCGTCAGCGACAGGGCATAACACAATAATGCTCGGCGGCAGACGCGGCGAGGTCGTTGTCTTCGATCCTGGGCTCGGACGTATCGTCGACAGCTATCGAGCGACATCCGACACCGTCACAAGCATTACGCGGTACGACTCAGGCTACATGGCACTCGGAACTATCGACGGGGTTGAAGTGATTGCGAGCACAAGCCGAGAACAGACAGGACTAGTCGGTGGCTACCGCGAAAGAGTGTCTGCAGTCGCAGTATTGGACGGCGACCTCTATAGCGGAGCTCGCGACGGCATTGTGAGGAGATGGACACTTGCCGGCGGCCTTTCGCAATGGTCCCGAGAGGCATTTGCGCGCCTCGGACGCGGTATTCAACGTATCCTGCCATGGAACGGTCGCCTTTTGGTCGCGTGCGATGAGACGCTTGTGATATTGAGCGGCGAACTGGAAGAGGTCAGGCGTATTGATCTCCAGTTCCGTATCTCAGATATGGCACTCATGGACAGTGATGCGCTCGTTGTATGCGGTCATGGCAGCCTTACCCATGTGAATCTGGCCCGCGGAGAGTACTCAAGGATTCTCACGGCATCCTCCGGCGCGAAGTATTCTTGCGTAGCGGCCTTAGGCCACGGCATGTTCTGCGTCGGTGACGAGGACGGCAAGGTATCGGCTTTTGATTTCCAATCAGGTGAGGAACTCGGTTCACTAAAGCTCGATTTTGAGCTGAGAGGTCTGTTCCCACTACGGAACCGCATTCTAGCGTTTGGTGGACCTTGGCAAATTAAGTCGAAATCGATCGCCTTGGTCATTTGGGAGGAGGTAACTCTAGAGTCCGAGTCTTCCGCGTAGGGTTTGTTTGCGGTTATCGGCCTCGAATGTTGCAGCTCCACTGCACGAACGCCGTGTAGTTCCGGATGTTCGGATCGTCCGCCTTCTTTAGGAGCCCATGAAGGTCAGTGGCAGTCCACTTGAGTGTATTAGCTGCGATGGCGAGTCTCCTGGCGAGTTGCGGGCGTTGGTCCTCTGGAACAGTGGTGCGCTCGACGATTTGCTCGATGAGGTCGATCTTCTGGTTCAGCGCCCTCGTCGGGGAGACAGTGAAGCGGGACGGATTGAAGGTGGGGCGTTTCATACGAACATCGTGCCGCACTGCTGGCAGCTCTCGTACGCGCGTCCTTGAGCGTCAACGCGTTTCCTCATTTGGTACACACGGGAGCCGTCCCCGTGCTTCTTCTGGCAAATACCGTTTCTGGTCATACTGTGTGTATTAGAAAGATAATCATGCGCGTGGGTACAGAGAGGCTAAAAGGCCGTCTTTGTACGCGCCTTGGCCCCGAACGCTTGTGTGCGGTTTTCTCTCCGCGCGCTCCCACCCCAGACTGTAAGTAGGCTACCACTCGGACCTACCCCGTGCGTGCATAGGCTCAGGGATTTAGGCTACCTATGCAGAGGCCTCATGCGCTGTGGGCCGGGGGTGCTGCCCCGGACATCGGGCTATGAGTTCTCACATTTAATGGCGTCCAACGGGCGGCTGTGAGATCCGGCCACCTAGTCCCGTCAGAAACTGGTGCCAACGAGCAGAGGCAGACTTTTGGTATCGCAGAGAATGATGTGCTGAGGGGGAGAGGCCGTAGACTCGTATTATGTGGAATGCGGACTGTCGGCCGCGCGCCACGCCTTCCCCCCCTCAGCGCATCAGGTCCTCGCTTGTCTGATACTGCGCTTGGCTACCGAACACACAAAAACCTCGCCGAAGCGAGGTTCAAGTGATGCCAATATCGTGCGTACAATGCACGAAAGATGGAACGAAGTTCGCGCCGTCTTTCCTGATTGCAGGTACGCGCATTGTACTTTACTTACTGACATACTGCAAGTATACTACTTAGGCAACAATACTGCAAACCGTAACAGTGTGAATAAGTGCGCTAGAGGGTTTCGCCGTTAATCGTACATGTTGCACCTTTCGTTCCGTACAGAGTAACAACGACCTGCTGGTTTTTCGCGAGTGGCACAAACCCGTCGATGATATATAAGACGTAAGGGTCGGCGACATATGTAGTCCCGAAGAACATTTCCGCTTTAACGGCGTTTCCTTTGCTTATCTTTATAATAGCGGGATTAGTATCGTAAATATCGTATACGGCTGAATGACATGATATGTAGCGAATAACTCGATTCTTTTTACTCTTCTTGAATGTGATATCACATTTACCACCGCATGAACTTGCAGTTTTCATCTCTTGGAACGTCTCAGAAGCCGCAGCCTCTGCCGTGTGCGCTGAGTGCGCAAACGCCGCAGCAGAAAAGATCAGCGGAACAGCCAGAATTGTGCGCATATTGTCCCCCATTGCATGGATCAAGGATGCAAAATATACGTGCAAATTTGTGAGCGGTGCAAGTCTGGGCTGCGACGGAATGCGAAGCGGGTTTGTGATGAGCGGCTGGGATAGCTCACCCGAGTATAGCGGCCCCGAACCTACGTGGTGGGGCACTGCAGCCTATGCCACGGTATCGCTAGTGGTGTCGGTCGTTGTTGCGTTCTGGATTGGTTGGTGAAAGCGCGACAGACACGGAACGCCCTGCACAATTGCGTCAGCTGAAAAACGCTCATCATTCTTTTCGCCCAAATCGCTCATTCTCATCGGCGATCACGGCGCGGGCACTACCGATGTCCGGGTCCGGAGCGATCTCGCGAATGCCGAGCTCACTCTCAATGCGGCGCAGGGCAGGTTTGACACCATAAATGGCGCTCGTAGCGGGATCTAGCACGACGAGTGAGCTGTACTCATACCCTCGCTCCTCATCGCGTACCAATCGAGGAAGCCATTGCCTCACCTCCGAAAGGTTGCTGTAGAATTCGACGATCGAGAGCAGCAAGGTCGAGTCCAAGAGGCCTAGCTTGGGCGCCAATGCGTTGTAGAGCGTCGGCTGTGAGAGCGGCATGCGTTCGAGAAAGTGTTTGTCGAACTTGACTCCTGGACCATCCCAACCTTCGTTCATGTGGGCGGAAGAAGTTATTTTTGCGACATGCCCTAGCTCGCGCCGGAGCAGAAGAATTTCACCGTAAAGCGCCGCTGCAATGGCACGCGCCTCGTCCTGGCGCAGCTGCACGTCGCGTCTACGGTTGAGCCAGAAGTTGTACGAAGCTCCGATCAGGAGCGCGACGACTGCGAAGACAAAGCCAGAGACGGAACCGACGAAACTGGCAGCGCCGCCAGAAAGACCCTCTAGCCATGTCCAGAACGCCATTCAATTCCCCTCAAACACGGCTGGAGCAAAAGCTACGGAGTTGCCGCACAGGTTCCCTCAAATGTGCCAAATGGCGTGTCGAGCCGCAGCGTCTTGCTCAATTCGGAATACATTCCCTTCATCTCAATCTTGTCGCCGTACCCATCCAGAATATGCCAGCCGGTACTAACCGTCTCGAGTTTGTTGTAGTAGAGTTCGTACCCATCCGGCATTTCAACATGAAGAACGCCATCGGCGTCACTCCATAGGTGTACCCACCAACGGAATTTCTCGATCGCCAGGTATACCGTCCCTGGCACCGCTTCGCCGTCTTTGTGTAGCTCGCCATCGCACCGCATGACGGAGCGGCTGACAGAGTAGTTTGTGGCAATGAAGAAGAGCGTGGCAAGAGCAACCACTACAACAGCAAATACCTTGAATACTGTTGCAATCATGTCTACCCCCTTGCGCCACTGCCAGTCTCCCGACGCCACTGCTTGTACTACCAAAAGTAGCTCGCTATCGAGGGTATTGCGGCAAGCAGCTTTTCAATTGCCACCAAAGCCAATTTTCCGAGTGCCGTGTCGGCGAATTTCTTGGCGATATATTTGAGCCCGGCGCCGACGGTGATGCGCACGGCGTCGAGTCGAGTGCGGGGCGCCTCTAGTAAACGTCGACCAGCCGATATCTCCGCGATCCGTTGTGCTTTGTCGTCCGCGTCATCGTAGTCGTTGAGGCCGACGAGCGCCCGCTCCAGTTTGTCTAGCGCCTCAATCAGCTCGCGGTAGGCGGGTGCATTGTGATTAAGAGGGACTGTACGATCCGAGGCCGGAGCGCTCGCCAGATTCCGTTCGAGATGGCGACGAAGATCCCTTGCGAAGGGCTCGAAGAGCTTGCTAACGAGATCGGCGATGTTGTCGTTCAAATGACGACTTGACGATACATATTCATGGGCGAATCGCCATCCCGCGTCCTCATCATTCGTAAGGGATCGGAATAGTCCGAGAAGCGCGCTTAGGCGCTCTCGCTGGCCATTTGGCAGCGCGATGCGGCCATGCCCCATCCCCTCTTGCTCAACGAGGCCGGTCTTGCTCCATACCCGATAGTCGATCAATTCCTCTAAGTCCTGAATTGCGGGGGCGAACTCGGGCGTCTCGTCCAGGAAGGCGAACCAGCGCTCAAGATTCGCGCGGAAGAAGTCGTACGTGGATCGACTGACGTCGTCGGTTCGGTCGTCGAAATCGGTGAACAAGTCATCGTCACGAGCCATCCCAGCCTCCCTAACCGATACCTCGCATGATGCGTAGATTGCAGAGTCGCGTCCAGCGCAACTCCTAGGAATATGCGTGCAAATACCATTCGGACTACCGAAGCCTTGCTACAAGTTAACTCACTTGCGGTGAGAACAAAAAAAGAACGACGCGTCCTGGAGATGTTGAATCTACGGGTGATCGAAGGCGGGCGACGGGAATAGAGGAAAGAGGCCGCGGGTGGTATTGAGAGTGGGCATGGAGGGGAGCATGACTAAGCAGCAGAATGACACTGAAATGGTGACATACACGCGGATTTTGTTGTCTTTCATCGAAGGAATGATGCGCTTTTGGAGTGCTGAATCTGTCTCTTCGCGATTGTCGGCTACACTTGCATCATACAAGGCAGATGCGAGCAATGATTCCATTGAAGGAAAGTACCGAGCTATGCTGTCATGGATGGATGGAATATCGCGTGAGCGTTTTGAGGCGCATACGCATGTCGTAAATGCTTCCCATCTTGTATATGCTACCAGCATATTCGATACATTCCTGTCGGAAACGACATTGTTTATGCTCTTGAGAAATCCGGGTTCTATAGGCGGTAAACGGCAAGTGCTGCTTGAAGACGTGCTGGATGCTGCGTCTTTAGTTGCGCTTGTAAACGGCGCTGCACTTAAGCGCGCCCGAGAGATTGCTTATCAGAGCTTCCAGGATCGGATCAGCTTTCTTGGAGGAACCTTCGGCTTAAGATTCACGATCGATTCGAACCTGTTAGAGAAATTAGAACGTTATGCGATGTTGCGGAATCTCGCTGTTCACGACCAAGGCACTTACGAGCTGAAACGAACAGAAACAGGCACTGTTGTTGCCGATGAAAGGCCCGGAGGCGGCCTCGTGATTAGTAATGACGATCCATTGAACGCAGCTGATACGTACGGTCAGATTGGTACGGCAATCGCCGAATCGATACTGACAAACGTGTTGGCGTGCCCAGATCACCCACTAATCCTAGGTATGAAGAGAATATTCAGAGATAGAAGCGTCACTAACCCATTTCCTACCGATCCACGTGATTCGATCTAGAATGTCACCGGCCCCGTGTCCTCCGGGTACGCAACACTCTTTGCGCCCTGCCCCGCCGCGACCTTGTAGCCGCCCTGCTCTTCCCAGAACCGCGCGTCGTCGCTCGGGAAGTCGTGCCACTCGACGCCGTGCTTCTCCATGAGCGCACGCATGATCGTCTCGTGGATGGCTTCGATCTGCCCCTCGCCCTTCTTTAGCTCCGTGGTGCTATCGTAGCCGTAGAGGAGCCTCATGACCGGCTTCCACATGAACTCCTTCACGGCGTTGCCGGTCACGGGCACGTCAATACCGCCCTCCCGGATAACCGACTTCCAGTCAATGCCGGCGGCTTCGAGCTTCTCGGCGATGAGCTTGCAGTCGAGGTGAATTGCTCGGTTCTGTTGACCCGTGCGCGTGCCCTTGTTGGCCTCTGTTTGCTCCTCTGCCGCGTTTTCAGCCCCCTCCTCGACCTGGACCGTAGCCAGGTACTCCTTGAGGCGCTTGGACGCGAACCACGGCTGATTGGTCGCTATCTCGACGAGTGCGTAGTGTTCTTCGTGGGTCATGCCACATTTTCGCTTATCCCCATATCCCCAGGCTTTTCCACACACCCGTAGCATGTAGTTTGCGGAAGGTTGGGAAACTCGCAGATGCTCTTCTGCCAAGCCAACTTGCCATCATCCAGGCGGACCTGAACAGACCGGCATACCGGGCAGAAGGCCAGCATCTCAAGAGCTTTGCGTTTCATTGTCATATGGTCTGATAGTTACTTCTATCCTCGGCCGAGCTTTGTCGTAGCGCTTCAACAGCCGCAGCTCCTCGATCTGGCTGTCGTCATTCCAGACGATGCCGGTGAGCGCATCCAGGACGAGCTTGTTGAAGTTGTCGATGTCTGACTTGCGGCGGGTGCCGAAGTAGAGGATGACCGAGACGGCAAGTGCTCCTTGGAGTGGTCTCCTGTGGAACTGTGCTCGTGCCTGCCACTGATAATCTTCTTTGAGCGCCTTGCCATCGGCGGACATGTACCCATGCACATATCCGCTGCGGCAGGTGTACTTGTATATATGGCTGGTGCTTTTAGGCTCTCCGAGTAGCGTGATTGTCACTCATCGGATTGTACCAACTCCTCGAAGATTTCTCGGATGTCTTGGGTATTAGACGATGGGAACGCAAGCACGATCTCATCGAGCGAACACCCGGCTTCGCGCATCTCCCTGACCTTCTTGTAGATATCCAGTTGAGGTGGCGTTTCGTTTGGATTCTCCGACTCAAACTTACAACTATCGGCGAAGTGGCCGACTTCTCCGCACTTCGCGCAGGTTTCTGCGCGTGGGCAAGTCCGTGCTGTGTGTCCGGCTCGACCGCACTTTCCACACTTCCGGGTCGTTCTCTTCTTTGCGGGAACCTTCTGCGGTTCCTCCTCCTCGGCGTCCCCCTCGTCGTACACGTCGGCGTAGCGGCAGTAGATCTCGTCCTCAAATACGAGGAACCTCACGCCGCCTAATTCGTAGGTTCGCATACGCTAAGCAGCGCGAGCGGTGCCCTCCTCGACTTCCGCTGCGAACGGATCGCCACCGTCAAAGAGCCTGGTAATGTCGAAGCCATCCGCCTTCACCTGCTCCCACGCTTCAACGATCTCCGCTGGGATCTCCTCCTTCGGGTTCGGGACCACGTTGTACTCGGTCTCAAAGCCCTTGCCGGTGCGTGTCACGGTGATCGAGTAGCTCATGATCGGGTCGCCCCACTTGTCGCTGCGAGCGAGGTTCTGGAGCGCGCCCATGACGGTCTTCTGCGTGACCTCCAGGACATTCACGGCCTGCGCCTTCCGGTTCCACACAGGAAAGGCCCAAAAGTGCTTGATGACCTTCTTGCCATCGTCCTCAGTCCGGATGTCGGCCGGCATCGTCGTTGGCTTCTCGGCCACTCGGACCGGCTTGTTGTCGAGGTTCCAATACTCGTAGCCGAGGATCGCGGAATCGAGAATGAGGAACTCATTGTCGCCGTCCTCAAACTTCATGTAGTTGCCTGACTGCGGCACCTCGTAGTTGTCTGGTAGAAAGGTGTTCATATTACTTTTTTGGATTACGAATGCTGATATATGCCGTCTCCGTTCGCTCAAAGCATGACGGCAGTTCCGCTGCGTCTTTGAGCTGCTGTGCGAGCTGCACGCTGTCGATCTTGACAGCGTGGTGCTCCGTTGCCCACTTGAGGGCGTGCGGCAGCGATTTGATGGCGATACCTTTGCGGACTGCCCGGATGTAGTTCTCGCCCGTCGCGAGTTTGATTGTCGCGAGGTTCGTCGCCGCCATATCGGCGAGCAGTTCCTCTTGGAGAGCGTCGCGTTCCGCTTTCAGCGTTTCGAGCGCCTCTTTCACCTCCTGTTCTTTCTCGCTTATCGCGGAGCGGAGCTGGCTCAAGCGCTCTGCCTTAGCCTGTAGTTGTGCTATCTCCATATTTCATTGAACTTTATTGCTGATAGTGCTTTCGACCACTGCTCTTTTGTTCCTACAAATTGGAGAGAGCCATCTTGTTCTTGTCCGCAGAGCTGTAATCCTGCGTCGAACATAGCTCTTAGTTCGTACGCAATCATATGCCGAGTAGCTTCTCTTCCTCGATGCCAAGCGCTATTTCATCGGAGCGAGAGAAGCCCGGAGGGTAGTTGTTCATAGAGCGAAGATGATGACTGCGCCTACGATACCGGCGAGCGCAAGAGCTGATAATACTACGGGGTCGAATGAGAACAGCGGCTCATTGTCGTTTGGGAAAGCGGGGAAGCCATCCTCGAATGCGTCTGGCTTAATTTTGCTCATAATGAATTGATTAGATTCCTTATAATCTGTGCCTCGCTCACGTTCTGTTTTATTGCGGCGCGGCGCACTTTCCGGTACTCCTTATCGGTACACCGGAAGGTGTGTTGTCGTGTTTCGGACATGGATAAATGGTATCATAGTACCGCGATACCGCAACCGAGTTATACACACGCAAAAGGCCCCACGTTTGGGGCTTTGCGGTACGTCGGCTGTTCGAACAGCAGACCTACTATACCTGTTGCCAGAAACCCTGCAAGCTGTAGTCTGTTGGGCGCACGATGCGGAACGTTACCCTTCCCTTTCTGTAGTTCGCTTCGCTGATGAGCGCGGAGCCATCCTCAAAGACATACTCGGTATATGCGAAGTGACGCAGACCGGACGACGGATAGTACATGACGGCCACGGCGTCGACACGGGCTTCCGTGTTCGGCCGTATCTCCGCCATCGGCGGAAGGTCGGTGTCTGCTCGCCACTCGACGTAGCTGTAACAGTTGAATGGGTCGAATGATGAGATTTGCTTTATCGGAGCGTCGGTGTGGTAGTCGCCGTGCTCCGTGGTCGCCTCTCCTGCAAAGACGGATGCCGGACATAGGAGGAGAAGGGCGACGATGAGACGTTTGATGAGCCGTGTGGCTTACCTAATAGCACCTCACGAATGAGGGTACTTTTTATTGTACCCTGCGTGGGTGATGGCGAGCGTGGTGGTGTGAAAAACACAAAGGCCCAGCGGCGGGCCTTTGTGTCTATTTCTGGAGGTATTCACTCTATGTGAATGCAAAAGAACGCGCCCTTGCCCTTGCGGGTTTAACGTCCGGCGTTGGACGCCAATTACATATGCTTGTTCGGAACGAGCCAAACAAGACACGATGTGATGACGAATGTAAGTGCCTCGCCGACCGTCATATCCTCGGTAATTCCGAAGTGCGCGAGTCCAATAAGGACGAGTGCGATGACTGCTGGAACGAGAGCTTTGTCGATCGTGGTGAACATACGTTATTGCTTATTCTGATAAACGACCCATCGCTGCACCAAGTTTGTGAGCCGCACGATGAGGTCGCGCATCGTGCCGATGTCCTCGGAGTAGCGCAGGGAGGCGTAGCGCAGCGGGTCGAAGCTGCCATTCGCGTCATTATCATCGAGCGCCGCCCATTGGAGCCTCTGCCCCACCAGACCGTTCCAGGTCTTCACACGCCGGTCCTGCTCATGTGTGTGCGGGCCGGTTGAGAAGCCGGTGTTGTCTGCGACGGCGATCGGGTCTCCGGTGCGAACCTTGTCGCCGAGGCCTACGAGCAGCTTCTCACAATGAAGGAAGTCCGACAGGATGCGGGCGCCTCGCCGGTCGTCGAATTCGTATAGCTCATTCGACATGATGCCAACGAAGATGCCGCCGCCGTTCGGTTGGTCGCCGACACGAACCACCGTGCCAGTGCCGCTCCAAGGGTAGCGCACGGTCTTGTCCGTCCCGAGCGCGAAGTCGATGCCGTTGTGCCGCGAGAAGCCGAACTGATTGTAGATGCTATTGAGAATGCCCCAGGCCTGATTGAGGCGAAACGGCTTCACTGGAAAGTGGTACTGGGGCTTCATACGTATATTTCTATTCTACACCCCCCATCAGGTCATCCGCATCGTTGTTATGCCCATGCTGACGGGCGACTCGCATCAGAACGCGGGTGTGTACTTCCTGAGAGCGGTGCAGCTTGCTGAGCGCATCGGCAACGCCTTGCATCGCACGCTCATGCTTTCCATTCTTCTGGTACAAGTACCAAATGAAGAGTGCGACTGTTGTAACTGTCGCGCCTAACTCGGCGATCTTAAGAATGCTCTCCCACTCCATGTTCTTATGCTACGCTCTTATGCCCCCATCGTACCATAGCAGCATCAAGGCGGCGGAACCGGAGTGTGCGTTACTCGGCGGCGTGACGACGTTCGACCAACTCGTCAAAGCGCCGACGATGCTCTTCTTCTTCCAAGAAGATTGAGACTTCGAGCGGGACCCGAACAGCGCCCAGCACTGCTTCGGCAGTAGGCTTGTCGGTGGCGACATGGTCGATTCTATTGCGCGCGTACTCAAAGAGACTGTCGACATATGCCTTCAAAAGGGCCGTATCGTATAGGCGATCATAGAATTCCGGGTGCGGCGGAGATGGCACACGGTGCGCAAGCCGGGCTCGGTGTACTTGATACCACGATACAAGTTCGAAAGTCCGAGCAGCAGCGTCGTCGTCTATGAACTCGATGACGGACTTAAGCGTGTTGATCGCGGCTGTCGGTGGATCAAGGGGTGTACGTACTGGCCCCACGAGACGCCTGGCCCATTCGTCTGCGTATACGGCAAGATCGTTCAGCGCGTCCGGCATTGCAGCGCGGGCGCTCATTTTCTTTCGCTTTTCGGCGTGCTGATGACGGGTCGTCTCATCGCGCCGCTGCCCGTTCATTACGCGGATTGTGCACACGGCTGCAACGAGGGCGATCCCTGCGCCAATGAGGGTCTGCCAGTCTTTCAGTATGTCAAGGTAGCACACGTCCCGGCCTCAGTTGCACGTTTTGCCAATCTGTGATTCGATTCAAAGTATATGAACAATTTTGGATGGATACTGCTAGTAATCGGGCTAGTTGGACTCGCCTTGGTATTTCCGTGGCTGTGGCTGCTGTATATAGCCGTTATTGGGCTCGCGTTCTTGGTCGGCTAGCGGCCACCGAACAGGCGGACTATAAGGTCTGATACCTCGTCGTTGTCGATTAGCTCGAACGACCGCCGTAAGAACCGCTCCGGGTCAGCGAGCTTTCTTTTCAGTGCTGCAAGCGTGGCGATGATGCCGCCCTTCGCGATCTGCTGCGGCTGGCCGGCGAGGATGCCCCCGATGATGTCGCCAGAGGCGAACATGCCCATGTACTCGGGAAGCCCGCCGCCTATGCTGCGGGCGTTCTGCTGGAACTTCCGGACAAGGTCATCCTCGATCGATTTGAGCGCAGCGTACTGTGAGCGGAGCGCTTGATACTGCTCTCCCGTGGTCGAAGTTATCGTCTCGTCGAGCAACTCGCGGATGGCGCGGGCGGAACCGGCGTTGATCTCCGCAGATGCGTTGTCAGCGGTCCCTTTGAAGAATCCTTGCACCGTGTTGGCGTTGAGGTCCTCAAGGAAGCGCTCGGCTTTCTCTAGCGGGACTGCCGTAAGATCGTCGAAGCCGTCGTCAAGGTCTTTGATCAACGACTTCGCGGCGTTCTTGTACGCGCTGAGGCGCGGCTCCTCCAGCGTGTCGGCGAGGTGCTTTCGGACGGCAGAGAGGTCCACTGACGCACTCTGGCCAGCCCTCTTCGTGAGTGAGCTGTACTCGTCGTAGATGGTCTTCCGTGCCTTGTTCCATGCCTGGAGCGTTGTGTCGTAGGTCGCCTTTGCCGGGTCGAACGGCACCTCGGCCCCATCGGCGGTTTTGACGATGAGCTTCGGCGCGCGGTCTCTCAGCACGCGAAACCCTGAGGCCTTCCGTGCGGTCTCCTCCAGTGCCTGCCCGCCGGACCGCTTTCCCTGCGTACCGAGCGCCTTGGCGATGCTCTCCTGGAGCTGTGGGTAGTAGGTTGCGCGGGCAAGCGCGCCGAGCCCGCCGAGCGCTACAGAGAAGCCTCCAGCGATCGAGCCTTCCTTGGTCGCTTCTCCGATGTCGCCGCCCGAACGTAGCGCTGATACAGCACCGGTCCCGGCTGCCTCGGGTGCGAAGCGTGCAGCGGCTTTAGCGATGGTACGGGTGCCGCGGGGAGCAAACGCAGCTCCTCTGCCGAGCAGCCGCTGACCCCTGGCGACAGCGCCGGTAGGCGCAAGGAACTCAGCTGCAATCGCCGCGAGCTGCCCCGCCTTCTGACCGGAGTTCTTTGCGCGCGTGATCTCCCGCGCTCGAGTATTCGCCGAGCTGCCCTCGTCGAATACGCCCTCTCCGCCCATACCACGCCCGCCTCCTATGAGGCGTTGGATGCGCCTGCCGAGACCACCTAGCCCAAGCAGCAGGTTGCCGCCCTCCTGGGCGACGCCGATCGGAACGTTCGCCGCAAAACTCACGGCGCCGTTTCCCTGCTTCGGAGCGTCTACGACCTTGTACTGGTCATCGTTGAGTTGTGAGAGTTTGAGCGCCATATCATTCGAGTGGTTTCCCGGTCTTCGGGTCCAGTAACGTGTCGCCATCAGCGCCGATGATCGCTTCGCGGCCGTCCTCAAGGACGACGCGCTTGCCCACATTCTGAGGATTGATACCCGCCGCAGCGCCGGTGATGCCGGCAGCCTTGTTCAGCACCACCTCAATGGAGCTGTCGAGGCGGGATGGCATCGCGTTTTTGTATGAGGCCACGTCCTGGTCTGAGAGCACGCCGACATCGAAGAGACGTGCGATCTCACGCGTGAGGATCTCCTTCTGAGACTCGAACGCCGCGACCTGCGGGTTCGTCCAGCGCTCCCAGAACTTGAGGCCTTCGGCGAGGCCACGTGAACCCTCCGGTACTGACTGCCACGTCTCCGCGAGCGAGCTGAGCTTGTTGAGAATGTAGGTGTTCGGATTGAAGCCGACCTGCTGAAGCTCGGCCGCCACCTCCCCCTTCTGCGTCGGGGTGAGGTCCTTGGTCTTCACAAAGCCGCTCATGACGGCCTTGGTCACATCGGAGACCGGGAGTGCATCAATGTCTGCGGGGTCGCTGAAGTCGATCTGGTTGAGCGGCTTCAAGGTGCCGTCCGGCATCGTGACGAGCTTGGTGCCGTCTGCCGTGACGGTGATGCCTGAACCCCCTCCCCCTACTCCGTCTTCGGTGAGCCAGCCGCCGACGAGTGACAGCGCCTGCTCTTGCGTGGTTGCTTGCGTGATCTGTGAGACGACGCTGTTCGGAGCGCCGTTGATGGCGGCCTCCTGTGCGATGGCGAGCACGCCTTTGCGCTCGTCCTTCGCATCCTGAAGGACACGCTTCCGCTCTTCGAGGAAGAGCGCCAGCTTCTCCGTGCCTTTCTTGTCGGCGCGTTCGAGGTCCTCCTTGTTCTCCGTGTATTCAAATTCCAGCCGGCGCAGCTCAGCTTCCTCATCCGCAAATTCCCGTTCAACCGTGCTCTCGGCCGTCTGCTCGGCGAGCGCGATGTTCCCTTGGAGCGCCTGGGCGACGGATGTGAGTGCACCGATCTGCACGGCGCGGCGCTTCTCCAGGAACTGCTGGCGGCCGGTGATGAACTCGATCGGCCTCGCGACGCCCTCCTCGTTGACGATCGCCTTATCGAACTCTCCCTGGAGCTGCGCGATCTGAAGGTTGATCTCTCGGAGCCGCTGCCGGTCCTCGGGGAGCCCCAGCTCATCCTCAATCTCCGTCTGCCGTGCTCCCTTGTCTTCAAGATCCCCGAGCGTGTCAGAGATGCGGGAGCGGAGCCGGTCCCGGTCCGCCGTGAGGGCACTGGTGTCGGGCGTGAGCGAATTGACGAACGCGCGGAAATCCGTGAGCGGCTCGTTGGGTGCCTCTTTGATCGCAGGAGTGGCAGAAAGAGCGGACGCGTTGATTTGGTTCGCGGAACCGAACGTCGGCGCGGCAAGCGGTGAAGCGCCCGCGCCTTCCAGCGTTGTGACTGCTCGCTCCTCTAATGTGTCGGTAAGCGCCATACTCGTTATTCAAGTATACCAAATGCTTTTAGGGCGTTTTCTATCTCGTTGACCCTCGCACGGGTATTGTTGATTACGTCCGCTTCTTCGGCACCGTAGGTCGTGTCGACGACATCTTCACTGGCCGGGGTCAGGCTGCCTTGGCTGTCGATCTGTTCGGATAAGTCGAGCTTTTTTGAGTCGAGCCCGGAATGCCGATGCTCAACAAACTCGCGCTTGAGCTGAAGGAATGCTTTGACCAGTGCGTTGAAATCCATACTCAGAACAGGGTTACGGATAAAAGCTCGGGACTGTCGGTACTGTTCGATGCGGCGGTCACTTCGATCTTCAGCTGAATGGTCCGCAGGTCGCTCGTGCCCGTCTTGTCATTCATGTGCGACACAGCGCCGAACGTCGCGAAGTCAAAGGCCTTAATCTCCGTCCAGCCGTCGCCGAGGCGCTCCCGGTAGCTCACGCGCACACCCTGCCCTTCAGCGAGCGCCTTCCCGAGCTGCACATCGATCTGCTGAAGCGACCCCGGATGAAGGGCTGTGCCGACCGTGTACAGCGGCGTCTCCAGCACCGTGGCGTAGCCATCGCAGCGAGTGTCCGAAACGAGGTCGACGCCGTGGTTCGTGCCGTCCGTCCAGGAAATGAGCAGCTTGCCCTCCCCGATGTTGAGGACCGAGCCGATCTCCACGTTCGCATCGCCGGCGGACACGGTGTTGCGCAGCTGCATGGCGCCTTCGCGGAACGAATAGACACCGCAGTTCTCCGTGCCTTCCTCATCGGACCCGATGCCGAAGAGCAGCTCGTCATCAATCGCCTCAACGGCATCCGGGTGAAGGCGCAGTTCGTTCGAGATCCTGCGCAGCTCGCGCTGCAATTCCAGTGTCGTCAGGTTGGATGCGTAGACCTTGGCGTTGCGGCGATCAACGAGCGTGTAGAGGACGTTGCCCTGCGTGATCGTCTGCCACACGCCGTTGCCGTTCGTTCGCTGCGGGATGCCGAAAGACGCTGCGGTACGGTTCCACGGGAAGAGGTAGGCGCGGTTGCCCCGGTTCAGCGCCGCCGCGTAGTACGAACCGATGACAAGATATTCCCCGACCTCGGCGAGCGAACTCGCCACGTAGCCGTCAGGGAGGTCGAGCGCCTGGCTGTTCCACGTGTAGGTGCTCGGGTCGTTCGCATCGAACGTTTCGCCCGGTGTTTCCTGCAACGAGGCGATGTACTTTCCATCGGTGATGTAAACGACATCGTCCTGGCCGACGTGCATCACGTGCGGCAGGTCGATGACGCCGCGTCGTCCCTCTGCGAACGACTGCCAAGCGTCGTACCAGAAGCTGTTGATGTCGAAGGCGGCGAGCGTCTCGTCCTCGGCGAGCAGGAGGTATCCCTTCCATAGGGCCAGTCCCTGGCATTCATTCGCCTCGGACCACGGGATGCCTTCGCCGTGTAGGGCTTCGCTCCATGTGCCGCCCGAACGGATGTAGAGCTTTCCTGAATCGTCAGCGGCATAGACTTTTTCGTTGTCCTCGTCGTGCCGCATGAACCGGACGAAGTCGGTAATGAGGGTGTCGGTCTCCTTCGTGGCCTCGAAGCCGCACCGAAGCGCGCCTCGCTTGCTGAAAATGTCTGCGTTTCGGAGTTCGCCACAGCCGACATACGGAGACGACGCAATGCCGTCCTTCCATGTGTCGTGGTCTATGGTGAGTACGCCATCCTTGAACATACGCTAGTGGACGATGAGTAGTTCGGTAGTTGAAATGGCTTTGCCGACAAGCACCGTATTTGTGCCCGGTGTGGTGCCGATGACTCCTGTCGTATTGGTGAGGTAGTACTCTTCTCCCTCGGTAAGCCCTGAGAAGCCGCCAACAACTCCGGTTATTTGCACCTCAATCTCTTGAGAAGAAGCCAGAAGCTCTAGGGCGATCGCAATTAGACGTGTGTTATTACCATCAATCGTAAATGATTGCTCCGCTGTGGCGTAATTCAGCTCGTGCCCGCGCCTATAGAGAGGGTAGTCCCCCGAAGGAGCCGCACCGTTGTACGTGTCCAGCGTCGCACCGCTCATAGTGAATCCATTGCCGGGATTGACTGCGTAGAAGCCTCCAAAATAGAGGAGATAGGAGGCGTTCTGTAGCGGCGTAATAGTCCGAGTGAGAGGATCTGCATTTGCGCTGGTGACGGCCTGCTGTACGCCACTCGCCTGGTCGACATTCTGGAAGGTTACGATTTCGCCCTGCCAACTGCCGTGACCACCGGTAATGACGACGTTTGCCGTAGTAGGAGATGCGGAGGATCCTTTGTATCCGTACCAGACTTCGGCGATGGTCGTGTCCGAAATGAAATTCCTCTGCCCAAGGGTTAGCGCGATGCCGTTGAACTCGACACTCGTCGCATAGGAACTAGCGGAAATCCCGCTGGCAGCCGTCCCGACGAACGCGACGGCGATGAGGCGGTCATTGCCTGCGGGCAGCGTGTACGAATGCGGTGCGTTCGAAAGCGCCACTACTTGCGGGCTCGCATCGAGGACCGATATGCCGACAGACGCCGAAGCAAACCCGAGAAAGCGCGCGGTACCAGCGGCAGCCGCGTTGCTCGGCTTGAGGTAGCCGCCATCGAGGTACAGCGGCATCCGAGTGTCTATGTTTGCGATCGTGTCGTAGGGCCGAACGATAGACACGTCGGCAATGAGGGCGCCGACTTCGGACTTGCTATACACATCGAGATTGTCCCGCGCAGCTGCGACATCGCCCAAATCGGAGAGGTTCGCGGACTTGTCGGCTTTGAGGTCGATAGCTGCCTGCTGCGCCGTACTTACCGGCTTGTCGGCGTCGCTCGTGTTGTCGACGCTGCCGAGACCGATCTGGCTTTTCGTGACGCCATGCGGATTGTCAGTATCGGCAATATGGTCATCTTGAGCTGCCTTCGATGCGGCCTTGTCGCTGCCCGTTACCCCGGACAGCTTGTAGTCGTGGGATGTCTGGACGGCCGAGCCGTTGACGCCAACCTTCGCCTCAATCGCCTCGACCGCTTCGGCGATATCGTTGTGCTCCTCTGGGTGCGTGTCCGCGACCGGCGTCGTGTTCGCCCAGTCCTTCTTGTGCGTATTGAGTGATGTAGGAAAATTGTTCGCCATACATTAGATGCTTTCGAGGCTCCATTCGGTCACCTCTCCGAGCTGGCCGGCATACACCGCGAGCCCGTCAAACATGACTTCGCCTGCGGTGAGTACCGGTTGGCCCGCAAGCCATGACCCGCCCGGTACTGCCTCATGTGTCCACTCAGTCGTCGGCATAATTATAACACCTCAGCCATCGGGTCCTCGGCCGCGCTGTGGTGATTGTCGGGATTAAGCTCGGCCATGCGCCGCTTATAAAACGCCTTGATACGCTCCTCGTACCGAAGCCAGTCTCGCTCCAGCCGCTCGGTGTTCTTGAAGTTCTTGTTCTTCGCGATGAAGTACGCAGCGCCGGCCGCCACGGCGCCGTGGAACTCGGACACGAAGCCCGGTGATTTGTCCGTGTCGGCTGTGGCGAACTGCACTGAGCCGCGATCGAAGGCGAGACGCAGGGACGCGTCCTGCGCGTAGTTCGGTCCCGGATAAAGTTTCAGGATGCCGCCAACGAGGCGGTAGTACATCGGGTTTCCCGGAGTCGAATGGAACTCATTCTCGGCATGGGTCGTCGTGATCTCCTCTAGCGTGATCGGGTCGAGGTCGCGCCAAAAGCCGCTCTGGTCTTTCACGGATACTTGGCGGACGGTGAGCGCCTCTGACGGCAGCGTGTACTTCTGCTGCGAGGCGACGAGCGCTGCGGTCGCTGATGGAAGGTCGGTCTGGTTGCCGTCGTCGAACTGCCAGCCGCCGTATGCCTCGAAGATCCAGGACCAGATGATGCGCTGGGCTTCGTTCGCGGCTCGGGTGATCTGCTCGATGTGGGCTGTCGGGTTCTGCCCCGTAGCGTCGACGATGAGGGAGATTATGTCTTGGTTGTTGGCGTGGGAGTTGTATTGCATGCACTGGAATTATAGCATGCGGCCATCTCCTGGACCTTATACTCGAACTCCTTGGTACCCGCATGCCCGAGAAGCCGAAGCGACTAACACCAAAGTCAGGCGTACTGCGTGAGCTGTTTTTGCTCTCGGGGAACAACTGCGCGATGCCTAAGTGCAAGAACGTAATCATTGACTCACGTGGCGTAATGGTAGGGCGAATATGCCATATCGAGGGTGCGTTAAAAGAATCAGCGCGCTTCAACGCAAAGCAAACAAACGAGCAGCGGCGCGCTCTATCCAATCTCCTATTACTTTGCAGCCCCCACCACACGCAGATTGACAGCAAACAGTACGAGAAGAAATGGACTCTCGCTAAGCTCAGGAAGATTAAAGAGAATCATGAACGTCAGTTCCGTGAAGTTGGGGAGACTCTGCAGCGAGCGTTTGAGTCGTCGTTTGTTGACAGCACGGAGGCGCTTGAGCCGACCCTACCTGATACATTTACAGAGCTGACAGATGCCGTTCCCGAATGCGCGATGGACGAGCGTGAGGCAGACAAATGCCGTGACGAGATCAAGAAATTCCTGGGCAAGATGAAGCTCGTTCCAGATATGGAGCGGAAGTTCATGCTTGGCGTCATCAAACGGAGTATACGGCTTGGTCCGCCGAGTGATCCACATCACTTTGGAGCAAATTATGTTCTCGTGGATGCCGATGACATTCACAGCGCTCTCAACATTAGCCGCAACAAAATTCAGATGCTCGGATCGGCACTTAAACGCTATTCGGTGGGTGATTTTGATTTGTACCATACGCCCGATGAGGACCGTTATCACGTACGCGTTTCAAACCCCTCGCATTACGTAACGTGGTATGACATCGCCGCGTTCTGCGAGGGGACGGGCGAACAGCTAGAGGATTTCGTACTTCACCTCAAATTTGGGCTCCTCGGGTAGAATTCGTTATTTCGAGTCCTTACCTAGGATACGACCGAGCACACCCGGCCCTTTTGCAGGTCTCTGTGGGGGTTCGGTTTCCTGCGCGCCCTCGCCGGCAGTCTGTTCTTCGGGTACCTCGGTCTCTTCTCGGGTGTCGGTGTGGTTCTCATCGTCTGCCACGCCTTCATCCGGAATACCTTCTGCTTGTCGCCGCTTCTTGTTTCGGTACCCCACCGCCTTGCTCAACTCCTCTTCCGACGGCCGGTCCTTCGGGTCCGTGACCGTAAAGCCACGGTTGATGTGCTCTGCGAGCACATTGCGGTTGATAACAAACTCCTTGCCGTCCTCGCGGACGACTGTGACGACATCATGCTTTTTTGCCATACGCTTTATTAGGTTATGTGAGAAAGCTCTCATACGTTAAATGTATCGCGGATAAATGCGCGGTACGCCTCGTTGGCCTCAAGCTCTGCCTCTGCGGCATCGATCTTGACCTTTTCACGGGCATACGCCTGCTTCTCCGCCTCCGGCGCACCGTCAGCCGGTACCGGAAGATCCGCCAGTTGCTTCTTCAGGTACGCAACGCGGAACCTGTGCTGCATTATACCACTATCAATCTGCTTGACCGCTTCGACCTTCGCCTCGTGCTCCGCTTTCAACTCTTCTGAGAGCGGACTTTCTATATCTTTGCTCATGCTGTTTTAGCTTACGCTTATAATCCTGATACCCCTTGTCGTTCTTCGGGTGCGGAATACGCCCCTCGGCTATAGCCTTGTCCAGCTCCGCATCAATGTACTCCTCGATCTTCTTGGCTACCTCTGGATTCACCCGCCATTCCTTCGCGTCGTAGTAACCGGCGTCGATGATGTTCTGGAGGCGCTGCACTTCCTTGAGCGCCTTCTCGCGCTTCTCGCCGGTGAGCTGTTCAGCCTCCTCACGCATCTCCTTCACCGTCTCCCGGACCTGGAGCCTGAGGTCAGGAGCTACATACTCCTGAGTCACCACCTGATCGCGCCACTCCTTGGGGACGGAGTCGTGTATCTGCTGGATGACTTTCGCGGTCTTCTTGTTCATAGACTAAGAACCGATGAGGCCGCGAACCGCTTGGCGCTCATGCGGTTTGAGCGTGTTCGCGTTCACAACATCCATGTTCGTCGGCGTGACGGACCGATCGGCCACTGCCACAAGCTCGTCAAGGAGCTGCTGCTCTAGCTCGGCCCGCCGCTTCCCGAGCTTCAACAGTTCACCGTCTCGGGACTTGTCGCCCTGATTGACGGCCCGGTGAAGCTCAGGATCGATCGGCGCGTCGGCTTTCGCCTTGTCCTTCAGCTCACGGTACACGCGATCTTCGACCGCGCCGAGGTACTGCGGCCGGTGCTTCCAGTTGCCGTTAGAAGAGAACATCTCCCACGCCGCAGCGCCGGCAGTGATGACGATCTGGCCGTTAAATTTGCGAAACAGATAAATCATGGTGTGGTTTGAAATTGTGGATAAGTGCCAGTCACTTGCTCAATGCTTCGCCCTCCCATTGAGCATAGAAGGGCGAAGAACGACTAGCCGTTCACGGTCTCCTCTTCGTCTGCGAGGATCGTGACGCCTGCACCTGCGCGGAGGCAGGCCACGCCGTAGATGATGTCTACGACGGTGAGCCATGCCAGGTTCTGCACGAGGTAGTCAGTCGCAACGTCGATGCCGTTCTGCCCATCGGTGTGGAGCGCGAATGCGAACGCGTCCTCATGAAGGAGCATGTTCGACACGACGGTTGCAGCAACCGGCACACGTGGCGAGACGAAGAGCTGGATGCCGTAGAGGCGACCCATGTAACTCTCCGACACCGACTGGGCGCCGAAGTTGCCGTCTTTGACCGGCTGCATGCCGGACTTCTGCTTCTCGTAGTACTTCGAGATTCCGAGAAGCTGGTTCCAGTACACGACTGGATGGAAGAAGAACGCCATCTTCGAAAGCTCGAAGACGGAGCCGTCAGCCGACTGGAGCGTGTTGATCGCTTGTCGAACGACGAGGTCGTCGACCGCTGCGGTACCGAGCCCCACGTCGGTCGTCGTGAGAGACGACACGAGCGCGAAGAGGCTGGTCTCAACGGCCTGGACAAGCAGGTCACGCGCCTGTTCCGCGTACTTTTGGTTGAGCGGATACTGGCTCGCGATCTGCTTCATCGTCTTTTTGCCGATGACGAATGCCACGTACTTATGGGTGTCAACGGTCAGCGTGACGTTCGCTGGTGCTGGGGACTCATCGACGACACCGGCACCCTCCGTCGACTGCGTCTGCACGGTGAAGGTGTTGGTGTAGATGTTCGGGACGTTGATCACGTCGCCGCCGTCCGTAAGGAGATAGGACAGGTCCGTCGCGAAGTTCATGATCGACATGTTCGCGAGCTTCAGATCATGAATGATCGGTGCCCAGACCTCCTTGATGAACGGGTCCATGTTCGCCTTGGTGAAGGCGTCTGTTGGTGATGGAAATGCCACGGTTCAAATGGGTTAGGCGAGCCCGTGCTTCTTCTTGACGCCCTCGAACGCGGCCTGCTTGTCGGCCGGTGAGGACTTCTTGTCGGACGTGACCTCCTGGAAGGTCTTGCCCTTGTACACGGGCACGCTGCCGCCCCTCGGCGTGTTGTTCGCAACACGATCCTTCGACTTGAGGGCCTTGATCATCGCCTTCACTTCGGGACGCTCCAGCACCTTCTCGTCCGGTGCCTTGCCGCCGTTGTAGCGGAACACTGCGTCCACCTGCTCCGGGGAGAGGCTGTGTTCGTAACCGAACTGCCGCTTCTCCTCGGATTGGATGATCCTCTGCCCCCACTCGGGGATCTCATCGCCTTGGGGCTGCTTCCTTGTAATTGGCTGCGTCGGCTTCTTGTTCTTCGCCTTATGCTTGGCGATCGCCTTTTCAGCCTTCGTGAGGCGCTGCTTCAGCTCAGCCTCGGTGAGGTTCGCATAGGGGTCGTCGGCCGGCTCCTCCTCTTCTTCCTCGGGAGCTTCCGGTTCGTCTTCCTCCTCCTGCTCATCTTCCTCCTCCTGCTCATCTTCCTCTTCTTCGCCCTCTTCCTCTTCGAGGTTCGGGTCTTGGACGTTTTCTTCTGCCATAAACGCTAAAGTGGCTAAACCTGATTTGATGAAGCGCAGGCTCGCTCTGGTAAGTCGTGGTTCTTCTGCCGAACATCCACTAAACGGCTAGTCGAGCGGTTCGTGTTCGCCACGATGCCGCTGGAACCGCGAAAGCGGCTGAATGAGGTTCTCTTCAATTATACCAGACGCGCGGTTGGCCGCCTGGACCGCTATGTTGACATCATCTCCTTCGAGATTGCGGGTGTCCGTAAGCGCCTGGATTAGCTTGCGGCAATACCCGACCAGCACCTCACCCTCGGAGCTTTCCGACAGCACCGCGAACACCTGCTTCTCCCGCTCATTGAGCGGCACCTTGATTTGCTCCTTGCTCATTGAATGATTGTGTTACCTGCGGACTGATCGGCTGCGCCGGCTGCTCCTGCGGCGATTGCGGCCGCTGCGTTGGCCGGAGGCCGGCGAGCATCCGCAGATTGTTGCCGCTCTGCGCCAGGATGCGTTCGAGGACCTTCTCGGCTCTCGGGTCACCCTGCTGCGCAAGTGCCTGCCACAGCGTCACAAGGCTCTGCATATCCGCACCGACGTTGTCCTCCTCGCCGGTGAGAATGAGCTTCGTGTGGTACTTGGCCTCGTCATAGAAGCGGTCCGGAATGTCGACGATCATGTACGGAGACCGGACCATCTCCCGCCGCACGTCCGCCTCGAGTTCGGACTTCGGCACGTACTTGCCGGCAAAGAGGTTCTTCATTTTCCGGTCGTTGACGTGCACCTCGATCATCGCCTCGCGTAGCAGCTCCGCGTCGTCGTCGGTGTATGCAAAGGTGAGCGTGTGCTCCTTGCGGCTCTTCCGCTTGAAGATCTCCACCTGGTGGTTGAAGAACCCGCGCTTGAGGAATAGGCCGAAGTTCTCACGCTTCTTGCCGTAGTGCTTCTGGATGGTGCGATCGAGCTGCACCTGGAGTGAGAACGGCGTCCCTGCTTTCGGGTTCTCACCAGTCGCCACCTCATACGTGAACGACATGCTGTCTGCGTTCTTCTCAATGGTCTGGTCCCACGAATTGAAGTCCCCAAGGTGCTGGGTCTGCGTGTTGACCGGCGTGATTTGGCCACCCGGCCCCACCTTCACCACCGCACCATCCTTCACCTCCTTGGCGAGGTTGTTCGCCACGGTGTCGTCGGTCGATGTGAATATGCGCTTCGCCGCCCAGTACATGGACTTCTGGCGGAGATACACCGACGTGTTCGCGGCCAACTGGTTCTGGAATTGGTTCTCCATCTCGCCGATGCCGAGCCACCGGCCGTCCTGGCGCTGCCAATGGCACTCCTCGTATGGAAAGTCCTTCTCATCGATTTTCTCGGCGAAGACGAGTGCGCCGTTCTTGTCCTTCTTGTGGATGTCGGTGGTGACGACCGCGATGCCGAGGAACCACTCATCCCAGTCATCGTCATCCGGCTCATGGTCCTGCGACAGCTTGATGTGGGCGGGCGTGATGAGGCCGTAGCGCTCATAAACCGCGCCCTGCATGTCGCTCTCCTGGAGGCCATCCAAGTTCCAGTCCGGGTACTCCTCCATCTCGTGCGGCGTCATCTGAAGCGCCTCGATCACGTAGCCGCCGCTCGTCGCTGCCTTCTTCAGGCTCTCGGCGTTCTGCGTGTTGATGAGGCGGCCGATCGGCGTGCGCATGATGTCATCACCGACACGCTTTGAGACGGCGGTGCCGTAGCGCGGAAGGTCAGCTCCCCAACTGTTGATGGTCTGCGCGAAATCGTGCTCCAGCGCCCACTCTTGAAAGTCGCGGGACATGAGCCACGGGGACCAGAGGTCCGATGTCTTTGGGAGAAAGAGGAAGTTGGCGAGATCGATGTCGATCTGCATCTCCGCGACGTCGGTGCGGAACTTGCCGATGTTGAGGAATATCTTCTGCCGCCCCTCGCTGTCGTACTTCCCGCTCCGGAACTGCGAGTTGTAGTAGAGGTCGATGAGCGCGATGACCTCGCGCTGGGAGAACTCGTACGTGTACTCCCTCCTCCCCTCTTCCTCCGGAACGACCGTTATAGGAATCTTCTTCTCGTAGAAGTCCGTGATCTCGCTGCGGATTAGTTTTAGAAGGTCGCGCTCCCGTTTCATGTGCCCAAATTATACCACTAGTCGAGCAGCACGTTCGCCCCGCCTGGTGACGGACGCTGCCGGCGTGCGAGGATCGCCTGGACTGGCGGCACCGGCTTCGGCGCCTTCTTCGGTCGGCTCATGACGCCATAGCGGACGCTGTCTGCACTGTTGTGAACGACTAAGCCGCGCTCTATCGTGAAGTGCTCAACACCGGGCACGTGGAGATTGTAAACGTCGGCGTGCCCGCAAGGCTCGCGCTTTACAATTCTGATGGCAGAACTTGGAGCGTGTCGGCCATTTCGTCCGATAGCCCATGCCGCACTGGTCGCAGTTACGCTTGACGAACGGTCGCTGTCGATAGACGCGCTTCCCGTTCTCGCTGTGCCACTTTCTGCCGGCTTCGGAGCTATGCCATGCACGCGCCGCAGGGACGGCAAACTTGGTGACGTTTGCGGCAGAGCGTCGTCTAGCCTCTGGAGTGCGCGCGTGATGCGATAGATGATCGAAGGCAGAGACGCAAGCCAGATTCGACAACCTGTTATTTGTGCGATCATGGTCCTTATGATGGACGTGATGACCCTCTGGAACAGGGCCGCGATGATACTGCCACACCGCGATATGAAGGCGCTTGCCCTTGCGCTGAAAGTATTTGCCGCAGAGGTAATAATGTTCGCCGCGAAACTTCTGGATCGTACTTGAGATGATAGTGACTTTTTCCACGTATCTAATTGTATCAAACCGTCGTACCCGACATTGACGCTATCCACAGTCACCCAACCGCGATTGGTGAGCAGGGGATGGGAACCGGTCGCTACGAAGGAGCGGCCGTCTTCAAGCAGCATGCGGAAAACGGGCTGGTTTTCGCCGGTACGACGCACCGATTGGAACGGCCTCCCGCCTACTAGCGTGGCAACTAGTCCCTCGGTTCCTACAAGGTCGCGGATAGCAATAGAGCCGCGATCGGTGTCCACAAGCGTGTCGCCGTGCAGACAGTGGTCCTCGCCGTCCGTATCGAGGTCCTCCACACGGTGCTTGTCGTAGATCAGCGACGGGAGCGTGCGGATCAGCTCCGTACACGTGGAGAAGACCTGGAGTTTCGCGATGATGCGGTCCTGCTGCTGAAATGGCTTGAGGTACTCGCGGACCAGGTTCCATCCGTTGATGCGGTCGTTGTTGCCCTTGATGATGTTGATGCCGCGCCCCGTGATCTCACGGTGCTTGTTGAACATCAGTTCCATGCCGGAGAGTTCGGTCTCGCCCCTCTTCGCCCAAATGGCAGGGTCGGCGACCCAGTAGTGGATCTCCTCGGTGGCGGGCGTCATGGCGACGATCTCGGCCGCCAGCTGCTCGTAGGTCAGCTTGTTCTGGTACAGCTCGCGATAGACGTAGTCGACGCCATCGCCATCGATGCCGTGCCAGTAGACGGCGCTCGGCGCGTCGTAGCCGTAGTCGATCGAAACGAATTTGTACCAGAACTCATGTGGGTTGAACGGCTCGACGACATGGAACTGCCGCCGCCACTCAGAAAAGTACTGGCCCTTGAAGATATCCCAATCGCCTTCGAGGAACGCTTTGCGCTTGTCCTCGGGCAGCCCCGAGAGGCTGCGCAGATAGCTCTCATCGAGGTGCGGGTTATCCGCAGCAAGTGCCGGGAGATAGGCGAACTGGTCAGCCTCCAGCTCATGCTCGTCGTGCTCTCCGTCTATCCATTTGCGCTTCACCCATGCGTGGCCGATGCCGCCTGGGTTTGTCGCTGCAAGGAACCGCACGTCAATGATGCCGGGCCAACGGAGGCGCGTGCGGAGATCGTCAAACACCTCCTCGGGATTCTTCGTCAGCTCGTCGATTCCGATCGCGGCGAACTCGGCCGACTGGTACTTCGACGGGTCGTCAAGGTTGCGGAAGACGATGACGCCGCTGCCATACTCGGGGGCGAGAATGAACGAGCGGCCGTATTCCTTGTGGTCAGCGTGGTAGGTGCCGATCCACTCCGGGAACTCCTTGCCGATCTTCGAGAGGTGCCGGTCCTTGAGCGCCGGATAGTCTTCGCAGAAAAGGCCTACCGTGACGCCGATAATACCCTGCTTTGCCCATTTGAGGAGGAGTTTGAGGAGCTGCCAGCGGAGCCAGTACGACTTGCCGCCGCCCATCGCCCCGCCGTAGAGGACGTACTTGAAAAGCCGTACAAGCGCATCGGCTTGCTTTTGTTTTTCGGTGAAGTGAGCAAGCTCACTAAACCGTACCGTCGTCTCCTTCCTGCTCGTTGTCATCTAAGATGAGCATGCGTTTATCCTCCACGACCACGCCTTGTTCCGGTTTGCCCCAAGCGCGGTCGAATAGCTCCTTCGCCGCCGACACGTCGCCCTGCTCTGCTTTTGCGGCAAGGGCAGCAAAGATCTTCTCGACCCGTGGTTCCAGGAGCGCCACAAGCTTCTCGCGCTGAATCTGCGCTTGGATTGTTGCTTGGGATTTTGGTCGACCGGCGCCCGGTCGTTTGCCGCCTCGTTTCGCCATACTTATTCAGAAAATCAATGGCACTATTATATCATGTCATCGTCTTCATTCGCGCTACTAACATGGAAGCCAATAGCGGGAGGAAGTTCGATCGGTTGACCGTCGTTTTGCAATTGTATGCTGACTACTTCTGCGAATTTCTCGCGCCGTAACGCGGCCGATACATTCTGTGCCGTCACAACCTTCGTAATTATGTATGTGTTTTGTTTCTTCATGTCGAAGCGTGCCGAGTCGAACGGCAGCTACCCGAAGCAAGTCACCAGACATATGTCGTGCCGGACTTTCACCGGTACAGGGAATCGAACTCCTGTTGCCTCACCTGCCCCAACTGCGGAGCTGGTAGCGCACCCGCCACTTCCTGGGAATTGTACCATTGCTACGCACCACCGCCCGCACGCTTCTGGATTGCAGAAGCCCTTACGTTAACCAACCATTGCGCGCGGATTCCCCATTCGTTAGGGTGCGGGGCCGGTCATGGAGGGGACGATGAGAGCGTTGGCGGGAGCGATGGCAATTGCAGCTATCAGCATAGCGGGATGCCAGTCCACACAGACAGCGTCACAAACGAGTGACGTGAACCTATCGGAACTGATTGTGGGCAAGTCCGTGACGTTTCAAGAGCCGCGCGCGCGGGCCGTCGCGACGTATTATGCTGACGGCATCTATGCGTTCAGAGCGCCTGATCGAACCGGCGACGGCAAATACACGATCGACGGCACCAACGTCTGTGTCACTTTCACGGACGGTGGACAGAGATGCGACCGATACATCAATGTCGATGGCACCTACTATCTCGTTAATCAGGAGAATTCCCGCTTCCGTGTGGTCGACATAAGCCCAGCTTCAGCGAGCAGTCCGTCTCAACCGCAGTCTACGCGGAAACTCGCACCGCCAGCCCAAACGACAATCGCACAGCCTGAATCAGGTGTGCCGCCGGAATATGCCGCCTTCCTCGGCACGTGGTACAGCGACTGGAACGGCGCCGTCGAGGCTTATGCGGTGATCGAGAACGTGGACGCCTCGGGCAATGCGGTCGTGACATACAAGTGGGGCGATGCTCCTCAGTATCGTGTGACAGCCGGCGAAGCACGCGGTCCCGCCATCATTCAGGGCGACACGATACGATGGGGAACGCAGGTCAAATTTGCACTGAAAATGCGACCGGACGGTAAGCTCGATGCTGAGCGAGTTGCTGGTCGCGCTCGGAACGCCGGCGTATTCGAGAAACTCAACGGGCCTTCATAGGCAGTTCTGAAAAGAAAACCCCGCACGCGGCGGGGTAGTAGATTACTTTCTTACGGGCTCGGCTTTAACTGCGCCATGCATCTGCATGAACACGAACACCTCTTTGCGCTCGTATACGATCTCGTAGCGCTTGGTACCGTCCGGCCGCGTGAACTCGAACTCGATCGGTTTATCCATCTGCGTTCGCGCCTCCGAGTGAACACAGGTACTCGACGGCTTCCTGCGCTCTTGCAGCGGCGGTGAAGATCGCCTTCTTGTCGCTCCTAAGCGCCTGGAGCCAGTTGTCGATGTACTGTGCGTGGTCCTCGCGGACCGTGGGCGTGATGCCGAGCTTCGAGCAGAGGAATGCGGCCGAAAGTTCAGCCACGAGTTCCTCCATCGCGTACGCTGCGGTACCGAACCGGCTTACCATGTCCCGTGCGAGACGATGCTCCGCGCCAGTCCAGTGACCCAGCTCGTGCATGAGGACAGCGTAATAGTTCTCCGTCCTTGTGCCCGAGGTGGTGTCGATGAAGCGCTCACCGTCCGGCATGTGAACCGTATCGGTTGAGTGCCGGTAGAACGCCAGAGAGCCGCCCTCGATGACGTTCGCGCCGGTTCCGGTCACGAACCCATCTACAGCCGCCAAACGCTCCAGAGGAGGCATTTCAGGCGTTTCAGGGGGCGTGTAGTCGTCCACTTGGTCGGCGTTGAAGACGTTGCTCCACTTGATGACCCGGCGCTCTTCAGTCTCATCGCCAACCTCGACGATGTACGTCTTGTAGAAGGCGATAGGGATTGAGCGTTCGCCGCGCCGGACCTGCGCACCAAGCTCACGCCACTGCTTGTACGTCGCCCAGACGTGCGACGTATGTCCTTTCGCCTGCGATGCGACCCACAGATTGACGATGTTGATGCCTCGATACGTCGCACCGGTGAGCGCATTGACCGGCTCCGTGGACCCGCGATGCCAGGGCATGGCGCAATCGCCAGCACCCTTCTCGATCGCAGCAACGATCGCGTCGGTGACCGTCTGATAGATATCCATCACCGCCCTCCCGCAAACTCGAAGAGGGTCGGCTCCTGGTAGCGGTCGCTAGCGGTCCGCTGCGTGCTCGGCCGTGCATCCTCCCGGAGCGGGAAAAGCGTCGGTTGCGGCTGACGTGCCGCTTTCTTCTGCTCCCTGCGGAGCTGAAGGATCTCGCGCCACAGGTATCTGCGGCCGTCGATGTGAATGAACTTCATGCGGTTCTCCCTCTCTGACAACACACACCGTGCGTGCTGTCCGGAGGGGGCGAACCTCTCTGCGTATTGTACCAAACGGAAAACCCCCGCCCGTTGGGGCGAGGGTTAGTCCGTGTGCGGCAACAAAGGCGTCCTTGGAACGTAGCTCACCAATTCAGCGAGCGCTCCCGGCCGAGTTGCCACGGTGAGACCAGCTCGGCACAAATCCGCCGTTACCAGCTCGAAGAGTAGTATATGTCGCCAGGAACCCCAGCATTGCTGTCTGCCAGCATGCGTTCGGCCCAATCTCGCGTCCTCTCCACCTCATCGAGATACTGCTCATCGTACTCCTCACTGCCGAAGAAGAAGCCCGATCTCGTTGGGAGCAGTTCTTTCGCTACGGTCGCATCCTCGATCACCTTACCGGGCGTGCGGCGCACGACCCCTGTCGGGTGCTCTTTGGTGTAGACCGTACCTGCATAAACCATTCCATCAACGAGCTTCGAGGCCTTTGTCACCTTCTTGCACAGCTTGAGCAGCCCGCGGAGCTTATCCCAAGGGACGAAGTAGGTCCGGCCGTCGTCGGTACCGCCCTGCACATTATCCACGAACCATCCGTGAATATGGTTGGCCTTGCGCCAATACATTACGTCCTCTTCGATAGCTGATATACGGTCAGATTCAATACCGGCGACTGGTTTACCGCCGCGTGCAATCTGAACCGTGTAGCGCTCATCTGGGCTCTGGTGTTCCCACTGTTTTACGTGGACCCTCCGAGCCGCATACATATCTAATCCCATACTCCTTCTTGTTAGGGGTTATTAATGGGCTAGGTTGACACCTTAGTATCCAGAAGAATGCGTAACATAGAAGCTATCGCAGTTCTCAATCGTGAGCTTACGAAGCTCCTCTACGGCTTCCCCTTCGTTCGCTGCACTTACAGTCGCTTGTCCACTGAAGCGCAATTCGTACGTATTTATGTTTGTTGTGTACTCCATAGCTTTTTTACTAGTTGATAATGCTGGTGCCAGCCAGCAGCCAACACATACAGCTTGCTGACGGAAAATACACCGTGCCGTATGTACTAGATGCACATCTAAGAACGGCATGTGCCCGGATGTTCAATCATCACGATTTATTACAAAAAAACCCCGCGAAATATGCGGGGTGAGGAAGCGCGTGGTGGGAACTGCTCATTCGAGCGGCAGCACTCCGAACGTATGCCGTGACGGGGCGCGGGCTGCTCCACGCCGGTGAACCGTCACGCCTAGGTGCAAGGCGCTATGCAGTCTTCTTCGTGAGCGGAACGACGTTTGAGCCGTCGATGTGGAAGCGGGGCGGGAGTTTCGCCTCGGTCACGCCGATGTAACCGACGAGGGTTCCGTCCGGAAGTCGGATAGGGACCGCGACGTAGCCCCGCATGAGACCCTTCGAGGCGTACCCGATGCCAATGGCCTCGGCGTCCTTCTGCTCGAAGCCAACGGCCGTGACGGCCTCATGCCCGCTCTCCAGATAGCCGAGAGGCTGGAGGGTTCTCTCGCCCTCCTTGCCCCTCGTCTCCTGTGGAACTGTACGGGACTGTACCGTACCTACCGTACAGTACCGTTCCGCGAGCTGCTCGGCGGCTGTCTTCATGCCGATCTCCTCGATGTGGGCGACGAGTGCGATGACATCGCCGCCCTTCTTCGCCGAGAAGCAGTAGAAGACGCCCTTGTCCGGCGTGATGACGAGACCGCGCTCGTTACCGCCGCAGACGGGGCACTGGCCGCGAAACTGCGAGCCGGATTCCTTCATGTCGAGGTTCAGAAAGGAGATGGCCCGCTCGATAGGGACCTCCTCCTTGATTTGCTGGAAGTCCACGAACTTGCCCATGTGTACATCTCCATAGAACAATTCCGTATCCATAGTACCATGAAGAAGGAAACGACGAAGGAGTAGTACCCAATGGCGAATGGTAACAAGCCTGCGAAAACTATCCGCATCGGATACGTGAAGGCGACTATCTGGAAGAACGAAGATTTCTTCAACGTGACCCTCACCCGTTCGTACAAGGACGACGAGGGTAACTGGAAGGATGGCGACAGCCTCGGCCACGCGGACCTCCTCAACGCCGCCAAGGCGCTCACCCGCGCCGAGCAGTTCATCGCCGAACAGTCGTAACTACAAAGCCCCACTTCGTGTGGGGCCTTTTCTTTATGTCCAGGGAAATAGCTTAATCGGCGTCTGCCCTACCCGTTCCCAATATCCATCGAACGGCGACGTGAATAGCGGCGGCGGTTTGAAGTACGGCGGGAGGTCCGGGACCGTCTGCGTGGCGATGTAGTTGTTCGAGCCCGTGATATCCCCGAGCACCCGCATGAACTTCTTGCGGAACGCCTCAATCTTGAACGCATAGAGGACCACCATGCCGTGGCCTAGCCGATAGTGCTCCTTGTACAGCCCTCGGCCGACGAGTTCCCGGTACTGGAGGATGCTGCGCTTGTAGCTCTTCACGGTGTGCTTGTCGGTCTCGCCGCGTTCGGTGCCCTCGTCCCACTCGATGGCGAACGTGACTTGCTTGTGGCCGAAGTCTGCCGTGATGAGGCTGTCGGGCTCCAGTGTGCCGGTGAGCGTCTCTTTGTTCCACGGGTACGAGACGTCGATAGAGAGCGTCGTATCGGCCTCGTCGAGTATCTGGTGGCGCAGCGTGCAAGGGATACCGCGCTCCCGGAAGCCCAGCTCAAGCGATGCGGTGAACGCAGCGAGGTTCGCGGTGTGCGGAAACGGCCGACGCTTCTTCGGCGCATTCTCGCTCCAGAGTCCACGCTCCTGGAGCACACGCTCTGCTGCCGGTGTGAGGTCGTAGACGAGCTTGTTGTACCTCGCGTCTATGGTGCTCGCCTGCTCCAGTGGCCGCATAAGGTACGCACCGCCGTGCGGCGTGGCATCCTCATGGAAGAGGTCGCGGAGGCGGATGCGGGTCGATTTCGGGTCCTGGTGAATGTGCTTCGTGAACTCGTGGAGGTAGTCGGCAGAAAGCGGACCGTGGTGATGGATGGCCTTGAAGATTTCGATGTCGCGGTACCGTGGCGACACCCGCTTACCGGTCGGAACACGTCTCATGCGGAGCCGGCGAGGGCCGAGCGGATACGTGTCGTGGGTTTTCATAGTGAAACTAAAAGAAAGAGAAACGAGAAAGTAAACGTGCGCTATGTATCCCTATATTTTACCACGCACCGCAATGTGCTCGTATTGTCAAATGTCGATATGGTCGAGGTCTTCGGGGGGAACTTCTTTCGTCTGATGAGTGCCGGGCTGCGGTTCCTCGGGTTGCCGGGACTGCTCGGGCTCGGGCGGAACGCTGTACCGCGCTATCATGTTCGCCTTCCGCACTTCCATATCCGCGACCATCGGCAGTTTGTCGATGGAGCCGAACGGCACCCGGAGCGACACAGCTCGGTCCGTCTCCCCTTTGATGTATGCGGCGAAGGTTCCCTTCTTGCTCGACCTCAGGAACTCCGGCGTCGTGTGCATTTCCGGTGCGAGCACCCGAGCATCCTTCTGTGAGACGGACCCGACGAACTTCGTGCTCGTGTTCGTAATGATGCCAGATGTGGTCTGCGGGTCCCGAATCTGGTCGAGGTACTGGTGGGCCATGAACACGCCGATGTTCGCCTTGCGGGCTTGGGCGAGCATAGTGTCGATGTTCTCGTCGATGATGTCGTGCGCCTCGTCGAGATAGAGGTACACCGGCCGCGCGTTCCCGCTGAGCCGTTTGCGGGCTTCCCGAAGTATCATCGCGATGAACAGCCGCCCGAAGAACGCGGAGCCGTCCTGGAGCAGGTCCACGTCTGTGTCGATGAGGACAAGCTTGCGCTTCATCTCCTCGTGCATGGAGACGCGGTTCTCGGGTGAGTTGAACATCTCCGCAAAGAGCGGGTTCTTGAGGAGCGCCCATACGCGCCACGATATCTCCCGACGCGTGTCTCGGTACTGCTGGTCCTGATACTGCTTGAAGAAGTCCTGCGATACCGGGTCAAGGAGCGTGACGAACTCAGCAAAAGGCTTCGGGTCATCGAGGAGCGCAAGGAACGTCCGGACCGTCGCGCGGGGTATCGTCAGCATCAGGCGAATGCAGAAGTCGAATACGACCTGCTGCTTCGTCGTAAGCTTCGCTTCCATGAGAGACGCGAACACAAACCGCAGAAGCGAGACCGATGCGTTAAAGTCTCCCGCCGCTTGGAACGGATTGAGCGACAGCGGATGGTGCGGGGTTATCCACCCCACGTCGGTATCGAGCTTCGCAAGCTTCGGGATGAGCTGCCGTTGTCCGTCGATGACGATGACGCAGCAGTCTTCCTCAAGGTCCTTCGATATGAGGTGCTCAAGGAGCGTCGTCTTGCCGTGCCCGGTCTGCGCGAGGCAGAGCGTATGCTCGAAGCGGTTGCCGAGCGATATGTGCGTGGTCCGGTACGCTATCCCGAGAAGCGGCGTGTGCTTCAGGTACTGGACCGCCACGTCATCCTTTTCGTAGTCCGCCGGCAGCAGGTTCTTCTGCGCGTCCAGGTTCTTGTCGAGCTGCTTGCGAAGCCCGCGAAAGAGCGTCTCGTCAGAGAAGAACGCGAAGATGAGTTCCTGTATCTCGGAGCCGGTAAGGGGGACTGATACCTCGAACACGCCTTCCTCTGATGTAGCGAGCGGCGCGAACGCCGTGCCTATCACGTCCGTGAACCGGTCGAATGCTCCGGGGTCATGGGTCTTCGTAATGAAGTTCGAGAGCTGGTCCCGGTATCGAGCCGCATCGAGTGAGTTGCACTTCGGCGGGGGTGGCGGGGGCGTGTAGAAGCCCTCAAGGTCATAGAGCTGCCCCGCGCACTCCGCGAGCTGTGCGCTGCCGAGTACCTCGTACACGGAGCGCACGAACGCTTCTCGATCCGGTGCCGCCAGTTTCTTGGCTTCTTCGTAGAGTTCGAGGGTGCGCTCGCGCGCCTTTTTCTCTTTGTACCCTTCGGAGTGATAGTACATGTACGTGCCGCCGAGCAGCACCGCACCGAGCCCGACGAACGGGAGTGCGATGGCGGCGAACGCAATGGTGAGGATGACGAGGAGAAGAAGCGCACCGAGAACGAACGCACCGGTGAGCGTCTCCCAGAAATCATCGTTCATAGTTCGAAGGTCGTCGAGCGCTCCTCGATGCCCGCGTTCTCGTCGATGAAATTCTTGAGGGCGCGTAGCTGCTCAGTAAGAACTTGTTCGTACTGCTTCGCTTCGGCTGGTGTAGAAAGCGCATAACTGTCCCTGCCTTGGAGAAGCCTGCGTATCGTGAGATTGAAAATGTCCTCCATGCCATCGAACTTCGCAGCATTGCGGTCAGAGGGGACGCCGCGCTCTAACACGATCGTCTTGTCGAGGTCGTTCGATTTGATGATGTGCTTCTCTTCGTCGGAAAACTCCACGGCGACAGAGACGACGTAGTGTGTGGTCTTACGGAGAAGGCCGGTCGTCATCTCCGAGTGCTCGATATTCACCCGCATTTCATTCTCCCCAGCATCTTGTCTATCTTCGCTTCCACATCTGCCCTTGGGGAAGCGTAGGAAATACGCGACTTGTTGGCAATCTTCCTTGCTGACTCAGCGTTAAACCCGCCGGGGAGCGGCGGATATACATTCCTTGACATTGAAGAGCCGGTAAAGATGCGCGCCTCATACTGCGCCAGCTCATGAAGCATCGGCTCCGTGTTGTCGTGCGGGATGGTACGGTGCAAGCGCTCGCTGTCCTCGATGCCGACACGGAAGATGATGCGGGTGCCGACGTTACCGAGGATGGCAGAGAGGAGTTTCCGGGGGAGTTGGTCGAGGTACTGATTGGCGAGCGTAAGGGACACGCCGAACTTCCGGATGCCGGAGAGCATCTCGTACAGGGTCGGTGTCGCGAAGTCGTGACACTCGTCGATGAAGACGTGGAAGGGAGTGCGGCCGGTGCGTCGGAGTGCCGTCGTGTGGACCTGCGAGAGGAGGAGCGCCCCGAGCATCCTCGTCTTCTCAAGGCCGAGCCGCCCCTGCGGAAGCCGAACCAGGAGCATCTTGCTATCAGACATCACCTTCTCAAGGACAAAGGCGCTCTTCTTCTGTCCGATAGTGTTCCGTACGTGCGGGTCAGCCAGCAGGTACCGTATCTTGTTCAGGGTCGAGCGCGTCATCTCCCGCTTGTCCTTTTCCGGGAGATTCTCAAAGTCACCCCAGAAGTCCTTTACGATTGGGTCTTTGATGTATGAGCGGACGTGCTTCCGGTACTTCGGCGACGTAAGAAGAAACTTCATGCCGAGGAGCGTTCCCCCTGGCGTATCGAGGAGCGCGGCTGTCGAAGCATAAAGGACCTCATCAAGGACAGGTGTCGGGATGGTGTACTCCCATATTGCCTTCGCGCTTGTGAGTATCGAGGATGCGACGAACGCCCTACTCTCCTGTGGAATGGTGGAAAGCGGGTTCCAGGCGACGGGCCACTCGTAGTCCGACGGGTCGAAAAGTATCACGTCTTTTGCGCGCCGCTTCGGGATGCGGGCGAGTATGTCGTCTATGGCATCGCCGTGGGGGTCGAGAAAGCAGATACCCTCGCCTCTGCCGATGTCGTCGAGGGCTGTGTTCACGAGAAGAGTCGTCTTGCCGGTACCAGAAGCACCGAGAATGTGCGTGTGCCGGAAACGGTCCATACAGCTCATTAAGGACAGCAACCCTACCGCTGCCGCTGCCTCGTGCGTAGAAGGGTACGGCGGATATAGTTGCTGTCGTAAAGGAACTGTTCCGTGGTCAGTGTACTACGGAAAAGCCGTATTGAACGGGCCGGAGACGAGTATGTTCGTAAAGAGAGTACGTAAGGGATAGTAGGGAATAGAAGTGTTGTTGTCCGCCCATGTCGTCATTGGCCGGAAGGCCATGACTTCACCCGCTTTAGACCGGAGCGGTAGCGGAGTGTCCTTTAGTCTGTCTTTGAGACAGATAAAGGGGGTGAAGTCATGGCGTGTAGCCATGCGACATGTGGCGGGATGGTGCGGCATGTGTACGGATACAAGTAGGGATAGAAGAAGAATAGAGGTATCCGCAGTGCAATAGAAAGAAATGGGAGGCTAGTGCCTCCCTATGTCGCCTTGTACATACCGTCCTTGCTATTGACGGCTTTCTGTCGCTTGAGAGCGGAAAGAGCATTGCTCACCGACTGCTCGGCAGACTTGTCGCCCTTTGCTTTCATCGCACTCAGAATATCGGCGCGAGTGATCCCGCCAGGATGCTTCTTCACCAGAGCGAGCACGTCCTGACGAATGCCAGATCGGCGGGTACCAGTGCCCCGTTTGGCGGAAGTGATGGGTTTTCCGGATTTTACTCTCTCGTACGCCTCGATCGCTTCCATTTCCTTATCGATGGAGGCGAGCTGCTCGTCGAGCGTCTTGCGCTTCGCAAGGACATCGTCTCGCTGCTTCGTGAGGCGTTTGCGCTCTTTGTCGATGTACGACTCAAAGGTCTGCGCAGTATCATTCATTGGTGGCTCCTTCGTAGTGTCTACCGGTACTATAACAAAAAAGTGGGCAGGGGAAGTGTATGCCTCCCCTGCCCGTTCTCCCGCGTAGGGAGTGTCGTGAGTTATCGAGCAGCAATGCGCTGTTCGATCCATTCCACTACTTCGGCGTGCACCCACCCGACCCGCTGCTGCCCGAGCGGCACCCGTTTGGGAAAGCGTCCGTCAGCTTCGAGCCGGGCAATGTGCTGCCTGGAGTACGGAATCATCGTTTTCAGCACTTTCCAGTCGATAATTCTCATCGCGGATACTCCCGTGTTGGGAGCATCGCGCGATGCCCGTGGTGACAAGCCCGAGCGCAGGGAGTGTAACAGAGCTATCGCGCGCTGCGATAGATCATCCATCTGCGAACGGGTTTCCAGAAAGCGACGACGATGCCGAGAAGCATCAACACGAGGCCGATGTAGATGTAGCCGGTCCCGTTTGCTTCGCCATAGTAGGGCGCTGCTACGAAAAAGCAGAACGCGCCGATCGCAAGCAGAACGATGCCCCAGAAAAATGAGCGCATATTTCTCCCTCCAGCTTATAGTTGCAGGAGAGACTTTAGATGCTCCTCATAGTTTAGTACAGCCCGCTCCATTTCCGGCATGTACGTGTGCCGGTTGTAGATGCCCGCTACGCCGGAAATGGTGCCTGACGTATGATTGAGGAGCCGCTCGGTCACGTGTATCGGCGTGCCGATCTGCGCATGGATGGTGCTGAACGTCCTGCGGAGGTCATGTAGTGTCCATGGCGCTATTGCCACCTTCTCGTCCATCCGCGCTTTCGCTTTGCTCCATCCGGCGAACGGTATCGGCGGTAGAAGCGGCGCGGCAAGTTCGCCGAACGGTATGGTGTGCTCCTTCTTGTTCTTCGTCACGTCGGTCGGGAACGTGATGAGGTTGCCCTCAATCCATCCCGGCTCGATGAGTGACGTTTCAGTACGCCTTTGACCAAGGAGAATGAGTAGCTTCACGATGTCGGAGAACGGCTTGTCGTCGTAACCCCATACTGCCTTCAGCTCGTCCGCCGTGAGGACACGGTTCTTGGATGGACCGTAGATCGCGCGCTCCGCCGCAAGCGGGTTCCGGTCAGCAAGCTCGTTCCGTACGCACCAGTTGAAGAACACCTTGAATGCGGTTGTGGCGTGCGGGCCGGTGAGATGCGGTTTGAGGTTCTGCCGGGTGATGTCCCGAACCTGCTGCGTGCCCGTGAACGCGGAAAGGTACCTGCGGTACTCCCGGACCGTGTTCAGCCGGTTCTTCTCCTCGCACTCCTCCAGGAAGGCTGTACGAGCGTCTGTGAAGCTCATGGAGGCGTTTTGAGCGCTTCCACGGCCCAAGTACCGCATCGCCTCTTTGCGGGCATCCTTGAGCGACTTTGAGGGGTATCGGCCGAGCGTCTTAAGACGACGGTTTTTCCCGTACATCACAATGAAGGATTTGGATTTCTGTGAGCATCGGATGCCGAAGCCGCCGAGCTGGTCGTCAAAGTACGTCTTCTGCCCCCGCCCCGGGAGCGGGAGCTTCCGGATAGCGAGGTCCGTCAGTCGCATTTCTAGTCTCCTTTAGTCGCTCAAATGCGATGCGCAATGGGGCATTTCCATGTGGCAGTATAGCACACGGAAATGCCTAGGAGGCTTGGAAACGCTAGGGTTTTGTGTCGGTATGTTACCGAGTGTCAGCGGGCGATTTCTGATTAAGAGTCAGCTGCTCTACCAACTGAGCTATGCGCCCGCCGAAAAGCGGAGAATGCGGCTTTGGATGCCGCGCGGTCCGTGGGGCGGGATATAACAACGCCAGACGCCCGCGTCCAGATGCGCCGGACTTTTTCCCGTCACTGCCCTTAACAGGTGCCGGAATGCCGCGAATGCCAGGGAAAACCGGCTCGAAACGACGGACGGCGAAGGCCGGGCCGGATGTCACGGGCATTCCGCCGCGTCCCGGTGCCTATGTGCTGGCGATCCGCCTCTCCGCACCCGTGGAAATAACCGCCGGCGGCCTCCCGCCGGCAAGTCTCCTGCCCGGCTGGTACGCCTATGCCGGCTCGGCGCGCGGTCCGGGCGGCCTCGCCGCCCGTATCCGCCGGCACGTGTCGCCGGACAAGCGGCCGCGCTGGCATGTCGACGCGCTGACGCTTTCCGCCACGCAGGTCGTGGCGTTTGCCTTCCCCGACGAGAGCGAATGCCGGCTGCTCGACCGACTTCTCGGGCTTCCCGGCGCTGCGGTTCCCCTGCCCGGCTTCGGCGCCAGCGACTGCGCCGCCTGCCCGGCGCATCTGGTGGCGTTGCCGAGGCGACCGCGGCTCGAGGCTCCGTGCCAGGCGATCGCTACGCGGGAGCCCTGAAGCGAGCGCCTGCCTTACGCCGTCCAGCGCGGCCCGGGCCGCATGGAATCCCCGGCGAGCCGGATCGGGAAGCGGCTGCGGATCTCCTCGTCGGTCTGCCGGTCGATATACTCGGGATAGTGACTCGACAGCGTCCTGCGAACCCGCTCGCGGGCGACCTCGTGCACGTCCTTCGCCCCGTGCTCGCGCCAGACGTCGGGGCTCTGGCGGTTGGCGATCGCCGGATAGAGGTACTCGGTTTCCATCTTGGCGAGCGTCTCCGCGTGGCCAAGGAAGTGCCCCGGCCCGCCGAGCGCGACTTCGCGGATGATGTCGACGGCCAGCGTCTCCTCGCTCACCTCGATGCCGCGCAGGGTCCGCTGCACCACGCCGAGCATGTCGTTGTCGATGACGAGCGCCTCGAAGGAGACGCCGAGCAGGCTCGCCTGCATGCCGGCAGCTTCGGAGATGAAATTACCGCCGGCGAGCGCCACCGCCGTCGTGGTGATGCCCTTCTCGAAGCCCGACTGGTTGTCGGGCATCTTGGCGTCGCTCATGCCCGCCGCGACGCTCGACGGCAGGCCGTAGTGGCGGCCCATCTGGGCGACCGCGGCCATCAGCAGGCCCTGCTCCCCCGACCCGCCGGTGAAGGCCCCGGTCCTGAGATCGGAGACGAACGGCCAGGCGCCGAACATCATCGGCGCGCCCGGCCGCACGAAGTTGACGACGCACAGGCAGGCCAGCGTCTCGGCGAGCGACTGGACGAGCGCGCCGGCGAGCGTCACCGGCGCCGTCGCGCCGGCCTGGCCGGCGATAGCGATGTCGCCGATGAGACCGAGCCGCACGCCTTCGACCAGCGTCGTCAGGCTTTCCTCGGCGAACTTCAGCGGCGATACGACAGGGCAGCAGCCCGCGATCGAGCAGAACGGCTGTTTCACGAAGCGTCCTTCCCCGCCCATCACCGTGTCCATCAGCGCGATGACGGTTTTCAGGTTGCCGGCGCCGGAGATCGACATGCCCGATGTCTTCATGGTGCCCGCGGCAAGCGCGTAGGCGATCGAGACGTCCCGCTTCAGCGGGTCGGCGATGTCGGTCGCGACGCAGGTCTGTCCAAACTGGTGGATATGCTCGAGCGTGTCGACCAGCCGCGCGCAATCGTAGATGTCCAGAAGCGTCGAGGGCCGGTATTTTCGCGTTTCCGGATCGAAGATGGTGATCGCCTCGCCGCTTGTGGCGAAGTGCACCTTCCTGCCGCCGACACGCAGCTCGTGCTTGCCGTCGCGCGACATCATGACGATCTCGCGGGCGGCATTGGCGATCACGTCCTCGACGAGCGCCCGGGGGAACAGGAGGCGCCCCTGCGCGCTCTCCTCGCAGCCGTTGGCGAGCGCGAGGTCGCGGACGGGCCGCGTGGCGTCGGCCATGCCGATCGTTTCGAGCACCTCCAGGACGGCGTCATGCACACGGTGGACGTCGTGCTCGCTGAGGGCGCGGTAGGTTCCACCCTCGAGGCCCGGGTGGACGGCCTTGCTGGCCTTCCTGCTCTTGCGCGCCGCGACCCGCGCGGCACGGCCGCCGCGGTGACCGGCGCCGACGGTCGGCTCGGGTGTCTGCATCGTCGTTCCCCCCAATCTTGTCGCCGAAAAGCCGTCGGAAAACGGCACGGGCAAGACGAAAAAACTAGCAGAACCGGCATTTTCCGGGAAGTGCGGCAGGCGACCGCAACACTGCTACGGCCGCCCGGACCACCCTCCCGGAACCGGCCGGGAGCACGTTCCCACTCGCGGAACTCCGTCCCCGGCCGCAGGAGCCCTACCCGGATCCCGTGGACCCGGGCACCGCCTGCGCGTCGTTCATTCCGCCCGTTTCATGCCGGTGATCATCGCCCTGGGGAGGCTTTCCTTGTGCACGAAGCTCGCCAGCACCACGCCGAGGATGTGCAGGATGACGAGCACCAGCGTGATGTTGACCAGCACCTCGTGCGGCTCCTCGTAGGGAGAACGGTAGCGGTAGTGCTGTCCGGCAGCCTCCGCGGCGGCGCGCGCGGCGGCAACCTCCGGATTGCCGAACCAGGCGGCCAGCGGGCCGGCGTTGGCGATGTCGGCAAGCGTCATCATGCCGGTCACGCAGATGGCGGCGAGAAGGACCAGGAGAGCGACCGTCATCGCGCCGCCGGCCGGGCTGTGGCCGATGTAACGTGCCGACTTTCCGCGGATCAGGCCGCCCAGATAGCCGAATACCCTGCCGGGCCCGGTGACGAAATCGGAGAAGCGCGCATGCCGCGGCCCGACGAACCCCCAGACGACGCGCAGGAGCACCAGCGCGGCGACGATATAGCCGGACCAGACGTGCAGCGGCATCGGATCGCCCTCGGTCACATAGCCGATGACGAATCCGACGACGAGCAGCCAATGAACGATCCGCACGAGCGGATCCCAGACACGAACCATTTGAGCGGCCATGTATTCCACATCCTGTTCCAGTCGAAACCCCCGTGCCTGAAGGATATCCCCCGGACAACCGCTGCACAGTGACCTGGCTCAAAGGAAAGTGTCTCAGAATGTAAGAAAGGGGGCGAAACGCCCCCTTTCGATACAAGCTTCCCGAACGGCTCGGCGCTCAGCTGGCGGCTTGCGCGTGCAGCCGGTCGCGTTTCGCGAGGAACTTGCTCAGCGCATGCACATAGGCGCGTGCGGACGCCGTCAGCGTATCCGGATCGGCGCCGCGACCGGAAAACTCGCGGCCCTCGTGCTCGAGCCGGACGGAGACCTCGGCCTGCGCGTCTGTGCCTTCGGTGACGGCCTGCACCTGGTAGAGCGCGAGCTTCGCGTGATGAGGCACCAGCGCGTGGATCGCGTTGAAGATCGCGTCGACCGGTCCGTTGCCGGTCGCCTCGCGGGTGTGTTTCTGGCCGTCGATCTCCAGCGTCAGCGTCGCCTTCTGCGGCCCGCCGGTGCCCGCGATCACGGTCAGCGCGGCGACCTTGATGCGGTCCCGCGCGTTGCCGATCTCCTCGTCCACCAGCGCTTCGATGTCCTCGTCGTAGACGTGCTTCTTGCGGTCGGCGAGATCCTTGAAGCGCTTGAAGGCGTCCTGGAAGGCGTTGTCGCCGAGATCGTAGCCCAATTCCTTGAGCTTCTCCTGGAAGGCGTGGCGACCGGAATGCTTGCCCATGACCAGCGAGGTCGCCTTAACGCCGACGGACTCCGGCGTCATGATCTCGTAGGTCTGGGTATGCTTCAGCATGCCGTCCTGATGAATGCCGGATTCGTGCGCGAAGGCGTTCCGGCCGACGATCGCCTTGTTGTACTGCACCGGGAACGAGGTGACGGCCGCGACGAGCTTGGACGCGCGGGTCAGCATGGTCGCATCGATTCCCGTCGAATAGGGAAGCACGTCGCGGCGGGTGTTGATCGCCATGACGATCTCTTCCAGCGCCGCGTTGCCGGCCCTCTCGCCGATACCATTGATCGTGCACTCGATCTGCCGCGCACCGCCCTTCACCCCCGCCAGCGAGTTGGCGACGGCCATGCCGAGGTCGTTGTGGCAATGGACCGAGAACACCGCCTTGTCGGAGTTCGGCACCGTCTCCCGCACCTTGCGGAACAGTTCCATGTACTCCTCGGGCGTCGTGTAGCCGACCGTATCGGGGATGTTGATGGTGGTGGCGCCGGCCTTGATCGCGCCTTCCACGCAGCGGCACAGGAACTCGAACTCGGTACGTGTGCCGTCCTCGGCGCTCCATTCGACGTCGTCGACATGGCCGCGCGCCCGGCCCACCGAGCCGATCACCGCCTCCAGCACCGCGTCCGGCTGCATCTGCAGCTTGTGCTTCATGTGGATCGGCGAGGTGGAGATGAAGGTGTGGATGCGCGGCCGGGCGGCAACCCTCACGGCCTCCGCGCAACGGTCGATGTCCTTGAAGGCGGCGCGTGACAGGCCGGCGATCACCGACCGCTTGGAGCGCCGGGCGATCTCCTGGACGCTCTCGAAGTCGCCCTGGCTGGCGATCGGGAAGCCCGCCTCGATGATGTCGACGCCCATGTCGTCGAGGAGCTCGGCCACCTCCAGCTTCTCCTCGAAGGTCATCGAGGCGCCGGGACACTGCTCGCCGTCGCGCAACGTGGTGTCGAAGATGACGACGCGTTCGCTCGTAGAGGGCGATACGCCGCCGTTCGTGGTTTCCGTGGTCATTGTCCTAAAGTCCTTCTCGAAACTCTGGCCCTGCGGGGGCCGGTGCGCTTGTTACCGGTATCGCTCCCCTGAGTGCCTGCCCGCGCGTGCGGGCCCGCCGGCTCTCAGGGGCCGGTAAGGAGAAGGAGCGCGATAAGGTCGCGGGGAGACGGGCACGCGTCGGCGCGGAGCGTTTTCGCCCCGTTCAAGCCGATATCGTCCCGAATGCACATTACGCGAAGCCTTGTCGTTCCCGCCGTTCAGGCAATGGTGCGTCCGGCGGGTTAAGGATTGCTTTCGCATTCACCCGCCAAGCGACGCCTTATGTAGCCGACACGATTGCCGCAGGCAAGCATCTCCGCATTCTCCCGGGTCCCGGCCCCGAAGAAACGGCATTTCGACGTTGGAATGGCTTAGTTCCGCCCGCCCGGCGACATGCCGGCGACGCCTGACGGGCCGGGCGCCGTCTCACGCGGTCCGGTGCGTTGGGCCCCTGTCCTCGTCCCGCCGCTACCCGAAGGCGATCACCGCGAAGACGATCGCCAGCCAGCTCGTGATCATCGGCCACGGACCGAGGCGGGCGAGATTGGCGGCGGCCGCGGCGACACCGCGGCGCGCCCGGCGCATCTCGAAACGGATCGCGGCGACGGCCAGCGTCAGCGCCACGACGAAGACCATCTTCACCGAGAACGCCCAGCCGAAGGTGGAGAAGCCGCCGTATTTCACCCAGACGAGCGCCAGACCCGTAAGCCACAGGAGAGCGAGCGAGGCAACGGCGAAATCGCTGATCATCGGGGGAAGCTGCCGCAGGACGGCCGCCTCTTCCGGCGGCCGGGACGCGATCCTGCGCAGGATCAGGAACGAGACAAAGGCTCCGCCGGCGCCGGCCACGAAGCTCAGGTAGTGGACGATCAGGAGCGCCGTCGTCATCGGCATCTCCTTTCCTCAGACGTCGATCGTTCCTTCCGATACCACGACCGCGCCGCCGCCGATACGCACTGCGTGCAGGTCGCCCTGCACGTCGATCTCGAGCTCGACGAGGCTCGGCCGACCCATGAAATGGCCCTGCTCGATGCGGTAGCGGTGCGTGCCGCCCGGCGGCTGGTCGAAATGCTTGACGACGCCGGCGAACGCGGCAACCGCCCCGCCGGTCGCCGGATCCTCCTCGAGGCCGAGGCCGGGAGCGAACATGCGCGCGTGGAAATCGTTCCCGTTCGAGAACGTCTCGCGCGTGTAGAGATAGACCGCGCCGGAGACGAAGGCCTTGGCGAACACGCGCCGGTCGGCGCGGCAGCGCTTCAGGACCGCCAGGTCGCGCACCGGCACGAAATCGAACTCGATGCCCGCCGACCAGCGGCTCGGCTTGTGGTTCTCGAAACCAATCTCCGACGGCACCAGACCGAGAGCCGCGGCGGCGAGTTCCGTGTCGATCTTCGACTCGAGCGGCTCGGGCTTCTTGGGAATGTCGAATTCCGCGAAGGCCGTCGTGCCTTTCAGCACGACGCCGATCCGCACGGTACCGATCTTCTCCTCGATCACGACGATACCGTCCTGCTCCTTGCCCTTTTCCGGCGAGCCCCAGCGCTTGCGGGCGAGCATGATCGCCGTCCCAACGGTCGGATGGCCCGCGAAGGGGAGCTCGGTGCCGGGCGTGAAGATGCGCACCCTGGCCGTGTGCGCCGGGTTTTCCGGCGGCAGCACGAACACGGTTTCCGACAGGTTGAACTCCCTGGCGATCTTCTGCATCGCCTCCCCGTCGAGGCCGTCGCAATCGTGAAGAACGGCGAGCGGATTGCCGCTCAGCGGCGCATCGGTGAAAACGTCGAGGACATTGTAGGCGCGTTTCACGGGATCGGGCTCTCGGAATTGTCGGAACGGCGGGAGCCGCCCTTTACCACGAACGCGGCCGTTCCGGTAGGCGTGGACCGTCAATCGAGCCGCTTGACCAGCCGCGGCAGCACGCGGCCCCGAATGGAGCCCGACGGCGCCTCCCCGACCCTCACGGCGCCCATTTTCCGGTAGAAGCCCTCGGCGTAAGGGTCGGAATCGACTCCGATTTCGTCGTGCCCGTTCGAGCGCGCGATCTCCTCCGCCTTCGCCCACAGCGCCCGGCCGACGCCCCGGCCCATCGTGGACGGATCGACGAAACACAGAAAGACTTCCGCCCGATCCGCCTCGAACTGCACCTCGACCACCCCCGCCACGCTTCCGCCCGCGTCGGCGATCCAGATCTCACCGGTCTCGATGCGCCAAGGCTGCACGGTCAGCTCCGGCCGACAGGCCTCCATGAAGGCCTCGTCGTAGCCCCAATGCGCCTTCGAGCGCATGACGAACTCCGTGAGTGCGGGCGCTTCGTCGGGGCGGGCGCGGCGGATACGGATGTCGTCGCTCATGGACGGGAAGATAGGGCGCCGCTTCGGGAAAATCCTCCCGCGGCGCCCCGTGGCCCGTCGACCGCTTGCCTACATCTTCGCGGCGTTCTCGACGAAGGTCGGATCGAAGGTCTTGTCGACATCGATATCGGCCTTGGCGATCTCCTCGTCGAAAGAGAGCAGCTCCATCGCCGCCTTCTTGCCCTCGGCGCTGACCATGCCGGTGCGCGAATAGGTCGGCAGCGAGTTCTTCGCCGCCTCCGTGTAGAGCGCCTTGTCGTTGAGGTAGTAGTCCTCCGGCACCGTCGCCACGACATCCTCCGGCGTCGCCGTCTCCAGCCACTTGATCGCCTTGTAGAGGGCGTTCACAAGCGCCTGCGTGGTGTTCGGATTGGCCTCGACGAACTCGCGCTTGGTGTAGAGCACCGCGGCAGGCACGTCGTCGGTGCCGAAGATGCCCTTGGTGCCCTCCTCCGTGCGGCTGTCGGCGAGCACGAAGACGTCGCCGGCCTGGGTGAGCGCGGAGATCGCCGGATCGAGGTTGACCATCGCGTCGACCTCCTTGTTCTTGATCGCCGCGATCGCGGTGCCGCCGCTGCCCACCCCGATCACCGATATCTCGTCGGGCTTCACGCCATCCCTGGCGAGCAGGTAGTTGACGAAGTTGTTTGTCGAGGAGCCCGGCGCCGTGACGCCCACCTTCATACCCTTCAGGTCGCCCGGCGTCTTGACCGTGTCCTTCAGGTCCTCGCGCACCACGAGCACCATGCCCGGCAGGCGGCCGAGCTCGATGACGGCCTCGATGTCCTGGCCCTTGGTCTGCATGCGCACGGTGTGCTCGTAGGCGCCCGTGACCACGTCGGCCGAGCCGCCGACCAGCGCCTGCAGGCTCTTCGAGCCGCCCTTGAAGTCGCTGATCGTGACGTTGAGGCCCTCGTCGGCGAAGAAGCCCTTCTGCTCGGCGATGGTCAGCGGCAGATAGTAGAGCAGCGGCTTGCCGCCGACGCCGAGCTGGACGTCCTTCTTCTCCGGTTCCGCCGCGCCGGCGACGCCCGCGGCCACCACGACGGCCGCCGCCATCGCCGCTATCGAGCCGAAAAACCGCAATCCTTTCATGGCACTTCCTCCGTTGCTTGAATCAGTCTTCCAGACTGTTGAATCAGAACCTCAAGTCGTTGGATCGACGTCTCGCCCCCTCACCCCTGCGCCGTCTCGACCGATTGCGTAGGCCGCCAGACGAGCAGGCGCTTCTCGATGACGCTGACGACGGCGTCGATGACGATGACGAACAGGGCGAGCACCAGCATGCCGGCGAACACGCCGGTGACGTCGAACACGCCCTCGGCCTGGGCGATGCGGTAGCCGAGCCCCGCCGCAGAGCCGAGATACTCGCCGACCACCGCGCCGACCAGGGCGAAGCCGACGGCCGTGTGCAGGCTCGAGAACACCCAGCTCATCGCCGACGGCAGTAGCACGTGGCGCATCAGCTGGCGGTCGTTCATGCCGAGCATCCGCGCGTTGGCGAGCACCGTCGGGCTCACCTCGCGCACGCCCTGGTAGACGTTGAAGAAGACGATGAAGAAGACGAGCGTCACCCCGAGCGCCACCTTCGACCATATGCCGAGGCCGAACCACAGGGCGAAGATCGGCGCGAGCACCACGCGCGGCAAGGCGTTTGCCATCTTCACGTAAGGATCGAACACGGCCGCCAGCAGATCGCGGCGGGCGAACCAGAAGCCGATGACGACGCCCGACACCGCGCCGATGACGAAGGCGAGGATCGTCTCTTCCAGCGTTATCCAGAGGTGCTTCCAGATGACGCCGGAGGCGAAGTCCTTGTAGACGCGTGAAAGCACGTCGACCGGCGTCGAGAAGAAGAACGGATCGAGGAGCGGCTTCTTGCCGACCGGCACGGTCGTCAGCACGTGCCACAGCAGCAGCCCGCCGATCGCGACGAGGATCTGGAGGATCAGGATGCGATTGAAGGTGCCGCTAGCCCTGGTCGCCATGCTGGTAGGCCTTGAGGACCTCCTCCTTGAGCTGCGTCCAGATCGTGTGATGGATCTTGCCGAACTCGGCGGTGTGCCGGATCTCGGCGGGATCGCGCGGCCGTCCGAGGGTGACGGCATAGTCGCCGATGGCGGTCGAAGCCGGGCCCGCCGCCATGATGACGACCCGGTCTGAGAGCGCGATCGCCTCCTCCAGATCGTGGGTGACGAACAGCACCGCCTTGCGATCCGCCGACCACAGCGACAGCAGCAGCTCACCCATGAGCTGGCGCGTCTGCGCGTCGAGGGGTCCGAACGGCTCGTCCATCAGCAGGAGTTTCGGGTCGAGCAGCAGCACCTGGGCGAGCGCCACGCGCTTGCGCTGGCCGCCGGAAAGCTGGTGGGGATAGCGGTCAAGGAAGGCGCCGAGGCCCACCTTCCTCAGCCATTCCGCCGCCCGCTCGCGTGCCTCGCGCCTGGCCACGCCGCGCACTTCCAGGCCCACCGCGACGTTCTCGTGCGCCGTCTTCCACGGCATCAGCGCGTCGGCCTGGAACAGGTAGCCCGCCCGCCGGTTCACGCCCGACAGCGGCTCGCCGAAGATGCGGCAGGCCCCGGCCGATGGCGTGAGCAGCCCGGCGGCGACGTTGAGCAGGGTCGATTTCCCGCAACCGGTCGGGCCGACGATCGCGACGAACTCGCCGTCGCCGATGGTGAGGTCGACATCGTGGACGGCGGTGTAGGCGGGCTTGCCGGCGACGGCGAACGAGATCGAGACCCCGTCGAAAGCGACGGCATCGCGCGCGTTTTCGCTGTCCATCGGCACCGGCTGAACGCCCGCCCGCATTGTCCTCGCCTCTTCGGGCGGTCTTTTCGCCGCCCCGGAGAAGGCAGATTAGGCGGTCGGGCACCTAATTCAACCGGATATCGCCGCGAAACGGGAACAGCTGTCTTTCGCGCCGCGGCTTCGCGGCGGAAAGGCCCCGTTTCGCGACGGTCCGGACCGCTATAGCGCGGTCTCGGTGCGCTCCCCGGCGTTGACGGTCGCGGGCTTTTCCTCCTTGGTGCCGTCGTCGCGCGAGCAGACGACTACGTAGTCGCCGGCCGGCGCGACCGTCTGGAACTCCGGATCGTAGTAGGTGCCGAAGTACGCCCGGTTGCCGGCGATGTCCTTCTTGGCGCCGAACATCTCGCAGGACGAGAAGGCGTCGCTTCGCGCAACGGCGAGCACGCCCGCGCCGAGCACCGCGGTGACCGAGGCCTCGCCGCCCGCCGGCACCGATACCGGCTCCGTCACCTTGGCCAGGCCCGCGCTCGTCCGAAGTATGTAATCGCCCGCCGGCACGACCATCTCGGACTTGGCATCGTAGGAATAGACGAGCGGATCGCCTTTCGGGTTCGAGGCGGGGATCAGCTCGAAGAGCAGGCCGTCGGCCACCGCGTCGCCGCCGGCCGAATAGATCGCGTCGGCGTACACCGTACCGGTGCCGATCACGACGTCGAGCTCGGTCGTCTCCCCGGCCCTGACCGTGACGTCCGTCGTCATCGTCGCCGCGCCGTGGCCGACCGTGAGCTTCCACGTACCGGCCGCGGCGATGAACGACACTTCGGTGCCGTACTCGGTGCTGTCGATGCTGCCGTCCCCGTTCCGCAGCGTGAAGGCGGCGTCGAGCGGCTCGCTCGCGCCCTCCTTGTCGTAGGCGCGGATCCTGGCGATGCCGGCGTCGAGCACCAGCATTTCCTTGGCGGTCTTGCCGGCCTCGATGGTGATCGGCTTTTCCGCCACCACGAGCCCGTGGCTGACGCGCAGCACGTAGTTGCCCGGCTCCAGCGCCGCCTCGTAGGGGATATCGTAGGAATACTCTATCGCCTCGCCCGCGGGCTGCCCGGCCGTATCGACGGCGAAGACCTGCCAGGCCAGGCCGTCGGCGATGTTCGGGCCGCCCTCGGCCATCACGGCCGTGGCCTCGAGCGTGACCGGCGATGCCGGCGCGGCCGGCGGCTCCGGCGTCTTCGGCTCGGGCTTGGCCTCCTGGGCAGCGGCGACCGTCGTCTGCAGCGCCTTTTCCAGCTCCTCGGCGTTGTTGGCGCTGACGAACATGCCGCCGGTGTTCTCGGCGAGGCACTGTAGCTCGGCCTTGGTCTTGGGATCGGCGATATCGAAGCCGACGGCGTGGACGGTCAGGCCGACACCGGCCGCTTCCAGCTCCCTGGCGACGGCGCAAGGGTCGGCGTTGCAGGTCTCCTCCCCGTCCGAGACGAGGATCACGGTCGCCGCCTGCTCGGTCGATTTCAGCGCCCCGGCGGCCCGCCGCACCGCTTCCGTCATCGGCGTCTTGCCCTTCGGATTGAGCCCGTTCACGGTCGACTGGAAGGCATCCTTGTTCAGCGGCCCCGGCTCGATCATCAGCTCGATGTCGTTGCAGTCGCCCTTGGTGCGGTGGCCGTAGGCGATGAGGCCGAGGTCGTCCGACGGCCGCCAGGTCGACAGGATCTTGGCGACAGCCTCCCGCGCGATCTCGATCTTGGTCCGCCCCTCGATCTGCCCCCACATGGAGCCTGATGCGTCGAGTACGAGGATTACCTTGGCACCCTCCGCATGGACGGGCTTCGGTGCGGCGGCCGCGAAGGCGAGCAGGCATGCGGCGGCAAGGCCACGCATGGCGAAACGAACGAACGGCGGCATCGGACGTACCCCTGACGATGAAAGCGATTGGAACGAAAAAAGAAACGCCGACGTGTCCGCCGGCGGCAATGTCGCGTCGGGATATAATCAGGCTTTGCCGGCGCCGGCCAGCAGCTTTGACGGCAGGCGCCGCGACCCTGCAACCGGCCAGGCTCGTCGAGCCGCACGGGGTCGATCCCTCACCCGCTCGCGGGGTGCCCGGCTACGGATCGACCAGCGCGTCGACAGGCTTGCCGCCGATCTCACCCTTCACCGTCGCCGGCTCCATATTCTTCTCACCCCAGGCGACGGCCAGCTTGCCGTCCGTCCCCTCGCCCGACACGTCGAGATCGCCGCTCACCGCGCCGCTGTACTGGTTCCAGCGCACGGTGCCGGAAACCGCGAGGTCGTCGGTCCACTTCACGCCGTCGAGCGTGAACACCACGACGTCCCCGTCGTCCGGGTCGGTATCGTAGGCGAAGGTGCCGCCGTGCAAGCCCTTGCCGTCGCCGTTCCAGTTCGCCCACCAGCGCGCGACGATGTCGCCGGTCGTCCACACCGCCGCCGCGGCGACCGCGAGGTCGCGCGCCTCCGCCGCGCTGCCCGGCGCGGAGCGGGCGGGCTTCACGTCGGACACGGATTTCGCAAACGCCGGAACCATGCGGATCGCCGCCACCTTCCCCGCGCAGGACGTATCGCCCGGATCGCCGGCGTCGAGGAAATTCCGGGCGATCACGCCGGCGCAGCCGTTGTAGTCGCCGGCGGCGGTGATATGGAACGAGTTGGCGATCGAGACGAACGTCGCGTTCGGGAACAGCGCGGCCGTCGCCCTGCCTTCCGCCGGCGTCGTCAGCGAGTCGAGCTCGCCCGAGAGCACCAGCACCGGAAGATCGGGGAAGACGCTCCCGGCGGTGGCCGGCTTGTCGGCGAGCCGGTCGGCCGGCAGCGCCGGCCAGGTCAGGCAGCGCGCCGTCGAGTTCTCGAGCCACAGCGACTTGTTGAATTCCTCGATCGTGAACGGCGCATAGACGTCCGGATCGGCCTTCTCCTCCTCGGCGAGCGCCGCATCGTACCGGGGCTTGCGGACCTGCTCGCCGGCGCTCATGTCGTAGGCCTGCGGCATGTCCACGCAATTGACCGCCAGATAGGCCGCCTCGCTGAACGCCTCCGCGTCGGGATAGAGCAGGCCTCCGTCCTGGATGTAGTTGCCCTCGGCGACGAGGCGGGCGAAAGGCAGCTTGTCGCCGCCCAAGTAGGCGCGCGCCGCCGCATCGAGCTCGCGCAGGAGCGTCGGGCCGGAGGAATTGTGCATGAGCGCAAGCAGAAGCGCCGGCGCCGCCATCTCGACGTCGACGCTCTCGCCGTTGCCGTCCATGCCCGTCACCGTCCCGGGATGGGCCCGGAGCTCGGCGAGCAGCGCCAGGAGACGGTCCGAGGATTTGCCGCCCAGCGCCGCGCAGGAGGCCGAGCGCTCGCAGACGGTGTCGACGTTGGCCATGCCCGCAGGCAGCGCCTCCTCGTACCAGGCCGTGCCGCCGCGCGCGGGATACGCGCTGTCGAGCACGAGGTGGTTGATCCTGCCGCCGTGGCGAACCGCGAACGCCTGGGCGAGCTGGGTTCCGTAGGAATCCGAATAGAGATCGACCTTCGCAATTCCGAGCGCGTCGAGCACCGCAGCGAAGTCGTCGGCCGCGAGACCGGTGCCGTAGTAGCCCGCGGTCTCGCCGAGCGCCGCGCCGCAGGCACGCACCAGATCGGCCGGATAGCCGGGCGCATCCTGCAGGTCCTGACAGACGAGCGCGCCGGACTTGCCGGTGCCGCGCTGATCGACGAACAGGACGTCGCGGCTTTCCCGCAGCGGCCCGAACAACGGCAGATAGTAGGAAGCGCTACCGGTGGAGGGATAGCCCGGCCCGCCCTCGAAGGCGGCGAGCACACCTGCCGACGGCCCGTCGCCCGCCGTCCTCGGCCACCATTCGAAGCCGATCTCGATGTCGCCGGCGACCTTCCCGGACGGGTCGAGCGGCCGCGTCAGCGACCCGCAATAGGCGTTTCCGTCGGGCAGCGCGCACGCCTCCAGCGTCAGCCGCCCGACCGTGATCGTCTCGGGAGCATCGGCGGCAGGAGCCGGTAAGACCAAGGCGAGCGGAAGCGCGCCTGCGGCGAACGCAAGTGACCGGAGATATGGACGCATGGAAGGCCCCGAAGGATGATTGGGGCGCCAGTGAGCCCCGAAATTCACGTGTCGGCAAGGGGGATTGGCGCGGACGATGAATGGGCCGGGGGCGGCGAAGCCGGCAACCGTCCGGGCGGCACTCGAGGCCGACTGGGTCCCCGATCAAGTCCGGGACGCCATTCTTCGTTCAAAGGCAGGGACGGAGCGCCACATCGAAGCTGCGTGTCCCGGACTTGATCCGGGACCCGGTGCGGCGGTCGCCTACGGCGGGACCTCGCTCATTTGGCTCGCGTCCCGCTCCCGAGCAAAAAGGCCGGCGTCACCGCCGGCCTTCAAACCTTCCTGATCGCGACCGATCAGTTCTTCGCCTTGTCGACGAGCGCGTTCGCCTTGATCCACGGCATCATGCCGCGCAGCTTCTCGCCGACCTCCTCGATCGGGTGGGCGTCGTTCATGCGCCGGGTCGCCTTGAACTTCGGCTGGCCGGCCTTGCACTCGCGGATCCATTCCGACGTGAAGGCGCCGGTCTGGATGTCCTTCAGGACGCGCTTCATCTCGGCCTTCGTCTCGTCGGTGATGATGCGCGGGCCGGAGGCGTACTCGCCGAACTCGGCGGTGTTGGAGATCGAGTAGTTCATGTTGGCGATGCCGCCCTCGTAGATGAGGTCGACGATCAGCTTCACCTCGTGCAGGCACTCGAAATAGGCCATTTCCGGCGCGTAGCCGGCATCGACCAGGGTCTCGAAGCCCGCGCGGATCAGCTCGACCAGCCCGCCGCACAGCACCACCTGCTCGCCGAACAGGTCGGTCTCGCACTCTTCCTTGAAGGTCGTCTCGATGATGCCCGAACGGCCGCCGCCGATGGCGGAAGCATACGACAGGCAGAGGTCGTGGGCGTTGCCCGAGGCGTCCTGGGCGATCGCCATCAGGCAGGGCACGCCGCCGCCGCGCTTGTACTCCGAGCGCACGGTGTGGCCCGGGCCCTTCGGCGCGATCATGATGACGTCGATCGAGGGCTTCGCCTCGATCAGGTTGAAATGGATGTTGAGGCCGTGGGCGAAGGCGATCGCGGCGCCGTCGCGGATGTTCGGCTCGATGTGGTCGCGCCAGATGTCGGCCTGCAGCTCGTCGGGCGTGCACATCATCATCAGGTCGGCCCACTTGGCCGCCTCGGCGACGCTCATCACCTTGAGCCCCTCGCCTTCCGCCTTCTTGGCCGAGGCGGAACCGGGACGCAGGGCGACGCAGAGATCCTTCACGCCGGAATCCCGGAGATTCAGCGTATGGGCGTGGCCCTGGCTGCCGTAGCCGACGACGGCGACCTTCTTGCCCTTGATCAGGTTGAGGTCGGCATCACGATCGTAATAGACACGCATGGACGTTACTCTCCTTGGGAAATCCGTATCAGGTGAGGCGGGAAGCCCTCGATCGCTCCCCGCGCGAAGGGCTCGGCGGGGTTTTACCGTCGGCAAAGGCCTGTTGAAAGAAAAAAAGCGCCGTGTTTAGAAGGAAGACTCACAAGCCATGAACGCAACGCATGGCGGGGCCGACGGCTTTCGCACCCGCATCATGGGGATCCTCAACGTCACGCCGGACTCCTTTTCCGACGGCGGGCTGTTTGCCGCCGCCAACGCAGCGATCGGCCAGGCGCTGCGTATGGCCGCCGACGGCGCGGACATCATCGACGTCGGCGGGGAATCGACGCGGCCGGGCTACGCGCCGGTCGACGCGGCGACGGAGCTTGGCCGGGTCATGCCGGTGATCGAGGCGATCGTGCCGAAGCTCGCCGTCCCCGTCTCCATCGACACCCGCAAGGCGGAGGTCGCCGCCGCCGCCGTCGCCGCGGGCGCGCGGATGGTCAACGACATCTGGGGCCTGCAGCGCGACGACGCGATGGCCCGCATCGCGGCGGAGGCCGACGTCGAGGTCGTCGCCATGCACAACCGCGACGAGATCGACGGCTCGATCGACATCGTCGACGACATCCGCCGCTTCTTCGAGCGCACGATCGATATCGCCCGAGCGGCCGGGATTCCGGATGCCAGGCTGATCCTCGATCCGGGGATCGGCTTCGGCAAGACGCTGGAGCAGAACCTTCAGGCCGTGCGGCGCCTGCCCGAGATCAGGGCGCTGGGCTTTCCCGTGCTGCTCGGCGTCTCGCGCAAGTCCTCGATCGGCAGGATCCTCGACAAGCCCGTGGATGAGCGGCTGATCGGCACCATCGCGATGAACGTCTGGGCGATGCGCGACCATGTCGATATCGTGCGCGTCCACGACGTCGCCGAGCATATCGATGCCCGCAGGATCGTCGAGGCCATCCGGGAGTCCTGACATGAGCGCGAATGATCGCATTTTCCTGCGCGGCATCGTGCTGTTCGCCCGCCACGGGGTCCATGCGGAGGAGGAGAAGCTCGGCCAGCGATTCGAGGTCGACCTCGACTGCTGGCTCGACCTGAGCACGGCCGGCGAGAGCGACCACGTCCACGACACGATCGACTACGGTCGGCTCTACGAGACGATCCGCGAAACCGTCCAGGAAGAACGCTTCCAGCTGATCGAGGCCCTGGCCGAGCGGATCGCCGACCGGCTGCTTGCCGATTTCGGGCGCCTCGCCTCCGTCCGCGTCGAAATCCGCAAGCCGTCCGCGCCCATCCCGGGCGTGTTCGACACCGTCGGCATCGAGATACATCGCGACAGGACCAAGGCATGAAGGAAGTCGGGTTCAGCCTCGGCAGCAATATCGGCGACAAGATCGGCAATCTGACCCGCGCCCTGGAGCTTCTGTTCGACGGACAAGCCGTCACGTTTCTCGCCTGTTCGTCCTTCTACAGGACCGCGCCGTGGGGTTACGAGGATCAGGACTGGTTCGTGAATCTCTGCGCGGCGGGCCGGACCGCTCTGCCCGCCGAGGACCTGCTGAAACACTGCAAGGCCGTCGAGCAGACGGTCGGCCGCCGCGACACCTTCCGCTGGGGCCCGCGCGTCATCGACGTCGACATCCTCTACTACGGCGGGGAGGAAATCTCGGAACCCGATCTCGCGATCCCGCACAAGGAACTGTTCAACCGCGCCTTCGTACTGGTGCCTCTCGCGGAGATCCGGCCCGACCTGACCCTCTCCGGCCGCCTGATCGGCAAGGAAGCGGGGCGTTTCGCCGACGAGCCGATGGAGATCATCGCCCCGGCCTGGACGCCGGGATCCTGAGGCTCGGCTAGCCAGGAACCAGCAATATCCGGATCAGACGCCGAACCTCCGCGAGCACCTCGTCGGACACGGCTCCGGCGATTCTGCGGATCCTGTGGTGTCGGTCCACGGATTTGACCTGGTCGACGAGAACGCAGCCGTAAAAGCCGGCGACGGGCGGAAGCACCACCTTCCAGGGCCAGGGCTCGCGTATTGCTCGTGATCGGGCAGACGACCACGAAGGACGATGTTTCGTTGTAATCCAGCGGCGAGACGACGACCGCGGGACGCAGTCCTATCTGTTCATGACCGACAGCTGGGCTGAAGTCGATCCAGGCGACCTCACCGGCGTCCGGAAGTCTCATTTTCCCACTCGTCCGGCCCCGGTCCGTCATACTCGGGCCACTCCGACGGCAGTATCCCCCAGTCCTCGAACGGCGGAGCGTTCTCCGGCCCGAGGCGCTTCATCTCCGCGACGAGATCTTCGAGCGTCGGCGCAGGCGGTGCGAGCGGTGTCAGTCGCGCCGCCCCCTCCTCCACCTTGAGGTCGACTTCGCCGCCCTCCTTCAGGCCGAACTCCTCCACCGCCGCCTTCGGCAGGCGGACGGCGAGGCTGTTGCCCCACTTGGATACGCGCACCTTCATCGCATCATTCCCCTTGGATATACAATGTATATCCGGCGCTCTCACCTCGCAACGCCCCTCACCGCACGATGGTGATCCGCTCCGCCGCCCGGGTGATCGCGGTATAGAGCCAGCGCTCGCGCGTGTCCTTGAAGGCGAAGCTCTCGTCGAACAGGACGATGTCGTCCCATTGCGAGCCCTGCGCCTTGTGCACCGTGAGCGCGTAGCCGTAGTCGAACTCGTCGGAGTTGCGCCGCTGCGCCCAGGGCACTTCCTCGGCAGACTCGAACATCGCCTTCAGAACGCGGATCTTGACGATGTTCGAATAGGGCCCCTCGTCCTCGGCGCGGACCATCATCGACAGGGCCTGCGCCTTGCCGCGGCCGACCGACATCACCTGCCACAGGCTGCCGTTCAGAAGCCCCTTCTCCGAGTTGTTCCTGAGGCAGACGAGCTTGTCGCCGGAGGCCGGCAGCGGGCCATCGAACCCTTTCAATTCACGGATGCGCTGGTTGTAGCGCCGGCGCGTCCGGTTGATGCCGAGCAGCACCTGGTCGGCCTCGAGCACCATGTCGCTGTCGATGTCGGATCGCCCGATCACCCGGCTGTCGCCGTAGCGGCCGTAGTCGAGCGTGCCGCCCTCGCGCACGGTCTGGGCGAGCTGGATGATCGGATTGTCCCGCGCCTGTCGGTGCACTTCCGTCAGCATCGCGTCGGGCTCGTGATCGGTGAAGAAGCCGCCGCCCGAGATCGGCGGAAGCTGGCCGGGATCGCCGAGCACCAGCACCGGCGTGCCGAAGCTCAGGAGGTCGCGGCCGAGCGCCTCGTCGACCATCGAGCATTCGTCGACGATGACGAGCTTCGCCTTGGCGACCGGGCTCGTCCGGTTCAGCGAGAAGGTCGGATTGACCTGCGTCTTGCCGCTCTCCTCGTCCTCGACGACCTCCTCGCCGCGCGGCCGGTAGATCAGCGAATGAATGGTCCGCGCGCCCTCGCAACCGCGCGAGCGCATCACCTGGGCGGCCTTGCCGGTGAAAGCGGCGAACAGAACGTCGCCGTCGAGTCCTTCCGCGAAATGCTGGGCGAGCATGGTCTTGCCGGTGCCCGCGTAGCCGAACAGACGGAATACCTGCGGCCCGGGCGCCTTCAGCCATCGTGAGACCGCCGTCAGCGCGGCGTCCTGTTCAGGAGAGAGCTTCAAGGGGGTGCCGACCAGCGAATCGCCATTTCCCGGCCAATCTACACCATCGCGGCGCGTCCCCGGCCGGGGCGCCCTCACCGGCGCCTCGGACCGGCTATACCGTCACTTCGGTCACCGGGAAGTCTGCCACGGCGGCGGACCAGTCGGGTCGCGAGTGCGCGGCCCAGTAGGCGTCGATCAGCCGCGCCGTGACCGGCCCCGGGCGGCCGTCGCCGACCGCGACACCGTCGAGCGAGGTCACCGGCATGACGCCGCCGGCAGTCGAGGTGACGAAGATCTCGTCGGCCGCGCCGAGCTCCTCCAGCGAAACGGCCCGCGCCTGCGCCTCCACGCCCATCTCGGCGAGCAGCTCGAGCGCGCTCAGGCGGGTGATGCCGTGCAGGACCCCGCCGGCCGGCGTCGCCACGCGCCCGTCCTTGACCGCGAAGATGTTGAAGCCGGGCCCCTCGGTGACGTTGCCCCGGCCGTCGGGCAGCACGACGGTGCGCGCGCCCTGCTCGTAGCCCTCGTACATGCCCATCACGAGATCGAGCCAGTGGTAGTTCTTGACCGTCGGGTCGACCGCGTCCGGGCCGATGCGCTGCGTCCCGGCGACGGCTATGGCGAGGCCCTTCTCCCGCTCCTCGGGCCTCAGGATCCAGCCGAAGGGAATGGCGAAGGCGATGAAGCGGTTGACGGCGTCGCGCGGGTCGCGGCTGAAGGTCGGCGACACGCCGCGGGTGATCACCATCTCCACGTAGGCGTCCTCGAAGCCCGACCGCCGTACGCATTCGGCCAGGATCGCGGCGACCGTGTCGCGGCCGTAGGGAATGACGAGCTTCAGCTTCTCGGCCGACGCGAAGAAGCGGTCGAGATGCCTGTCGAGCCGGAAGAACCGGCCCTTCCAGACGTGCACCACGTCGTAGGTCGCGTCGGAGCGCAGGAAACCCCAGTCGAGGACGGAGATCTTGGCGTCCTCGATCGCACAGAAGCGCCCATCGAGAAAGGCGCAACCGGGCGGAAACCCGCTCACATCGCCTCCGGCCCGCGCCGGATCGCGGCGACACCCGTGCGCGCCACCTCGACGAGACCCAGCGGCTGCATGATCGAGATGAACTGCTGGATCTTGGAGATCCGCCCGGTGATCTCGAAGACGAAATGCTCCGTCGTCGCGTCGATCACCTGGGCGCGGAAGGCGTCGGCCAGACGCAGCGCCTCGACGCGGTGTTCGCCCTTGCCGGCGACCTTCACGAGCGCGAGCTCGCGCTCGATCGGCTTGCCGCCGGCGGTCAGGTCGACCACCCGGTGCACCGGCACCAGCCGCTCTAGCTGATGGCGGATCTGCTCGATCACCATCGGCGTGCCCGTCGTCACGATCGTGATCCGCGACAGATGCTTCTCGTGCTCGGTCTCCGAAACCGTGAGCGAGTCGATGTTGTAGCCGCGGCCCGAGAACAGGCCGATGACGCGGGCGAGCACGCCCGGTTCGTTGTCGACGAGCACCGAAAGGGTGTGCTGTTCGACGGTCTGCACGGTCTGGAGCATGGTTCTTCCTCTGTTAACTCAGGCCGCCGTGATCGCGGGTTCGTCGACTTCGTCGTGCTCGAGCACCCAGGGCTCCTGCACGCCGGCGGCCTTCCATTCCAGGAAGGCGGGCGTCGAGAGCACCGCGTCCATGTAGGCGCGCACCTCGTCGTCGACCGGGATCGAATAGGTCTCGAAGCGCGTCACCACAGGGGCGAACATGGCGTCCGCCGCGCTGAAGCGCCCGTACAGGAACGGCCCTTCCCGGCCGAACCGGCGCCGGCACTCCGCCCACATCTGCTGCAGGCGCACCGCGTCGCGGGTCACGTCGGCGCCGCGGTCCCTGTAGGCGAACTGCTTCCTGAGGTTCATCGGGCAGGCCGAGCGCAGCGCCATGAAGCCCGCGTGCATCTCGCAGGTGATCGAACGCGCGTGCGCGCGCGCGGCCGGAGGTACGGGCCAGACACCCTTCTCCGGGAACTTCTCGGCGAGATACTCGAGGATCGACAGCGATTCCCACACGGTCAGGTCGCCGTCGACGAGCACCGGCACCTTGCCGCCCGGCGAATGCGTGAGGATGCGCGCCTTGGTGTCGGGCTGGTCGAGCGGGATCAGCACTTCCTCGAAGGGGATGTCGAGGTGGCGCATGGCGAGCCACGGCCTCAGCGACCAGGACGAGTAGTTCTTGTTACCGATGACGAGCTTCATGTTGCTATTCCGATCCCAACCCAACCGTATTCGTCACGGCCGGGCCTGTCCCGGCCATCCACGTCTTGGCCAAGGGCGAGGCCGTTCGTGGATGCCCGGGACGAGCCCGGGCATGACGGTGGAATACAGACCCGCTCCCCACACGGATAACGGCCTTGCTGCCGGAGCAGCCATGCGAGCCGTGCTGCCAATGATGCGTTTCATCTCGCCGTTCCGACAAAATCCAACCGTATTCGTCATGGCCGGGCTCGTCCCGGCCATCCACGTCTTGGCCACGGGCAGGGCCGTTCGTGGATCCCCGGGACGAGCCCGGGCATGACGGTGGAAAACAACTTCGTTCTTACACCAGCATCGCGCCTTCCTCGTCGATGGCGGTCGCGACGTCCTCGTCGCTGACCTCCGCCCCGAGCAGCATCTCGTTGTGCGCCTTGCCGGACGGAATCATCGGGAAGCAGTTGGCGAGCGCGGCGACGCGGCAGTCGAAGATGACCGGCCGCTTCACCGCGATCATCTCCTCGATCGCCCCGTCGAGATCGGCCGGCTTGTCGACCCGGAACCCGACCGCCCCGTAGGCCTCGGCGAGGCGCACGAAGTCGGGCAGAGACTCGTTGTAGGAGTGCGAGATGCGGTTGCCGTGCAGCAATTGCTGCCACTGCCGCACCATCCCCATGTACTGGTTGTTGAGGATGAAGATCTTCACCGGCAGCTCGTACTGAACCGCCGTCGACATCTCCTGCATCGTCATCAGCACCGAGGCGTCGCCGGCGATGTCGATGACGAGCGAGTCCGGATGGGCGATCTGCACGCCCAGCGTCGCCGGCAGGCCGTAGCCCATGGTGCCGAGGCCGCCGGAGGTCATCCAGCGGTTCGGCTCCTCGAACTTGTAGAACTGCGCCGCCCACATCTGGTGCTGGCCGACCTCGGTCGTGATGTAGGTGTCGCGATCCCTGGTCAGCTCGTAGAGCCGCTCGATCGCGTATTGCGGCATGATCACGTCGTCGTTCGGCCTGTAGCGCAGGCAGTTGCGCGCACGCCAGCCCTCGATCTGCTTCCACCAGGCGGAGAGCGTCGCCTTGTCGGGCTGGGCGGAGTTCGCCCGCCACAGACGGATCATGTCCTCCAGCACGTAGCCGACGTCGCCGACGATCGGCACGTCGACGTTGACGTTCTTGTTGATCGAGGAGGGATCGATGTCGATGTGGATCTTCTTCGCATAGGGCGCGAAGGCATCGAGCCGCCCCGTGATGCGGTCGTCGAAGCGCGCGCCGACGCAGACCATCACGTCGCAGTCGTGCATCGCCATGTTGGCCTCGTAGGTGCCGTGCATGCCGAGCATCCCCAGCCACTGCTTGTCCGAAGCCGGATAGGCGCCGAGCCCCATCAGCGTCGAGGTGATCGGAAATCCGGTGGTGCGCACCAGCTCGCGCAGGAGCTGGCTCGCCTCGGGCCCCGAATTGATGACGCCGCCGCCGGTATAGAAGACCGGCTTCCTCGCCTTCGCCATCAGGTCGACGGCCGTACGGATCGCATCCAGATCGCCCTTCAGCTTCGGCTTGTAGGTGCGGTGCTCGATGTTCTTCGGCCCCACATACTCGCCGAGCGAAAGCTGCACGTCCTTCGGGATGTCGACCACGACCGGGCCCGGCCGGCCGCTCTTGGCGATATAGAAGGCCTCGTGGATGACACGGGCGAGGTCGTTGACGTCCTTCACCAGCCAGTTGTGCTTGGTGCACGGCCGGGTGATGCCGACGGTGTCGCATTCCTGGAAGGCGTCGTTGCCGATCAGGTGCGTGGCGACCTGGCCCGAGATGCAGACCATCGGGATCGAGTCCATCAGCGCGTCGGTGAGGCCGGTGACGGCGTTGGTCGCGCCTGGGCCGGAGGTGACCAGCACCACGCCGACCTTTCCGGTCGAGCGGGCATAGCCTTCGGCCGCATGGGTGGCGCCCTGCTCGTGACGCACGAGGACGTGCTGAAGGTCGTCCTGCTGGAAGATCGCATCGTAGATGGGAAGTACCGCCCCGCCCGGATAGCCGAAAATGAACTCGACACCCTGGTCCTTCAGGGCTTTCAGGACGATCTCTGCGCCATTCATTGGCTCTTTCCGGGGTTCGCTCATGGCGAAATTCCTCTTCCTCGCGCGCTCGCGCCTTGAGCTCTTGTCCTCAAAGCGCGCATTCAGGCAATAAAAAAGGCCCTCGAGGGGCCTGGGGTGCGCACCGGCGTTCGCGACGGTTATCGGGCCGTCACGTCCGTGGTGCGCTGTCCTACGATAAGGATGTTGCCGGTCACGCCGGGTCTCCTTCACCAAAGTTGCGGGCGCAAGGTAGTCGCGGCGCCGCACTGCGTCAAGCGGATTGCCTCGCGCGATCCTTTCGGGGCTGCGCCGGAATTCTATTAATCGGCTTGACAGCCTTCCGCTACGTCGCTGATATGCCGCGCGCGTCCGGTATTCAAGAACACAAGAAAAGCGCCGTCACGCTAAGAGCTTGCGCGGAAATCCTTCCGCAGTTCCAGGGAGGAGTTCCGCAATGCCGTTTGCCGCCGTTTCCGGCTTCGTCCGGGCGTTTCTCGCTGAGGCGGGCATTTTCCTCGCGATCGCCGCCCCCGCCCTCGCCGGCGAAACGTCGAGCAGCGCGACCAGCTCGCTCAATCCCTCGACCTACGGTCAGGAGGTGACCTTCACCGCGCGCGTCAACGGCGCGCAACCGACCGGCTCCGTGACGTTCATGAACGGGGCAACGACGCTCGGCAGCGGGTCCTTGAGCCTTCTCGACCCCAGCACGTCGCTCGGCATCATGGACAGTCACACCTGCGCGTTGACCGTCGCCGGCGGTGTCGAGTGCTGGGGTTCAAATACCTACGGCCGGCTCGGCAATGGCAATCTGGGCACCAACGCCACCACGCCCTCTCCAGTCGTCGGCCTGTCCAGCGGGGTCGTCGCTGTTTCCGTTGGCACATATAACTCCTGCGCTCTGACCGAGGACGGCGCGGTCAAATGCTGGGGCCGCAATAACTACGGTCAGCTCGCCGACGGCACGACGAATGACAGCGACGTGCCCGTGGACATCGCCGGTCTTCCCGACGGCATCACGGCCGTTAGTGTCGGCGGCTACCATATCTGCGCGCTGACGAATGGCGGCGCGGTCTGGTGCTGGGGCCACAACGACGCCGGCCAGGTCGGCAACGGCACCTTCATCGATAGCCCGGTCCCTGTCGCCGTTCAGGACCTGTCCAGCGGCGTCGCTTCTATCGCGGCCGGATTCCTTCACACCTGCGCCATCACCGAGACGGGCACCGCCAAGTGCTGGGGCTCCAATGGGAACGGTAAGCTCGGCGACGGATTCGCCACCAGCCGCAATACACCGGTCGATGTCGTCGGGCTGCCGGGCCCGGTCGCCGTCATCAGCCTGCAGCAGAACCACACCTGTGCGGTGACCGAGGCCGGCGCGGCCTATTGCTGGGGCTACGGCAACGAGGGCGAGCTCGGCAACAGCGCCAACGGCAACAGCAATACTCCGGTGCCTGTCACCGGGCTCGACAGCGGTGTCGCCACGATCGAAGTCGGCTGGGCCCACACCTGCGCCGCGACCACGGCCGGAGCCGCCTTTTGCTGGGGCTACAACAGCCAGGGCCAGCTCGGCGACGGCGGCACGGCGCAGGCCAATACCCCGCAGCCGGTAGGCGGTCTATCCAACGTCGTGGCCCTCGCCGCGGGCCAGTACCACACCTGCGCCCTGACGAAGTTGGGCGCGGTCGCGTGCTGGGGCGACAACGCCAGCGGAAAGCTGGGCGACGGGAACAATCCGACCGACGCCGACACGCCGCGGCCCGTCGTCGGCTTCGTTGCCGACGGCGCCTCGGTCCCGGCCGAGGCCATGCTCACAACCGGCGACGTGCGCGCCGGCAAGCGCCCCATCACCGCTCACTACGGCGGCGACAGCGGGAACGGCGCCTCGGTCTCCCCTGCCCTCACGCAGGTCGTGATGAAAGGCAGGACGACGACGAGGGCCGCGGTCGCGCCCGGCAAGCCGGATACCGGGAGCCTGATCCGCCTGAAGGTCCGGGTGAAGGCGCTGTCGCCGGCCGTCGGCCGACCCGCCGGCAAGGTGATCGTGCGTGACGGCCGCCGCAAGATCGGCGCGTTCAAGGTCCAGAACGGCAAGGCCCGCATCAGGATCGGCGGTCTGGAGGCCGGCAGGCACCGTTTGAGGATAATCTACCACGGCAACCGCAACTGGCAGCAAAGCCGCGCGACGAAGACATTCGCCGTTCGTCTCCAGGACGGCCAGTAGCGGCACGTCCACCTGTTCCGGGGTTCCGCCGTTGAACCCGGCGCCGCCTCACGCGCCGCGCCGGCCGAAGCCGCCGGTCGCCGGTACGGAGCCGCCGCGCGGACGATAGGGCCGGGCGACGACCGTCGCGGCGGGCTGCACCGCGGCGGACGGCGGCGCGAAGCTTGCCGCGGCACGGCTTTTCTCGCGCAAGGCGCCGATCTCGGCGTCCAGCGATCCGCTGAAGCCGCCTCCGGGCGGGCCGTACTCGTTCGGGCCGGCATCGCCCGGCAGAAAGCCGCATTCGACGATCTGCCAGAGCCCGCCGATGACCGGCACGAAGACGATCAGGAACCAGACGCCGCTCTTGCCGCGATCGTGAAAGCGCTTCACGGTCAGGCAGATGTTGATCCACATCGAAAGGACCGGCATGGCGACGAGCGTCAGGATGGCCGTCGCCCGCGCCGCCGGCGGCGACGTGTAGTAGCTCTCCCCGATCGTCTCGCCGATCAGGACGACTCCCAAGATCACGGCGAGGACCGGAACGAATTCGCCGCCCCACCAGGCGAGCCGGCCGATGCGGCCGTTCGGGCTGAAAAGGAATCTCATCGTTCGCTCCCGACGTTGCGCGCGGACAGTATCGTCGCGAGTGCTTCAGATAAGATTAAAGCTTCCGGTTGAGGCCCGGGCGATCCGGTTAAGCCTTCGGAAACGTCCTCCGACGGCTCGCGCCGGCACCGCCCCCTACCCGCTCATTTCTCGCCCGCCGGGCGCGATTCGCTCCCAGTCCGCCATCTGGTGGCGGAACCAGGTGAACTGGCGCTTTGCGTATTGCCGGGTCTCGGCCTTGGTGCGCTCGGCGGCCTCCTGAAGCGTGATCTCGCCGCGCAGGTGGGCGATCAGCGGCCGCAGGCCGTGGGCGCGGTAGCCGGGCAGGTCCGGATCGAGGTCCATCGCCATCGCCGCGCGCGCCTCCTCCAGAACGCCGGCCGCGAGCATCGCCTCGAACCGGGCGTCGATGCGCGCGCGCAGGGCATCCCGGTCCGGCCACAGGACGAGCCGGCGCACGGCTTGAGGATCGAGCAAAGGCGGCGCCGCCGGCTCCGTCCGCCAGTCCGACAGCGGCCTGGCGGTCGCCTCGAGAACCTCCAGCGCGCGGACGATGCGCTGCGGGTCGCTCGGTGGGATGCGCCCGGCGGACGCCGGATCGCCGGCGGCGAGTTCGCGATGCAGGGCGCCCGCCCCCTCCTCCGCCAGCCGCGCCCGCACCGCGTCGCGGATGTCCTCGGGGATGTCGGGGATCGGCGACAGGCCCTCGGTCAGCGCCTTGAAGTAGAGCCCGGTCCCCCCCGTGACGACCGGGACGCGGCCCTCCGACCGGGTCTCGGCGAGCGCCGCCTCGACGTCCCGGAGCCAGCGGCCGACCGAATATGGCGTTCCGAGCGACACGTGCCCATATAGGCGGTGCGGCACGCGGGCCTCCTCCTCCGGGCTCGGCCGGGCCGTCAGCACGCGAAGCTCGCCGTAGACCTGCATCGAGTCGGCGTTTATGACGGTGCCGCCGATCTGCCCGGCGAGATCGAGCGCGAGCGCCGACTTGCCGCTCGCCGTCGGCCCGGCGATCAGCACCGCCCGGACGTCCCGCTCAACGACAGGTTTTCCGCGACCCTTCATGTCCCACGTCGTCGTCCTGATCTCCGATCCCGCCGGTCCGGCGGTGACCCCGGCACTGGCCGAAGCCGTCCGCACGGCCGCCGGCGGGCATGCGCCGCGCTGGCTGATGGAGGCGGTCGCCTGCGACATAGCATTGCCCGGGCCCGTAACCGAGCCCAAAACGCTGGAAGCGGGCCTGCGCGGGGTTCTCGCCGGCGCCCCGGTCGACCTCGCCGTCCTTCCCGCGCAGGGCCGGCGCAAGCGCCTGCTCCTCGCCGACATGGATTCCACCATCATCGGCCAGGAATGCATCGACGAGCTCGCCGACCTCGTCGGCCTGAAGACGCATGTCGCCGCCATAACCGAGCGGGCGATGCGCGGCGAGATCGCCTTCGAGCCCGCCCTGCGCGAGCGCGTCGCCCTTCTCGAGGGCATCGAGCTGGGCACCCTCAGGCGTCTGATCGGCGAGCGCATCACCGTCAATCCGGGCGCGGCGACGCTTGTCGCCACCATGCGGGCGAACGGCGCCTACGCAGCGCTGGTTTCGGGCGGCTTCACCTTCTTCACCAGCGAGATCGCCGCCCGCGTCGGCTTCGACGAGAACCGCGCCAACGAGCTCCTGGTCGACGGCGACAGGCTGATCGGCGAAGTCCGCGAGCCGATCCTGGGCCGCGACGCCAAGCGCCGGGCGCTCGGCGAGCTCACCGCGCGGCTCGGCATCCCGGCCGACGCCTCGATCGCCGTCGGCGACGGCGCCAACGATCTCGCCATGCTGGACGCCGCCGGCCTCGGCGTCGCCTACCGGGCGAAGCCGACGGTCGCGGAGGCGGCCGACGTCCGCATCGACCACGGCGACCTGACCGCGCTCCTGTTCCTGCAGGGCTATTCGGCGGGCGAGTTCACGGGCTGAAAGGCGCTTGCCGCCGGCTCCGCCCCCTCTTCGTCATCGCGGACGGGGTGAAGCGGAGAGCCGGTCCCGGATGGCCGCTGGCGCCGCTTCCGGGACAACGAAGGAGAGGCAGGGCGCCGCCGGGGCGCCCCGCGGGCCTCACTCGTCGAAGGGCACGACCACGAAGCGCAGCTCGCCGGAGGGATTGGCCACCAGCAGCAGCGCCGACTTGCGGCCCTTGTCCTTCAGCTTGTCGAGCTCGTCCTTGACCTGCTGGGCCGAGGTGACCTTCTCCTGCGCCACTTCGGTGATCACGTCGCCGGCGCGGATCTGCCGCTCGGCGGCCGGGCCCGACGGGTCGACCTCGGTGACGACCGCGCCCTCGATCGCCGCGTCGACCTGGTAGCGGTCGCGCAGCTCGTCGTCGAGGTCCGACAGGTCGAGCCCCAGCGCGCTCACCGCCGTGCTCTGCGGCTCTTCCGCGGGAGCCTCGTCCTGGCCGTCCTCGAGACTGGCGACCTTCTCGCCCTCCTCCAGACGGCCGACGGTGACGCTGAGCATCTTCTCCTCGCCCTTGCGCAGCACCTTCACGTCGACCTTCTTGCCGATCGCGGTATCGGCGACGACGCGCGGCAGCTCGCGCATCTCCTTGATCGGCTTGCCGTCGAACTCGAGGATGACGTCGCCGGTCTCGATGCCCGCCTCGGCGGCCGGGCCGTTGTCGCTGACGCCGGCGACGAGCGCGCCCATCGTCTCGCCCATCGACAGGCTCTCGGCGATATCGTCGGTCACGGTCTGGATGCGCACGCCGAGCCAGCCGCGCCGGGTCTCGCCGTACTCGATGAGCTGGTCGATGACGTTCTTGGCAATGTTGGCGGGAACGGCGAAGCCGATGCCGATCGAGCCGCCCGACGGCGAGATGATCGCCGTGTTGATGCCCACCACCTCGCCGTCCGTGTCGAACAGCGGGCCGCCCGAATTGCCCCGGTTGATCGACGCGTCGGTCTGGATGAAGGAATCGTAGGGGCCGGAGTTGATGTCGCGGTTGCGCGCCGACACGATGCCCGCCGTCACCGTTCCGCCGAGGCCGAACGGATTGCCGATCGCCAGCACCCAGTCGCCGACCCGGAGCTTGTCGGAATCGCCGAAATGCACCGCCTTGAGCGGCTTGTCCGGCTTGACCCGCAGCACGGCGACGTCGGTCTTCTCGTCGTAGCCGATCAGCTCGGCGGGGAGCTTCGTGCCGTCGTTGAAGTTGGCGACGATCTCGTCGGCCTTTTCGATCACGTGGTTGTTGGTGACGATGATGCCGTCCTCGGAAATGACGAAGCCCGAGCCGAGCGAATTCACCCGCCGCGGCCGTTCGTCCTCTTCGCCCTCTTCGCCCTTGCGCTTGAAGAACTCGTCGAAGAACTCCTCGAAGGGCGACCCCTCGGGCACCTCCGGTATCTGGATTCCGCCGCCCGAGACGCGCTGCGAGGTCGAGATATTGACGACGGCGTCTATCAGCGATTCCGAAAGATCGGCGAAGGATTCGGGCGCCGCCTTCGCCTGCGCCTCGGCCGGACGGTCGATCGCGACCGAGCCGAACAGCGTCACCGCCAGTGCGACGGCCCCGAGCCGTGCGAACCCGCGCCGGACCGACCGATGCTCACCCGACATGTTCAATGCCTCCGATTACCTGCGCCAATGGCGGCGATCGCCACTGCGGGCGGGACCGGCCATCGTTTCGATCAGACTATACCACCGGCCCGCGACAAAGCCGGTGGTCACGCAAACGTGTGCGCTCATACGCGGATCAGCCACACCAGCACCAGTCCGGCGACCGCCGCGGCCAGGCCGCCCGCGCGAAGCGTCGAATCCGGAATGGCGAGCGCCTGCATCATCATCCGCTTCAAGCCGGACGGAAATGCGGCGTACGCCAAGCCTTCTAGCACCAGCACGAGACCGAGCGCGACGAAGAAATCGCTCATTGAGCCGGCGCGGCCGGCTGCGTTCCTTCGGCCACCCCCGCGGCGCCGGCCCCGGACCGCCCGAGCAACGTGCCGAAATAGCGGAAGAAGTCCGAGTTCGGCGACAGCAGGAAGCGCGTGTCCGATCGGCCGAGCGCCAGATCGTAGGCCTGCATCGACCGGTAGAAGGCGAAGAAGCCGGGGTCCTTGTTGTAGGCGTCGGCGAAGATCGCGCTGCGCTCGGCGTCGCCGTCGCCCCGGATCTCTTCCGATTCCCGGTTCGCCTCGGCCACGATGACCGTCGCCTGCCGGTCGGCGGTGGCGCGGATGCGGCGGGCCTGCTCCTCGCCTTCGGCGCGGATCTGGGCGGCCTCCTGCTGGCGTTCCGTCTGCATGCGCCGGAAGATCGCCTCGGAGTTCGCCTGCGGCAGGTCGGCGCGGCGGATGCGCACGTCGACGACCGTGACGCCGAGGCTCTGCGCCTCGCGGTTGGTCTGCTCGGTGATCTGCGCCATCAGCTGCGGCCGGTCGTCGCGGACGACCGCGAAGAAGCTGGCGTCGCCGAGCACGCGCCGGAGCGCCGAGTTCAGGAAGGACGCAAGGCGCGAGTTGGCCGCCGAGATCGATCCGACGGACCGGTAGAACTCGAGCGGGTTGCTGATCCGGTAGCGGGCGAACGCGTCGACGACCAGTCGCTTCTGGTCCGAGGCGATGACCTCCTGGACGGGCGAGTCGAGGTCGAGGATGCGGTTGTCCACATACACGACGCGGTCGGCGAAGGGCACCTTCCAGTGCAGGCCCGGGTTCTTGATGATCTCGCGCTGGACCTCGCCGAACCGCAGGACCAGGGCGTTTTCCGTCTGGTAGACGGTGAATGCGGAACTGTAGAGGACGCCGAGGGCCAGCACGAGCAGGACCAGGATGCCGCCGAAATACGTGGGTCTCACTGCGCACCTCCCGAGCTCACGGTGGCGCCGCCCGAATGCGACGGAGCGGGCTTGAGCTCGCCCAGCGGCAGGTAGGGCACCACGCCGGACCCGCCCGCCTTCTCATCGATGATGATCTTGTCGGTCTGGCCGAGCACCCGCTCCATCGTCTCCAGGAAGAGACGTTCGCGGGTGACCTCGGGCGCCTTGCGGTATTCCTCGAAGACCTTCGTGAAACGGTCCGCCTGACCGCGGGCCTCGGCGACCGCGCGCTGCCGGTAGGCTTCGGCCGACTGCGTCACCTGGGACGCCTGGCCGCGGGCTTCCGGAACCACACGGTTGGCGTAGGCCTGCGCCTCGTTGCGCAGACGCTCCTGGTCGGCGCGGGCCGCCTGCACGTCGCGGAACGCGTCGATGACCTGCGCGGGCGGGTCGACCTTCTGGAGCTGCACCTGGGTGATCAGGATGCCCGACTCGTAGTGGTCGAGCGTCTGCTGGATCAGTTCGAGCACGTCCTGCTCGGTGATGGCGCGGGCCTGCGTCAGCACCGGCTGCAGCTGGCTGCGGCCGATCACCTCGCGCATCGCGCTTTCGGCGACGGCTTTGACGGTGGCCTCGGGATTCTGGATGTTGAACAGGTAGTCCGGCGCGTTGTTGATCTTCCAGAACACCGCGAAGTCGACGTCGACGATGTTCTCGTCGCCGGTCAGGATCAGGCTTTCCTCGGTCCGGTTGCCGATGTCGATCCGGTTGATGCGCGTCCACTGCGGCTTCAGCACCGTCTCGATCGGATAGGGCAGATGATAGTGCAGGCCCTGGTCGGTCTGGCCGATGTACTTTCCAAAGCGCAGCACGACGCCGCGCTCGTCCGGCTCGACCACGTAGAAGCCGCTGAAGCCCCACAGCACGGCCAGCACCAGGACGATCAGCGCCAGTCCCTTGCCGCCCATGGAGCCGCCGGGCATGACGGATTTCAGCCGGTCCTGGCTGCGCCGGAGGATCTCCTCGAGATCCGGCGGCTGTCCGCCCGATCCGCCACCGCCGCCGGGCGGGCTTCCCCACGGGCCGCCGCCGCCTCCGCGCCAGCCACCGCCGCCGCCTTGATTGCTCCAGGGCATGAATGCTCCTCGTCGGAATTATTGCCGTTTGTCGGCGTTCTGTGCGTCGCCGGGGTTATAAGTCAGGCCTCGCCGCCTTTCAACGAAAGCCGGATTGCCCGCAGACGTGGGTTCCGCGGGCAAAAAAGTCAACGGGCGGACGATTTTATCAGTAAATCACCACCGAACGGATGGATTCGCCCGCGTGCATCAGGTCGAAGCCCTTGTTGATGTCGGCAAGCGGCATCGTATGGGTGATCATCGGATCGATCTCGATCTTGCCGTCCATGTACCAGTCGACGATCTTCGGCACGTCGGTGCGGCCCCTCGCCCCGCCGAACGCGGTGCCCTTCCAGACGCGGCCGGTGACGAGCTGGAACGGCCTCGTGGCGATTTCCGCCCCCGACGGCGCCACGCCGATGACGATCGACTGGCCCCAGCCGCGATGGGCGCATTCGAGCGCCTGGCGCATCACCGTGACGTTGCCGGTGCAGTCGAAGGTGTAGTCCGCCCCGCCGATCTGGTCGGCGCCGCGCTTGGTCAGGTCGACCAGATGCGGCACCAGGTCGCCGCCGACCTCCTTCGGGTTGACGAAATGGGTCATGCCGAAGCGTTCGCCCCATTCCTTCTTGGCGTTGTTGAGGTCGACGCCGATGATCATATCGGCGCCGGCGAGCCTCAGGCCCTGGATGACGTTGAGGCCGATGCCGCCGAGGCCGAACACCACCGCGGTCGCTCCCGCCTCCACCTTCGCCGTGTTGATCACCGCGCCGACGCCGGTCGTCACGCCGCAGCCGATGTAGCAGACCTTGTCGAAGGGCGCGTCCTCGCGGATCCTGGCGACCGCGATCTCGGGCAGCACCGTGAAGTTCGAGAACGTCGAGCAGCCCATGTAGTGGAACAGCGGCTTGCCGTCGAGCGAGAAGCGCGACGAGCCGTCCGGCATCAGCCCCTGCCCCTGCGTCGCGCGGATCGCGGTGCACAGGTTGGTCTTGCGCGACAGGCAGGACGGGCACTCGCGGCATTCCGGCGTATAGAGCGGGATGACGTGGTCGCCCTTCTTCACGCTCTTCACGCCCGGGCCGACGTCGACGACGACGCCCGCGCCCTCGTGGCCGAGGATCGCCGGGAACAGGCCCTCCGGATCGGCGCCGGACAGGGTGAACTCGTCGGTGTGGCAGATGCCGGTCGCCATGACCTCGACGAGGACCTCGCCCTCCTTCGGGCCTTCCAGGTCCACTTCGGCGATTTCGAGCGGCTTTCCGGCCTCGAAGGCCACGGCGGCGCGAGATTTCATGCCTGACTTCCTCCCGTTGACGCGATTCGGGAGGCACTTTGCCCGCTGAACGCGGGCCGGGGCAAGGTCGTTTGGCGCGTTATCGGCCCGCCCGCTCGTAGACCACGAACTGCATGGGCGCGGAGTCCTTCTCCCCCCGCACCGGCCCCTCGCGCGAAACCTCCCGCCACACCGCCGGATCGATCGGCGGGAAGACCGCGTCGCCCTGCGGCCGCCCGGCCACCTCGGTGACGTACAGCCGGTCCGCCCGGCCGATCGTCTCCTCGTAGATCTGCCCGCCGCCGACGATGAAGATCTCGTCGACGCCGCGGTCGAAGGCGAAGTCCTCGGCGAGCCCCACCGCCTCGTCGAGCGAATAGGCGACGTGGACCTGGTCGGACGCGATCTCCGTGCCCCGCGTCACGACGATGTTGTCGCGCCCCGGCAACGGCCGGCCGATCGACTCGAAGGTCTTGCGCCCCATCACGATCGGCTTGCCCATCGTCACCCGCTTGAAGTGCTGCAGGTCGCTCGGCAGCCGCCAGGGCAGCCCGTTGTCGCGGCCGATCACCCGGTTCTCGGCCATGGCGACGATGATGGAGAGGCGCGGCAACATGGCTTCGTCCTTGGGTATTCCTCCGGCGGCCCGGAGCTGGCCGGGTGTCGGACTACGTAGGCCTGTTGCCTAGCGGTAGTAAATTGAATGTTGCTGATTAGTCGAATTAGATTGATCGTGACCACACCCGGTCGAAGCCATTGTGCAGGAGAGAGGCGCTCTGATGGTCTTGAAGCAGTCCCATCACCGTCGCAGCAGCGAAGCCGCGACGCAGTCGTGGCCATACGGTTGCCGGCGATCGGTAAGAAAACTGGGCGTTGCCGCGCTTGCAACCCTTGGCTTCGCGATGGCGGCGGACTCTCCGTCGGCCGGCGAGGACGAGGCGACCGCAACGTTTCCGATCACTTACGGGAAATCCGCATATGTCGGCGTCTCGTTGGGCAACGACGCTGGATGGCCTATCATTATGTGGACAGTCGCAACGGGCGATCTCAACAACGACGGCCTCGAAGATCTCGTCTTCTCGACGAACGCCCGGGCGAACGACCAATATACTTCTCTGCCCCTGCGGTTGTTTTTGAGCAACGGCGACAACCTGGTCGACAGGTCCGCAAAGGTGTTGCCGTTCCGGCCGAAAGCCCAGCTGACCCGGGATATTCATCTCGCCGACTACAACGGCGACGGATTGCTCGATATTTTCCTCAGCAATGCGGGGACCGAACGGAACAAGCCGAATTTCCCGGGCGAGCAGAACGCCCTTTTCGTTTCCAGGAAGAAGAACCTCTATGCCGACTACACCAGATCGGGCCTACCCGCTCAGCGCGATTTCAGTCACGGGTCCGGGGTCGGCGATTTCGACGGCGACGGGGACGTAGATATCTTCGTCACCAATCTGGGATCCAACATCCCGCACTCCGCCGGCCTCCTTTTCAATGACGGGACCGGCAGATTCCAGGAAGTCGCCCGGTGGGATGCGCCGGGCGCGTTTCTGCCTCCGGAAACGACCGGTCTTCCTGGACCCTATTGGGTACAGGTCGCCGACCTGGACCATGACGGCGATCTGGACATCTACGTCGAGGCCGAGCTTATCCCCGGAAACGACCGCAAGACGCGATACCTGAAGAACGACGGGTCGGGTCATTTCTCGCTGTCGATGGAGACGATTCCCCGCTTCCCGAACGTTCCTCATAACGTCGTGCAGGACTCGGTGAGTGTGGACGTGGACCGGGACGGAGACAACGACCTCGTCTTGTTCGATACGGTCGACGAGGGAACCCGAGCGCGCATCCAGATATTGATCAACAACGGCGACGGAACACTTTCCGACGCGTCCAGCCGCGTTCCCGCTCTGCCGAAACTCACCGGGCATCCGATCTTCACGGTCGCGGATCTCGACGGCGATGGTGATCCGGACATTTACAGCCACCTCGCGACCCCGGACTTCAAGGATGATCTCTCGATCATGTTCATCAACGATGGATCCGGTCGCTTTTCTGCCGTTCCGAAGGCGAAGCAGCCGCAAGCGACAGCCGCATACGCCGTGCTCGACGTGAATGGCGATGGGCTGATGGACTTTCTGTCTGACCAGACCTGGACGGACGACTGGACCCAGAACAAGAACCGTCAGTTCAAGTTGATATTCGCCTCGCTCGGCAAGAAAGTGCGCCGGACCGGGTGGGCGACAAACGACGCCATCGCCGGCGGTTCGCTGAACGACAGTCTGTTCGGTCGCGGTGGCGCGGACATCCTGCGCGGCAATGGCGGCAACGACAAGTTGGTCGGTGGGCCGGGAGACGACATCCTGGAAGGTGGGCCTGGAAAAGACAGGCTCGACGGCGGAACCGGCAACAACATCTATCGGTTCACGGAGAACGATGCGTTGGGTCGCTGCCCGTCCTGCGATGCCATCGTGCATTTCGTACCAGGCGCCGACAAGATCGACCTCGCTCGCGTCGACGCGAAGAAAGGTCCCGGCAACCAGAGGTTCAAGTTCATCGGCAAGAAGAGATTTTCAGGGCAGAAAGGCCTACTGCGCTACCAGACCAAAAGGGGCAGGACAACGATCCAGGCCGATATCGACGGCAACCGGAAACCGGACTTCGAGATCAGGATCAATGGCACCGTGGCGCTGACCAAAGGCGACTTCGTTCTCTAGGAATCGATCGGCCCTCCCATTGCCGGCTCTATTCCGCCAGCTTGCCGAGCGCCTCGCCGGACACGCGGTAGACGGTCCACTCGTTCATGGGCTCGGCGCCGAGCGACTCGTAGAACGCGATCGACGGCTCGTTCCAGTCGAGCACCCACCACTCGAGCCGGCCGAGGCCCTCGTCCACGCAGCGTCCGGCCAGGCGCTTCAGCATCGCCCTGCCGATCCCCTTGCTCCGGAATTGCGGACGCACGTAGAGGTCTTCGAGATAGATGCCGTGCTGGCCGCGGAAGGTCGAGAAATTGTAGAACCACAGGGCGAAGCCGGCCGGCTCGCCGTCCCATTCGGCGATGTCGCAGAACGCCCGCGGCATCGGCCCGAACAGCGCCCGGTCGACGCGCCCCTCGTCGGCCGTCACCTCGTCGGCGAGCTTCTCGTAAGCGGCGAGTTCCCGGATGAACGACAGCACCAGCCCCGCCTCGCCGGGCCAGGCCGGGCGGATGGCGAGCCGATGGGAGCTCTTTTCCCTGTCCTTCGTCATGGCCGGGCGAATACCGGAAGCGCGATCGTCAAACCGCCACCTCCGCCTTGATGTGCGGGTGCGGCTCGTAGCCTTCCAGCGCGAAATCCTCGTAGACGAAGCCGAAAATGTCGGTGACGGCGGGATTGATGTGCATCTTCGGCAGGCGCCTCGGCTCGCGGGCGAGCTGCAGGCGGGCCTGCTCGAGGTGGTTCGAATACAGATGCGCGTCGCCGAGCGTGTGGACGAAGTCGCCGGGCTTCAGCCCCGTCACCTGCGCCACCATCATGGTGAGCAGCGCGTAGGAGGCGATGTTGAAGGGAACGCCCAGGAAGACGTCGGCGGAGCGCTGGTAGAGCTGGCAGGACAGCCGCCCCTCGCCGACCCAGAACTGGAACAGGCAGTGGCAGGGCGGCAGCGCCATCTTCCCGACGTCGGCCGGGTTCCAGGCGGTGACGATCAGCCGGCGTGAATCGGGATTGGAGCGAATCTGGCCAACCACCTGGGAAATCTGGTCGATCGCCCCACCGTCCGGCGTCGGCCAGGAGCGCCACTGGTGGCCGTAGACGGGCCCCAGGTCGCCGTTCCCGTCGGCCCATTCGTCCCAGATGCTGACGCCGTGCTCCTTGAGATAGGCGATGTTGGTGTCGCCCTTCAGGAACCAGAGAAGCTCGTGGACGATCGACTTCATGTGCAGCTTCTTCGTCGTCACCATCGGGAAGCCCTCGGCGAGATCGAAGCGCATCTGGTGGCCGAACACGCTGAGCGTGCCGGTGCCGGTCCGGTCCGATTTCGTCAGCCCCGTATCGAGGATGCGGCGGAGAAGCTCGTGGTATTGGCGCATGGCGGTGTCCTGTCTCGGCCGGCCAGTCTAGTCGATTCCGGATGCCGGTTCAGCGTCCGTGCGGTTCCCCGGCGGAACCGGTGGACATCTGGACCGAAGCGCCTTTCTCGGGTCATCTAGGGCGCATGGCGCGGGGGACGAAGAAGCGAGTCGCGAAGCCGGCCGCAGGCCGGTTCCAACGCCGGCAGCGGAAACGGCCATTACGCGCGCGGAGACGGAGGCGGCCGGTCGCGCGGCGAGGCGGCAGAGGCTCCAGTCGCAGATCAGGAGCCTCTACGAAGGCTCCGACAAGCGGGCGACCCGGTTCCGCTATTTCCTGCTCGCTTTCGATCTCGCCCTGATCGGCTTCTTCATCTTCACCACGCCGCTGCACAATCCGCCCTGGATCATCGTGCTCGACCTGATCGTCGTGATCCCCGTCGCGCTCGACTTCCTCGCCCGCCTGTGGATCTCGCGCAGCAAGTCGGCCTACCTCCTGCAGATCACCTCGATCGCCGATATCCTGATCATCGTCTCGCTGCTGCTTCCGGTCTTCTTCGACAATCTCGCCTTCCTGCGCGTGCTGCGCTCGCTCAGGCTCCTGCGCTCGCACCACGTCATGCGCGACCTCCGGCGCGACGTGCCCTTCGTGCAGCGCAACGAGGAGGCGCTGCACAGCTTCATCAACCTCGTCGTCTTCGTCTTCACCATCACCGCGCTGGTCTTCGTTCTCGAGGAAGGGGTCAATCCGCAGATCACCAGCTATCTGGACGCGCTCTATTTCACGGTGACCACGCTGACGACGACCGGCTTCGGAGACATCACCCTGCAGGACCGCTACGGGCGCCTGCTGTCGATCGTCATCATGGTGGTCGGCGTCGCGCTGTTCCTGCGTCTCGTCCAGACGGTGTTCCGGCCGAGCAAGGTCCGCTACACCTGCCCCGACTGCGGCCTGAAACTGCACGATCCCGACGCCGTCCACTGCAAGCACTGCGGCCGCGTCATCAACATCGAGACCGAGGGGCTGACCTGAGCTAAAGCAGTTTGGTTTCAGGTCTACGCATCGCCGCACCCGAATCGCCTGCCGCCGATGGGTCCCGGATCAAGTCCGGGACACGCATCTTCTGTATGTGGCAAAACCTTGCCACACCCTCGGTCCGCGTGCCCCCGGACTTGATCCGGGGCCCATCCGGCGATTGCTGCAACTGCAGAATATGCCCGGTCGATTCCACCGGGATGCATCATGCGCTAGCTCGTCGTCTCGCAGCGCTGCCAGACTTCCGGCTCGCCGGCGCGCTCGCCGACCTGCAGATGCACGATATCCTCGCTCATCAGCGACATGCGCACCGTCGCCCCCGCCGCCGTCTCCCCGGCCGGAACTTCGTAGGAGAAGGCGTGGCGGCTGTAGGTGCCGATCGTCTCGGTGCCGCCCGGCGTGGTGATCGCCGGGCCGTGGATCTCCATGATCCGCCCGTCGACCGCGCACCAGGTGCCGTCGATCGCGTCGGCCCGCGCCGGCAAAGCCAGCGCGCAGGAGAGGACCGCAACCCCGAGGATCGTCCCGACCGCATTCGCACGATGCATCTTCGCCTCCCGGACTGAACGCGGCCTCAACCTTCTCCCGCCGTCGACCGCGGGTAAACTCAAATCGCGTTGAAGTCGCCGCCGCGCCCCTTGCCGCCGGCGAAACGCGCCGCGCCGCCGAGCCCCTCGGCCTTCAGCGCCGGCAGCCCGCCCTCGAATTCCTGTTTCAGCGCCGCCCGCATGTCCATGTCCCACTGGGCATAGGCCGACGCCCGGTCGGCCCGCATGCAGGCTTGCGGGAAACGGGCGATCTCGTGGGCGAGGTCCTCGGCCGCCTGTCGCGCCCGGCCGGCCGGCACGACGCGCTCGCACAGGCCGATGCGCAGCGCCTCGTCGGCCGGGACCTTGCGGCCGGTGAGGATGATGTCCATCGCCCGCCCCATCCCGACGAGCCGCGGCAGACGGACGGTGCCGCCGTCGATCAGCGGCACGCCCCAGCGCCGGCAGTAGACGCCGAAATAGGCGTCCTCCTCCATCACCCGCATGTCGCACCACAGCGCCATCTCCATGCCGCCGGCGACCGCCGGGCCGGCGATCGCGGCGATCACCGGCTTGGAAAGCCGCATCCGCGTCGGGCCCATCGGGCCCCTCGCGTCGCCGGAAGTACCGTCGTCGGCCCCCCCCTCGGCGGAAGCCCCCTCGGCGAACGCCAGCGCATCGATCTCGGCGGCACCGCCGGCGGCATGCTTCAGGTCGAAACCGGCGCAGAACGAGCCGCCCTCGCCCCAGAACACCGCGACGGACGCCGTTTCATCGGCCTCGAACGCGCCGAATGCGGCGACCAGCGCCTCCGCGGTTTCCGGATCGACGGCGTTGCGCGCCTCCGCCCGGCTCATGACGACGGTCCAGACCGCCTGATCGCGCTCGATTCTGACGCTCATCGGTCGTCTCCCTTTCGTAGCAATTCGGTAACCCGGTCGGGTCCGCGTGCCTTTTCATGGGCCGATTCCGTCCCTATATTGGTCCCGTCGGCGCAAGCCGACTATGGCGATAAATGGCCGTCGGAATAAACCCATCGGACCCGGGGGCAGTACCCGGCGCCTCCACCAGAACCGATCGAGCCCGATTTCGGTCGGCTGTGGCGGGGGCGAAACAGGATCGACGAGGGCGTAAAGGGCGTGTTTTCGCTCGGCATGGTACCGCCGTATCGGGCCATCTTTATAGTTGCCAACGACAACTATGCTCCGGTTGCTCAGGCCGCGTAAGGCGGTTTGAAACACCGATTCAAAGCCCTGGCGGGTTAGCTCTGTCAGGCGGGGTTCGGAGGCACCTGGCAACAGAAGCCTCCACTTAAAATCCCGCGGCCAATCCTGACGGCCGTACTCGCCGAAAGGCGGAATTCCGGCAGAGGCCCGAAATCCGAGTACAGATGGCGCAGGATCTCATTCGCTACGATCTGCTGGCCCAGGACGCCCTGCGCGGCGTCGTCCGCACCGTGCTGGCCGATGTCGCCAGGAACGGCCTTCCCGGCGATCATCATTTCTTCGTCGGATTCTCGACGACGGCGCCGGGCGTGCGCATCTCCAACCGCCTGCGCGAGAGCTATCCCGAGGAGATGACCATCGTCCTCCAGCACCAGTTCTGGGACCTCGAGGTCACCGATACCGGCTTCTCGGTGAGCCTCTCCTTCAACGGCGTCCCCGAAAGGCTCGTCGTCCCCTTCGCCGCGATCAAGGGCTTCCTCGACCCGAGCGTGCAGTTCGGCCTGCAGTTCGACGCCGGCACGCCCGTCGAGGCCAACGACGCGGGCTCGGCAGCCGAACCGGCCGCCGAAAGCGAGCCCACTCCGGCGAAGAGCGCGAAATCCAGGAAGGACAAGGCCGAGCCGGCAGCGGAAGCGGCCCCCGAGGGAGCCGCCCCCGAAGGAGCCGCTCCCGGGGAACCCGCCCCCGGGGAACCCGCCCCGGAAGAGGCCGTCCCCGGCCCGCAGGAAACCCAGGGCGCCGAGGTCGTCAGCCTCGACACGTTCCGCAAGAAGAGCTGAGCCCGCGAGCGGCCGAGCCGGTCAGCCGTAGTTGCCGTACTTGGCGATGTCCACGTCCGACAGATAGCCCACGATCTGTTCGGAGCTGTTGCCGGTCCGGGTGACGAAGACGTCGCGGACGGTCTTGGGCGCGTCCTTGCTGGCCCGCTCCATCTCGCTGCGCACGTCCGTGAGAGTGGCCTCTGGCCGGTTCGCCGAGCATGTCGCCGAGCGTGACGGATTCGATGGGCATCGAGGCGGCGGCCGACGTCAGGAAGTCCAGCACCACGCTTTCGTGGAAAAAGCCCTTCCCCGAACCATCCTCGTTCAGCACGACTATCCGCCCCTGCTTCTTCGCCTTGAACCTGTCCAGCACGTCCGTCTTCAACAGCTGCCCGTTGTCCGCCGGCGTCCTCACCGCCGTTATCCGCGAGGCGGGGATCATCACCTGGGAAGCGCTGATCTGCCCCAGCCGATCGCCCCGGAAGCCGTGCAGGAGATCGGTCGCCCCCTTCGTCGCCGCTTCGAAATTGTCGCGGGCGAAACAGTAGGCGATGACGGCGCCGACCCACGCGGCGACCATCGGGAATATGGCGGCGAGAAGCTTCTCCAGAAGGCCGAGGCCCTTGTCGACGGTGGTGCCGTCCCCGACCCCGTCCTTCATGCCCAGCCACACGATCGTCGCGCCGACGGCAACCGTTGCCAGCGCCACCGTTCCGACGATGGCGCAGGATCCTCCGATCAGCAGGCCAGCCAGCTTCGTCCGGTGTGCATCCCGCTTCGATTCGGCCGATCCGGTCATCGATGTTCCGACCATGAGCCCCCTCACGGCTGACGCCGCCCACTAAACCGGTACGAGCAGCGCGGAAGAATACTACCGATACGCGCATAATCATCACCCCACAATCGAACGGTCGCCGCCCGGCGACGACGGCCCGCCGCGCGCTCGCCGGATTTCCCGGAACGTCTGCCCCGTGAAAAGCCGGTCCCGCGCCAATTCCGATGCGCGGCGAGGCGTGTTAGAAGGCCGCCGACATCCGCTTTCAGACTGAGGTTCCCGACATGCCAGCCACCCGCCCCGAAACGCGCACCGAGACCGATTCCTTCGGCCCGCTCGAAGTCCTCGCCGACAAATACTGGGGCGCGCAGACCCAGCGCTCGCTCGGCAACTTCAAGATCGGCGGCGAGCGCATGGCCCCGCCGCTGGTCCGCGCGCTCGGCATCATCAAGCGCGCCGCCGCGGAGACCAACAAGGAGCAGAAGAACCTCGATCCGAAGCTCGCCAGGGCGATCATCGCCGCCGCGCAGGAGGTGATCGACGGCAAGCTCACCGACCACTTCCCTCTCGTCGTCTGGCAGACCGGCTCCGGCACCCAGACCAACATGAACGCCAACGAGGTGATCTCGAACCGGGCGATCGAGATCCTCGGCGGCACGATGGGCTCGAAGACGCCGGTCCACCCCAACGACCACGTCAACCGCGGCCAGTCGTCGAACGACACCTTCCCGACCGCGATGCACATCGCCGCCGCCGAGGAGATCGTGAAGACGCTGATCCCGGCGCTCGCGCACCTGCATGCCGCCCTCGACAGGAAGGCGAAGGAATTCAGGAACATCATCAAGATCGGCCGCACCCATACCCAGGACGCGACGCCGCTCACCCTCGGCCAGGAGTTCTCCGGCTATGCCGCCCAGGTGAAGAACGGCATCAAGCGCGTGAAGCAGACCCTCGACGGCCTCTACGAGCTCGCCCAGGGCGGCACGGCGGTCGGCACCGGCCTCAACACCAAGGTCGGCTTTGACAAGCTGTTCGCTGAGAAGGTCGCCAAGATCACCGGCCTGCCGTTCAGGACGGCGCCGAACAAGTTCGAGGCGCTGGCGACCCACGACGCCTACGTGTTCGCCCACGGCGCGCTGAACACGGTGGCGACCTCGCTGTTCAAGATCGCCAACGACATCCGCCTGCTCGGCTCCGGCCCGCGCTCGGGTCTCGGCGAACTGATCCTGCCGGAGAACGAGCCCGGCTCCTCGATCATGCCGGGCAAGGTCAATCCGACCCAGTGCGAGGCCCTGACGATGGTCTGCTGCCAGGTCTTCGGCAACCAGACGACGATGACGGTCGCCGGCAGCCAGGGCCATTTCGAGCTGAACGTCTACAAGCCGGTGATGGCCCAGGCGATGATGCAGTCGATCAGGCTGCTCGCCGACGCCTCGATCTCCTTCACCGACAACTGCGTGGTGGGAATCAGGGCCGACGAGAAGCGCATCCGGGAGCTGATGGAGCGCTCGCTGATGCTGGTCACCGCGCTCGCCCCGAAGATCGGCTACGACAACGCCACCAAGGTCGCCAAGACCGCCCACAAGAACGGCACGACGCTGCGCGAGGAGGCCGTCCGGCTCGGCTTCGTCACCGAAAAGGAATTCGACGCGGTGGTGCGGCCCGAGAAGATGGTGAAGCCGGGCTAGCCCGGCAGCGGACCGATGGCGCAGATCGTCAACCTCAACAAGGCCCGCAAGGCGAAGGCCCGCACCGAGGACAAGGCGCGCGCGGCCGGCAACCGCGCGAAATTCGGCCGGCCGAAGGTCGAGAAGGCGGCCGAGGAGGCGCGCGCCGAGAAGGCCGCCCGCGACCTCGAGGGCCACCGCCTCTCCGATGACGAGGCCGAATGACGGACGGCGCCGGCCCGGACGAGCGCAAGCGGTCGGTGACCATCGCCGGCCATCGGACCAGCGTCTCCCTCGAGGACGAGTTCTGGCAGGCGCTCGGCGACATCGCCAGCGAACGTGGCGTATCGGCATCGAAGCTCATCGCCGAGATCGATTCCGGCCGCGGCGCCCGCGGCCTTTCCACGGCCATCCGCGTCTTCGTGCTCGCGCACTTCCGCCGATCGGCCGAAGGCCCGCCCTAGCGCAGGTTGATCGATCCCTCCGGCGGCGGAGGGGCGAACACCTTCTTCCGCGTCGGTTCCGCTCCGGCCCGCGGCGCCGCGCGCGACGTGGACGGCGGCGGCGAGATCACCAGCGGTTCGCGGGGCTGCGTGCCGATCGCTTCCTGCAGCGGCGGCGCGGGCTCGACGACGACCGGCGGCGGCGGCTCTTGCACGACGATGCCGCCGGTGGGCGCCTCCCCGTCGCGCGCCGAGGGTATGTCGCGCAGGATGTCCTCGATCCTGCGCTGCAGTTCCGTGTTGTCCGTCGCGCCGACCGGGGCGCTCTGAAGCTGCGGCTGCTGCTGCGGGGGCGGCAGCGGCGCGGACTGGATCGCCGACGGCGACTGTTGCTGAGGCTGGGGCTGGGGCTGGGGCTGGGGCTGCGATTGCGGCTGCCGCTGCTGCTGGATCTGGCGCTGGCGCGCCTGCTCCTCGGCCCGGCGGCGCTCCTCCTCGGCCCGGCGTTGGGCGTCTTCCTCCGCCTTGCGCAGCCTCTCCTGCTCGGCCCTGCGCTCCTTCTCCTCCGCCGCCTCGCGCGCCGCCTCGTCGGCCGCCGCCTGCGCCGCTTCCTCCTGCTGCCTGCGCTCCCGCTCCCGGCCCGTGCGTTCCTGGCCCTGCCGGATCAGCTCGCGGCCGAGCCGCTGCTTTTCCAGGATCTCCGTCTGCAGCGCCTCGAGCCTCTCCACCTCCTGCTCGAAGGCGCGCACGGTGAGGTAGCCGAGCAGCGGATTGACGTCGATCTGGCGCGACGGCGCGGCGATCGGTCCGGCGAACACGACGCCGACTTCGCGGGTCCGCCCGGCCTCGTCGTCGGCATCGGTCCTCAGGGTCCATTCGGAATCGAGCCCGAGAATCGGCAGGTCGATCGTCGCCGAGGCGAAGGACTCGAGCGTCCGCGTGTCGATGCGGATATTGCTCGCCCGGAGGACGCCGGAACTGATCGAGAACGCCCCCTCCATGGACTCGAAGGTCAGGCTGCCGGAATCGAGATGGCCGGCGAAGGTCCGCCGGACGCGATCCTCAGTCAGGTCGAGGCCGGCGTCGGCGGCGCTGACGATCTGGTCGAAGGCGGCGGGGTTGAGCCGCCGCAGGACGCCCTCGGCGACGGAGAACGAGCCCGTGCCGGAAAGCGAGGCCACGATCGCCGACAGGCTGCGGCCGCGGCCGTTGAACTCGACGCTGGCGGACACGGCGCCCGAGGCGACCGCCCGGCCGCTGTCCTTCCAGACGATCTCCTCGAGACGCCCGTCGACGAGTTCGGCACGCCCCGACAGCGCGGCCACGCCGTCGGCTTCGGTCAGATCGACGCCGCCGGTCATCCGCCCGCCGAACAGATCGCCGCGCAGGGACTCGAACGACAGCCGGGTTTCGTCGAACGTGAAGGTCGTCTGCGCCCCGTTCAGCGTCACGCCGCCGAACAGGCCGAAGGCGGGCGTCGCGAGCTCGATGCGGCCGCGCCAGCCCGGCCGTTGAGCAGGGGTGATTTCCGCCGCCGGCCAGGCCGTGTCGCCGAACGTCGCGTCGGGCATCCGCACGGCCGTCTCGCTCACCAGCGCGCCGAGCACCCACGGCAGGTCGATGCGGCCGGCTTCGAGAGCCCCGCCGAGGGCCCGCTCCGAACCGCCCATGTCGAACGTGAGCGACCCGGTGACCGTCTCCTCGCCGTGCTTGATGGCGAGATCGGAGAATCGCCAGATGTCGTCGGTCGCCGACAGCGAGCCGTCGACCCTGAGCGCCGTCCCGCCTTCCGACGGCAGCGCGAACCCGGCGAGCGCCAGCATCGCCTCCGTATCGGCGATGTCCAGGGCGAGCCGCGCCGCGATCTCGCGGCCGCCGGCCCGCGGCCAGCGCGCGCTCCCCTCGATCCGGCCGTCGAGCCCGAGACCCGCCGTGTTCAGCGTGAAGTTCACCGAGTCGCGCGCCCTGCCCTTCGCGGTCAGCGACACCTGTCCGGGCGCTCCTCCCCCCTTTTCGTAGGCGATCAGGCCGACCTGCCGTGCGAGCCGGGCGCCGTTCGCGTTCTCGGCCCCGAGCGCGACGTCGATCGCCGCGGCGCCGAAATCGTCGATCGCCCCCTCGTAGCCGAAGGTACCATCGAGCCGGCTGCCGCCCGCGCTCCCGGCGACGGTCAGCGTGCCCCTGCTGCCGGTATCGGTGCTCGCCGCCGCAAGCTCGACGGTGATGTCCGCGGGGACCAGAGCGTCGGCCCGGTCCTCCAGGCTGTCGGCGACCGCCGGCAGGTCGAGCGCGCGCAGGGCCGCGACGACGCCGTCGAGCGATTCCGCCGAGACCTCGAGGCTGAGCGAGCCGTCCGGCGCCCTGGCGTAGCTGCGGATCTCGCCGCCGCCGGTCAGCCGCGTCCCGCCGATATCGCCGACCGCGAGTTCGTCGAACCGGATGTCGCCGTCCGCGACCCTGCCGGTGACGGACACGCCGTGCGCCTCGATGTCGGACAGCGCGAGCGTCCCGACCTCGACCTGCATCTCGAGGTCGACGCCCGACAGGAGCGCTTCGATCGCCCCGGCGACGGTCAGTTCGTCGCGCATCGGGGCCGGCGTGTGCTCGGACATGTCGAGCGCCTCGGCGGTCACGACGAGCGCGACGACGCCGCGTCCGCCGTCCTTCGGCGCGCGATAGGCGACCGATCCCTCTATGCGCGAGCCTCCCGAGCGGACCTCGGCGCGGTCGAACTGCATCCCGGCGGCGTCGATCCCTATCTGGCCGGAGGCCTCGAAGGAACCGGCGGGGATCGCGAATCCCGGCAGGCGGGCGCCCGGCCCGAAGATCCAGTTCGCGAACACCGTCGCCTGGCTGGTCGAAAGCCGCGCCGCGCCGTCGAACTCCGGGGTCGGCCCGGAAAACCCGATCGTCCCGGCGAGGCCGAGGCTGGCGCGTCCCGGCGCCGTGACGGTCGCCCGCTCGACCGACCAGACCGTCTCCTCGACGTCGAGATCGACCGACAGGCCCTCCATCAGCCCGCCCGACAGGACCATCGACTCCACGTCGAGCGTCAGGTGCCCCGGCAGCGGAAACATCGAGGGATCGAGCAGCGCGCCAAATCTCGCCACCGCCTCGCGCGGGCTGACCGGGCTGTCGGGCCCCGCGCCGAATGCCCGGTCCATGTCGACCTGGCGGGCGGAGACCACCGCGTCGAAGCGCGGGTCCGCGCCGAGCCGCACGTTCGCGGCGCCGGCGAGCGAGACGTTCTGCGTCTCGGTGCCGAGCCGGACCGACAGGTCGTCGAGGACGAGTTTCTCCGGCGAGGCGGTCAGCTTGCCGTCGAGCTTCCAGGTCGCCGCCTCCGGATCGGGTGCCGGGCGTTCGACGATCAGCCGCCCGTCGAAGGCGGGCGTGCCCTCGATCCTGAGCAGCGCGCCGTCGAGCTCGATCGACAACGGCCGGGCGGCGGGCAGGATCGAGGCCTTGATCCGCATGCCGGTCCCGTCGCCGCTCATGCGGCCCGTGGCGATCTGCAAGGTGTAGCGCTCGCCGTCGTGGAGTCCCCCGCCTTCGACCTTGAACGGGCCGCGCAGCGACGTCGCCGAGCCGCTCAGGTTGACCTCGGAGAACTCCGCGGTCGAGCCGGAGCGGTCGTCCTCGACGGCGAACCGGCCCGCGACGATCTCGAAACGGTCGATTGCAACGCGCTCCGGGTCGACCGGCGTCGACGGTTCGCCGGCCGCCGCCCAGGATATCCGGCCGGCCGTGTCGACGCGCAGCACGGCGTTCGGGCGCACCAGGGTGAGATCGGTGATCTGCAGTTCGCCGCTCAGCAGCGGCGTCAGCGCCGCGCGCAGGTCGATCCGCTCGACCCCCTCGCCGGATCCGGGGTCGCCGATGCGCACCGTATCGGCCGTCAGTGACGGGAACGGAACGATCCGGACATTCAGATCGCCCTCGAAAACGACGGGCCTGCCGACGATTTCGGAAGCCTTTGCCTCGAAATAGGAGCGATAGCTCGACCAATCGATGAAGAACGGCGCGGCGAACGCCGCGCTCAGCACCAGCGCGACGGCTACTCCCAGCCATAGCAGGAACGAATTCACTTGGCCGAACCCCGCTTTCCGACCGCGGGCGAACGCCCGCCCCGCGCGTGCGGCGCAGCGATATCCCCCGCCTTCACAAAAATACTATACGCGGACAATTTTTCCGGGGTTCAGAATATTGAGTGGATCGAGCGCCTTCTTGATCGTCCTCATGACGTCGACGGCGCCGCCGAGCTCGGCGTCGAGATACTTCATCTTGCCGTGGCCGACACCGTGCTCGCCGGTGCAGGTGCCGTCCATGGCGATGGCGCGTTCGACGAGATCGTGCATGAAGCCGTCCACGCGCGCGACCTCCTCCTTGTCGTTCATGTCGACCAGCACCGAGACGTGGAAATTGCCGTCGCCGACGTGCCCGACGATCGGCGCGACCAGTCCGAGCCGGTCGATGTCGTCTTTCGTCGCCAGGATGCACTCGGCCAGCCGCGAAATCGGCACGCACACGTCGGTCGCCAGCCCCTCGACGCCGGGGCGAAGCTGCATGCAGGCGAAATAGGCGTCGTGGCGGGCCTGCCAGAGCCGGGCGCGCTCGTCGGGGTCGTGCGTCCATTCGAACGGGCCGCCGCCCGCGTCCGCGGCGATCGCGCCGAAGAGCGTCGACTGCTCCTGCACGCCCGCCTCGGTACCGTGGAACTCGAGGAACAGCGTCGGCGTCTCGCGCAGGCTGAGCTTCGAATAGGCGTTGGAAGCGCGCACCTGCAGGTCGTCGAGGAGCTCGATGCGGGCAACCGGAATGCCGGACTGGATCGTCGCGATCACCGCGTTGCAGGCCGCCCCCAGGCTCGGGAACGGGCAGACGCCGCCCGAGATCGCCTCGGGGATGCCGTGCAGCTTCAGCGTGATCTCGGTGACGACGCCCAGCGTGCCCTCGGAGCCGACCATGAGCCGCGTCAGGTCGTAGCCCGCCGAGGACTTCTTCGCCCGCGTGCCGGTGTGGATCAGCGAGCCGTCGGCCATCACCGCCCGGAGCGACAGCACGTTGTCCTTCATCGTGCCGTAGCGCACCGCGTTCGTGCCCGAGGCGCGGGTGCCGACCATGCCGCCGATGCTCGCGTCCGCGCCCGGGTCGATCGGGAAGAACAGGCCGGTCGCCCGCAGTTCCCGGTTCAGCTGCTTGCGCGTGACACCCGGCTGGACGACGCAGTCGAGGTCCTCGTCGTGGACCTCCAGCACCTTGTCCATCTGGCTCAGGTCGATCGAGACCCCGCCATAGGGCGCGTTCACCTGGCCTTCGAGCGACGTCCCGGTGCCGAACGGGATGATCGGCACGCGGTGCCTGGCGCATGTCTTGACGACCTCGACGACGTCCTCGGTCGACTGGGCGAAGACGACCGCGTCGGGCGGCATGTTCTCGTGCCAGGTCGTGGTGTGCCCGTGCTGCTCGCGGACCGCCGGGGCCGTGCTCAGGCGATTGTGGAACCGTCCCGCCAGCTCCTCCAGCGCCGCCGCCAGATCGCCGGCCTCCCTGACGCTCGGCTGTGCCGCTCCGCTCATCCTTGCCCTTTCGCGTATTCCACCGTTTCCGCCCCGACGCGCCCTTCCGCCCCGGGCGAAAACCGCTAATGTTCGCCGCACACTAGCAGACTGCCCGGGTTCGCCAAACAGCATTGCCCGGCAAAACCGCGGCAAATTGGAGCCGAGACATGCCCGATACCTCGAGTGCCGCCGCGATACCCGCGCCCTTCGCCTCGACCGTCATGGCGGTCGAGCCGGCCTGGATCGACTACAACGGCCACCTGAACATGGCCTACTACAACGTCCTGTTCGACCGCGGCATCGACCAGGCGTTCGAGTTGCTCGGGCTCGGCGAGCACTACATGAAGGAGCGCCGCGCGTCCTTCTTCACCGTCGAGACCCACGTCTGCTACCTGCGCGAGATCGGCGTGGACGACCCGGTCCGCGTCCACGTCCGCATCCTCGACTTCGACGGCAAGCGCGCCCACGTCTTCGAGGAACTGGTCCATGCCGAGGAAGGCTGGACGTCGGCGACCCTCGAGCAGATATCGCTGCACGTGGACATGGCGGCGAAGAAGGCGAGCCCCTGGCCGGCCGACGTGCTGGAGCGGCTGGAAGCCATGCGCGAGGCCCATTCCGCCCTGCCCGTCCCGCCGCAGGTCGGCCGCATCATCGGGATAAGGCGCTGAGAGATCACGCCAGCCCGCTGGCGTCGCGCTCCGGCTCCTTCCTCTCGATTCCGGCGCGCTCCAGCGTGCGGTCGAGCAACTGCTCGTAGATCGGCCGCCCGCCGAGCCATTCCGCCGTGACGTTGGCGACGAGGCAGGTGGCGAGCACCGGGAGCAGCACGTTGTGGGCGCCGGTCAGCTCGATCGTCAGCACCACGCCGACCATCGGCGCGCGGACCGACGCCGTGAACAGCCCGCCCATCGCCGCCACCGCGAAGGCGACCGCGACCGGCCCTGCGTCCGGCGCGACGGCGGCGAACATCCCGCCGAGCGCGAGCCCCGTGCAGGCGGCGAGCGTCAGGATCGGCGCGAAGATGCCGCCCGGAACGCCGGAGACGTAGCTCGCCACCGACGTGAGCAGCCGGCCGGCGACGACGGCAAGCAGGAACAGGGCCGCGTTCCGGTGCGTCACGAGCTGGAGGATCAGGTCCTCGTGGCCCATGGTCACCTCCGGCAGGACGACGACCAGGACGCCCATGACGAGCCCGACGCCGAGCGGCACCGCATGCGGCCAGGTCTCGCCGATCCTCGCCGTCAGGTTCAGCCCCCTGAGCAGCATGGCGTTGAACAGGACCCCGAGCGCGCCGAGGACGACCCCGAGCCCGACGAAGCCGGCGAGCGTCCACAGCGGCACCGACGGCGCGTCTATCCGCAGATCCGGGCCGACGCCGGCGATGTCCTCGGTGACGAACGCCGACAGGAGGCAGGCGACGACGACGCCCATGTAGGTCTTGAAGCTGTAGGGAAACTGCCGACGCGTCTCCTCGATGACGAACAGCACCGAGGCGATCGGCGCGTTGAAGGCCGCCGCCAGTCCCGCCGCCGCGCCGGCGGCGACGAGGCCGTTGCGCTCGAGCCTGCCGAGCTTGCGCCAGTCCGAGACGGCGCCGGCGATGGAGGCGCCGATATGGATGGTCGGCCCCTCGCGCCCGAGCACGAGGCCGGACGACAGCGACAGGACGCCGGCGACGAACTTCACCGGCAGAACCCGCCGCCAGCGCAACGGCCTGAGGCCCTCGAGGTGGCCTTCGACCTCCTGGACGCCGCTTCCGGCCGCTTCCGGGGCGAAGCGGCGCACGATCGCGGCAGACACGCTCGCCATGGCGCCGGCGACGAGCGCGGCGACGACGATCGCCGCCCACCCGTGGCCGATGCGGTCGACGAGCAGCCTCGGCCAGGTCATCAGCGCGTCGACGGAGAGATGCAGCGCCGTGCCGCCGACGCCCGCGCCGATGCCGACCAGCGCCGCCAGCACGAAGAACCGGGCTTCCTCGCCCCGCGATGAGCCCCGCTTTTCCGCCACCCGGCCGACCCTTCTCCCGCGCCGTCGCGCGCCGCGCGCGACCCCGGTCCCGGGCAACATTACCCGACTCGGAGCCCCCGCCAACCCGCCTGCCCTTCCCCAGGCGCGTCGCCGGGCTCGACCCGAATCCGCTTTGCGGCGTATGTGTTCGGAAGTCGAAGGAAAAGCCGCCCGGGACAATGGCCGCGATGACAGGTCTGCTGGGAATGGGCCTGACGCAGGTCCGCAACTGGATTGCACCGAACCTGCGCGTGTTCGTGGGCTCGCGGCAGCCGGTGATCTGGTTGACCGCCATCGCGGTCGGCGTCGCCGCGGCGGTCGGCGCGATCGTCTTCCGGCTCGGCATCGCCTTCTTCCAGCTCCCCTGGCTCGGCACCATGAGCGAGAACGTGGCGAGCGCCGCCCGCGCCGCGCCCTGGTGGATGGTGCTGCTGGCGCCGGCGGTCGGCGGCCTCATCGTCGGCCTCTTCCTGCGCTACGTGCTGCCGGGCAAGCGCGTCGAAGTCGTCGCCGACGTCATCGAGGCCCGCGCCCTGCCGAGCCACCAGCTCACCCTGCGCATCGGGCTGGGCAGCGCCTTCGTCTCGGCGCTGTCGCTCGGCACCGGCGCGAGCGCCGGCCGCGAGGGCCCGGTCGTTCATCTCGGCGCGACGATCGCCGCCGCCCTCACGCGCATCCTCAGCCTGCCGATGGCGGCGCGGCGCACCCTGCTCGGCTGCGGCGTCGCCGCGGCGATCTCCGCCTCCTTCAACGCCCCGATCGCCGGCGTCCTGTTCGCCCACGAGGTGATCCTCGGCCATTTCGCCCCGACCGCCTTCGTGCCGATCGTCATCGCCTCCAGCGTCGCAGCCGTCATCTCGCGCGGCTGGTTCGGGGATTTCCCGGCGTTCTTCGTGCCCGCCTATCAGGTGACCTCCTATTGGGAAGTGCCGGCCTTCGCGCTGCTCGGGCTCGTCTGCGGCCTCGTGGCGATCCTCTTCCAGTTCGCCCTGATCGGCACCGACTGGGTCGCCCGCCGCACGCCGATCCCGCTGATCCTGCGCCCGGTCGTCGGCGGCCTCGCCGTCGGCGCGATCGGCCTCGCCTTCCCGCAGGTCCTGGGCGTCGGCTACGAGGCGACCGACCAGGCGCTCAGGCACCAGCTGCCGCTCTACCTGATGCTGGCGCTGATCGTGGTGAAGACGGCGGCGACCGCGATCACGCTGGCGAGCCGTTTCGGCGGCGGCATCTTCTCGCCCTCGCTCTATCTCGGCGCCATGACCGGCGGCGCCTTCGGCCTGATCGCCGCCGCCGCTTTCCCCGAGCTCGCCTCCAGCCACGGCCTCTATGCGATCCTCGGCATGGGCGCGGTCGCGGGCGCCGTGCTCGGCGCGCCGATCTCCACGACGCTGATCGTCTTCGAGCTCACCGGCGGCTACGCCCTGTCGATCGCGCTGCTCCTGACCGTCTCCATCGCCAACGGCTTCAACCGCGCGATCCACGGCCGCTCCTACTTCCACTGGCAGCTCGAGAGCCGCGGCCTGTTCCTGTCGGAGGGCTCGCACCGCCGCATCGTCCGCAACGTGCGCGTGTCCGACTTCATGCGCGCCCTCCCCCCGGAGGAGACGCCGCAGCCGCTCGAATCCCGGGATACGTCGCGCCTGGCGGCCGACGACATCCTCGAAATCGCGCTCAGGCGCTTCGACGAGACCGGCCAGCCACACCTTCCGGTTGTATCGCGCACCGAACCGCCCATGGTGATCGGCTGGGCCCACCAGATCGATGCGCTGGAACGGTTCTCCAAGGAACTGGTGGCGGCCAACGTCGAGGAGCACCAGTAGGCAAAGCTCTTCCGCACGGCACGTCGCTCCGGTCGAACGAAGGTGTGTCCGTCGCCGATGAGTGATACAGGCGAAGGACGCAAGTCGAACCGACGGACAAGAGGAAAAGCCATGGGCCAGACGATCGCACTCACCGCCGCCGACGGCTTCGAGCTCGGCGCCTACCGCGCCGATCCGGATGGCGAGCCGCGCGGCGGGCTCGTCGTCATCCAGGAGATATTCGGCGTCAACCATCACATCCGGTCGGTCTGCGACCGGTTCGCCGACCTCGGCTATGCGGCCGTCGCCCCGGCGCTGTTCGACCGGCAATCGCGGGGTTTCGAGACCGGATACACCGACGACGACGTCGCCAGGGCGCGCGAATTCGTGACCACGGTCGACTTCGACGCCATGCTGCGCGACGCCGGCGCCGCCGCCGGCGCGCTCGCCGGCACCGGCCGGATCGGCATCGTCGGATACTGTCTCGGCGGCTCGATCGCCTTCCTCGCGGCGACCCGTCTCGACGGCTTCTCGGCGGCGGTCGGCTACTATGGCGGCCGCATCACCGCCGTCGCCGACGAGACCCCGAGGATCCCGACGCAGCTCCACTACGGCGAGACCGATGCGCACATCCCGATGAACGACGTCGAGACCGTGATGGCGAAACGCCCGGACTGCGACATCCACGTCTACCCGGCCGGCCACGGCTTCGCCTGCGACGAGCGGGCCAGCTTCCACGCCCCGAGTTCGACCGTCGCCTGGTGCCGGACGATCCGCTGGTTCGACGAGTATCTGGCCGGCTGAGGCAGGGGCGATGGGCAGCGCCGTCTCGTTCGACGAACCTCGCCTGCGGCTGATCCGCCACGAATCCGAATTCGGCCGCTGGGAGCTTGCCCGCTTTGCGCCCCGCCCCGCGCTGAGGCCCTACGTCATCGAGATCGAAGGCTATTTCGAGACGCCGGGACCGCCCGTGCGCCGGCGCGAGATGCCGAACGGCAACGTGGTCCTGATCGTCAATTTCGGGCCGGACTGGCTGATCGGGGGCCGGACGGCCGCAAGCCGTCCCGAGCGCTTCTCGAGCTTCGTCGGCGGCGTCGACGACGCCTATTCGGTTTCGGAATCGGCGGGCGGTGCCCATTGCATGCAGGTGAACTTCACGCCGCTCGGCGCCCGCCTTTTCCTGCGCGCCTCGGCGCGGGAGCTGGCGCACAGGGTCGTCGGCTTCTCCGACGTGCTCGGCGCCGAGGGCGGGCGCCTCGCCGAGCGGCTCCACGACGCCGGCGACTGGCGAACGCGCTGCACCCTGCTGGAGACCGAGATCGCCGCCCGCATCCTGCCCGACGCGCCGCCGCGCGATCTTCCGGGCTTCGTCTGGGCGCGCATCGTCGAGACCGACGGAAACGTCGCGATCGGCGATCTCGCGGCGGATTGCGGCATCAGCCGCAAGCATCTGAGCGTCTCCTTCCGCGAGGCGGTCGGCATGGCGCCGAAGCCCTATGCGCAGGTCCGCCGCTTCCGCAAGGCGGCCGGACTCCTGGCGGCCGGCACGATGCCCGCCTGGAGCGACGTCGCCCTGGACTGCGGCTACAGCGACCAGGCCCATTTCAACCGCGATTTCAAACGGTTCTCGGGCTATACGCCGGGAGAATTCCACGCCCGCGCCCTCCTGGACGGCACCGGCATCCTCGACGCCTGAGGCGTGGCGGATCGCCGGTAACATTCCTTCAAGACCGGACCCGTCCCCGGGTCCTAGCGTTGTCTCCCGTGGATCGTACTGAAGGAGTATTCCCATGCCCGCGACACACCGCGCCTCCATCTTCCCCTGCCTTCGCTACCGCGATGCCCCGGCGGCGATCGACTGGCTCGTCAGGGCCTTCGGATTCGAGAAGAAGGTCGTCTATGACGGCCCGGACGGCACCGTCGTGCATGCGGAGCTGAGGCTCGGCGACGACTACGTGATGCTCGGGTCCGCCAAGGAGGATGTCTTCAACTGGAAGCCGCCCGCCGAGGCCGGCGTCTCGACCCAGATGGCCTATGTCGTCGTCGCAGATCCCGACGCCCTGTTCGAGCGGGCGACCGCCGCCGGAGCGGAGGTCGTCAGGCCTCTGTCCGACACGGACTACGGCTCCCGGGATTTCTCGGTCCGCGACCCGGAAGGCCATATCTGGAATTTCGGCACCTATCATCCGGCGGATTGAGGTTGACGCCGAAATCGGCGCCGGCCCTCTGGAAATCCGGGCGCGCCGCCCCCACATGAGGCTCAACTCATCGACCGCCTCTTCCACCGGCGGACTACACTTCGGTGCGCGGTTCCCCTATGGTCCGCGCGCCTTTTCATATCGAGCCCCAAACACGCGATGACCGACACACTGGAAGCCCCGTCCGCCGGCGCGACGCGTGGCGTCAGGCCCTACGAGACCCGCCGCACCTTCGCGATCATCTCGCATCCCGACGCCGGCAAGACGACACTCACCGAGAAGCTGCTGCTGGCATCGGGCGCGATCCGCCAGGCCGGCCAGGTGCGCGCCCGCGGCGAGCAGCGCCGCACCCGCTCGGACTGGATGGAGATCGAGCAGAAGCGCGGCATCTCGGTATCCTCCTCGGTGATGACCTTCGAGCGCGACGGCCTCACCTTCAATCTGCTCGACACGCCGGGCCACTCGGACTTCTCCGAGGACACCTACCGCACGCTCACCGCCGTCGACTCGGCGATCATGGTGATCGACGCCGCCAAGGGCATCGAGAGCCAGACGCTGAAGCTGTTCGAGGTGTGCCGCCTGCGCGACATCCCGATCGTCACCTTCGTCAACAAGATCGACCGCGAGGGCCGCGACCCGCTCGAGACCCTGGACGAGATCGCCGACACGCTCGCCCTCGACGTCTCGCCGGTGGTCTGGCCGTTGGGGATGGGCGTGGACTTCAAGGGCTGCATCGACCTGAGCCGGCACCGGCTGATCGAGAAGGACGGCTCGCCCGGCCGCGCGATCTCGGCGGATATCGGGACGCTGTCCGACGACGCCGCGCTGATGGCCGATCCGCATGCCGCCCACGCCGTCGAGAACCTGCAGCTCGCCAGCGCTGCGCTGGCACCCTTCGACGTCGAGGCCTATCGCGGCGGCCACATGACGCCGGTCTTCTTCGGCTCGGCCCTGAAGACGGTGGGCGTTTCCGAGCTTCTGCAGGCGATCGGCGACTGGGCCCCCGCCCCGCGTCCGCAGCCGGCCGAGCCCGCGCCGATCGATCCGGCGAGCGACGACGTTTCCGGCTTCGTGTTCAAGGTCCAGGCCAACATGGACAAGAACCACCGCGACCGCATGGCCTTCGTGCGCCTGTGCTCGGGCACCTTCAGGCGCGGCATGAAGCTGAAGAACGTGCGCGCCGGCCGCGACATCGCGGTGACGAGCCCGATGTTCTTCTTCGCCCAGGATCGCGAGACCGCCGACGAGGCGGTCGCCGGCGACGTCATCGGCATCCCGAACCACGGCACCCTTTCGGTCGGCGACACGCTGTCGGAGGGCAAGGAGATCAGGGTCACCGGCATCCCGAACTTCGCCCCCGAGATCATCCGCCGCGTCCGCCTCGCCGACGCGATCAAGGCCAAGCAGCTCGCCAAGGCGCTGACCGACCTGGCCGAGGAAGGCGTCACCCAGGTGTTCCGCCCGATGATCGGCGCCGACTGGATCGTCGGCGTCGTCGGCCCCCTGCAGCTCGACGTCCTGCAGACCCGCGTCGAGGGCGAGTACGGCGTGCCGATCGGCTTCGAGTCGATCGGCTACGACACCGCCCGCTGGGTTACGAGCGACGACCAGAAGGCGCTCAAGGATTTCCTCGCCGCCAACCGCTCGACCACGGGCGAGGACCGCCACGGCGCCCCGGTGTTCTTCGCCAATTCCAGATGGGCGCTCGACCGGGCCGCGAAGAACTATCCCGACATCCGCTTCCTGGCGACGAGGGAGATGGGGTGAGCAACGGTCGGCGCCCAAGGCGCCGACGAAATGCGAATGCATTTCGAGTTGCGAACGCCGGAGGCCAGGTGGCCGACGGCCGGGCACGGAACGGTCCGCGCCGGCGGACGAAACGCGCCGCATTCCGGGCGACGAACGCCGGGCGACGGCGCCGGGCGACGGGAGCACACCGGCTGGCTCCGGCGAACGGCGACGCATTTCCCGCTCCGAACACCGGAGGGCCGACGCCCGCCGCCGGCCGGTTGGGCAGATTCCCACCCGGAGAATTTCAGCCGCATCATCTCTCGGCGCGACGCTTTTTGGGCGAATTCTGGTGTATCCTCGAAACCCATGACGAAGCGTCCGTATCGCCTGAAGAAACGTGCCGAGAGCCAGGCCGAGACCCGCCAGAAGATCGTCGACGCGACGATCCGGCTGCATCAGGAGCGCGGCGCGGTGAACACGACGATGGCCGACATCGCCAGGCTCGCCGGCGTGGGCAAGGTCACCGTCTACCGCCATTTCGCCGATCTCGCCTCGCTGTTCGGCGCCTGCAGCTCGCACTATTTCCGGACCCATCCCTTCCCCGATCCCGAGGAATGGCGGGCGATATCCGACCCGTTCGGGCGGCTGCGCCACGGCCTGTCGGAGGCCTACGCCTACCACGACGCGACCGAGGCGATGATGAACCGCGCCTTCTCGGAGGTGCGCGGGCACCCGATCATGACGCCCTATCACGATCACTGGCGCCGGGCGGCCGGGATCCTGCTCGAGCCGTTCCTGCCGCGTTCCGACGAGAAGGCGCTGCTCGCCGGCCTCGTGCTGGCGATCGGCTACGAGAACTGGCGCGTCCTCTGCCGCGATCAGGACCTGAGCCGGGACGAGGCGATTGCCCTGATGGAGCGCCTGACGAACGCGCGCGTGGAGGCGGCGCGGAACTGACGCGAAGGTCTACCGGAACGGAAACGTCCCGGACGTCCGCAGTTCCCCGTCGGTGAGCCTTTCCAGGACGACGGCGTCCACGTCGCCGCCGATCGGATATGCCAGCTTCGCCGCTTCCGCCAGGGCGTCTCGCGCCTCCTCGGCGGTATCGCAGGTCGCCACCGTCAGGTGCGGGCGAAACGGGATGTCCCTCCGCAGCGAGCCCCGGTGCGGGCCCGCGTAGAGCGCCTCGTGCAACGCCGTCACCTCCTCTGCCCCTTCGCGAACGATCAGGACCACCTTGTGGCGTCCGTCGACGGGATCGCGGAAGCCTTCGGCACCGGCCAGGCCGAGCGCGAACGGCCGCTGCCGGGCGGCGGCCGACCGGCACAGACCCGCGAGATCGCCTTCGCCGACGGCAGTGACGCCGAAGACCAGAGTGACGTGCGGCCGCACCAGTCGCGCCCGCTCCGGCTCGAACCGTGCCCGCAAGCGGTCGACCGCGGCGGCGTCCGGCGGCGCCAGACGCGGATAGAGCAGCGCATACAGCATGATGGCGCACACTAGCCTCACGGCGGGAGAACGAAAACCGGTCTCTCCGCCGGAGGCCACCTGCGTCGCCGCCGCCGATGCCTTTCGTCCCGCATCCCCCTGCGATACCCTCGGCGCGGCAGGGTGTCTCCGCCCTCCGCTGGGATGGAAGAACGCGTATGGACAGCGCCGAACCCGTCTGGCCGGACCTCCCCTACCCCGCCTGGCGCGACACGGCGGCGACGCTGCACCTGTGGACCCAGATCGTCGGCAAGATCCGCCTGGAACTCGCCCCCTGGGTCAACCACGGCTGGCAGGTGGCGCTCTACGTCACCGCTCGCGGCCTGGGGACGTCGCCCATCCCCGTCGGCGCCGAGACGGTCGAGATCGAGTTCGATTTTCTGGCCCACCGTCTGGTCTTCCGCACCAGCCGGGGCGCGGAACACGCGCTGCCGCTTCGTGCTCGGACGGTCGCCGACTTCCACGCCGGCGTGTTCGATACGCTGGGCGGCCTCGGGATCGAGGTCGCGATCCACGAGATGCCGAACGAGCTGCCCGACCCGATCCCCTTCCCGGAAGACACCCTCCATGCGAGCTACGACCCGGACGCCGCCCACCGCTTCTGGCGCGCGCTCCTGCAGGCCGACCGCGTCTTCAAGCTCTTCCGCAGCGGTTTCCTCGGCAAGGTCAGCCCCGTCCACTTCTTCTGGGGCAGCTTCGATCTCGCCGTGACGCGCTTCTCCGGCCGCCGCGCGCCGGTCCATCCCGGCGGCGTGCCCGGCCTGCCCGACGACGTGACGCGCGAGGCCTATTCGCACGAGGTGAGCAGCGCCGGCTTCTGGCCGGGCAATGCCGCGTTTCCGCAGCCGGCCTTCTACGCCTACGCCTATCCGACGCCGGACGGCTTCAGGGACAGCCCCGTGCCCGCGCCGGCCTATTTCGAGGAGACGCTCGGCGAATTCATCCTGCCCTACGACGCTGTGCGCGAGGCGGCCGATCCGGACGCCCTGCTGCTCGATTTCCTCGACGCCACCTACGTCGCGGCCGCAGATGCGGCGGGCTGGGACCGCGCCGCGCTCGAATGCGCGATCGGCGTGCCGGGACGCGTCCGGCCGATGTGAGGCATCGGTACATGGGGGCGGACGCTGCGGAAGCATGGCCGCCTTCCCTGCACGACCCCATATTGGGGTAGAGTCGCCTCCTGATCCGAATCGTAGACGAGCAATAGCCAGCCGATGGCCGAACGCCACGCCGATCCCATGCACGACGCGCCGGTCCCCCGCCCCGGCGGCATCGCCGCGCGGGCGCGCGCGGCCGGTGCCGCGCCGGACTATCTGGAGGGCCTCAATCCCGAGCAGCGCCGCGCCGTCGAGACGTTGAACGGCCCCGTGCTGGTGCTCGCCGGCGCCGGCACCGGCAAGACGCGGGTGCTGACCACCCGCCTCGCCCATATCCTGACGCTCGGCCTCGCCCGCCCCGGCCAGATCCTCGCCGTCACCTTCACCAACAAGGCCGCGCGCGAGATGAAGGAGCGCATCGGCCGGCTGATCGGCGAATCCGTGGAAGGCATGCCCTGGCTCGGCACCTTCCACTCGATCTGCGTGAAGATCCTGCGCAGCCACGCCGAGGCCGTCGACCTGAAGCGCGACTTCACCATCCTCGACACCGACGACCAGATCCGGCTCCTGAAGCAGGTCATCCAGGCCGCCGATCTCGACGAGAAGCGCTGGCCCGCCCGCCAGCTCGCCGCCTGGATCGACGGCTGGAAGAACCGCGCGCTCACCCCCGACAAGGTGCCCTCCGGCGACGCCTACGCCTTCGCCGGCCGGGGCGACGAGCTCTACAAGGCCTATCAGGCGCGCCTGAAGACCCTGAACTGCGTCGATTTCGGCGACCTGCTGCTCGAGACGATCCGCCTGTTCCGCGAGAACCCGGACATCCTGAAGGGCTACCAGGAGCGCTTCCGCTACATGCTGGTCGACGAGTACCAGGACACCAACGTCGCCCAGTACCTGTGGCTGCGCCTGCTCGCCCAGAAGGACGAGCCGAACCTGTGCTGCGTCGGCGACGACGACCAGTCGATCTACGGCTGGCGCGGCGCCGAGGTCGACAACATCCTGCGCTTCGAGAAGGATTTCCCGGGCGCCGTGGTGATCCGGCTCGAGCAGAACTACCGCTCGACCTCCAACATCCTGGAGGCCGCCTCCCACCTGATCGCGCACAACGAGGGCCGCCTCGGCAAGACACTGCATACCAAGGGCGAGGCCGGCGACAAGGTGACCGTCACCTGCGCCTGGGACTCGGAGGAGGAGGCCCGCCTGATCGGCGACGAGATCGAGCGCCTGCAGCGGGCGGGCGAGAGCCTCGACGACATGGCGATCCTGGTGCGCGCCTCCTTCCAGATGCGCGAGTTCGAGGACCGCTTCATCACGCTCGGACTGCCCTACCGCGTCATCGGCGGCCCGCGCTTCTACGAGCGCGCCGAGATCCGCGACGCGGTCGCCTACCTGCGCGCCACCGTGCAGCCCGCCGACGACCTCGCCTTCGAGCGCATCGTCAACACCCCGCGCCGCGGCATCGGCGACGCGACTGTGCGCACCATCCACGACGTCGCCCGCGCCCGCGGCATCCCGATGATGCAGGCGGCGCTGGAACTGACCGAGTCCGAGGAGCTGAAAGCCAAGGCGCGCAATGCCTTGCGCGGACTTCTTGAATCGTTCGCCCGCTGGCGCGGCCAGCTCGACGCGCTGCCGCAGGCCGAGCTCGCCGCGATCGTCCTGGAGGAATCGGGCTACACCGAGATGTGGCAGCGCGACCGCTCGCCCGACGCGCCGGGGCGGCTGGAGAACCTGAAGGAACTGCTGCGCTCCATGGAGGAGTTCGAGTCCATGCTCGGCTTCCTCGAGCACATCTCGCTGGTGATGGACACCGACTCCGGCGACGACGGCGAGAAGGTCAGTCTCATGACCCTCCACGCCGCCAAGGGCCTCGAGTTCGGCACCGTCTTCCTGCCCGGCTGGGAGGAGGGCCTGTTCCCCCACCAAAGGTCATTGGACGAGAACGGCCGCGCGGGGCTGGAGGAGGAACGCCGCCTCGCCTATGTCGGCCTGACGCGGGCCAAGTGTCGCGCCGCGCTCTATTTCGCCACCAACCGCCGCATCCACGGCCTGTGGCAGTCGACGGCGGCCTCCCGCTTCCTCGACGAGCTGCCCGAGGCGAACGTCGAGGTGGTCGACACCGGCTCGCTGAGGGCGAGCCCGTCGGGATACGGCTACAGCCGCTTCGACGAGCGCGAGCCCTTCGCCTCGACCTATTCGACGCCCGGCTGGCAGCGCGCCCAGAAGAACCGCGGCCGCGCGGCGAACAGCAATCCCTGGAAGGAGCCGCCGATGCTGGAGGGCGAGGTGCTCGCCCGCTCCACCGGCGCCGACTCCGGCTATTCCGTCGGCGAGCGCGTCTTCCACCAGAAATTCGGCTACGGCCGCGTCTCGGCGGTGGACGGCAACAAGCTCACCGTCGAGTTCGAGCATTCCGGCGCGAAGCGGGTGCTCGACAGCTTCGTCGAGAAGCACTGAGGCGGTCGGCCCCGCCCGGAGCCTTTCAGGGTCGAATGGAAACAATTCTGTTTGACCCTGAAAGGCTTTAGCCGGTCGTGAAAGTCTCGAGCCATTGCCAGGCACGCACGATCTCGATCGCGATCCGGACCGCGGCGCCGACGAATATCAGCCCCAGCACCCAGACCCGGTTGATGCTCGCCGCGAAGTAGAGGGTCCTGGCGTCCTCGCGAAGGGCCTCTTGCCTGTCGGGATCCGTCTCGCGTTCGGCAAGAACTTCCTTGCGGTGCCCCCGCAACGCCATCGCGGACACGTACAGCGCCGCGACGAGGATGAAGATGTCGGAGACCCACTGGAACAGGCCGAGCATGCCGGAGCCCCGGCCTACTCGATCGAGATCTTCAGCGTCTTGCCGAGCGCCAGGGCGATCTGCGCCAGGGACGCGACGTTGGCGCCCTGCAGATTGGTCCCGTTCGCCAGCCGGGAGACGAAGGCCGGGTCGAGGCCGGACTTCCGCTTGAGCGAGCGCAGGCTGCCGCCATAGTCGTTGAGCGCCGTGGTCACGGCGTCGGAGACCTCGGCGCGCGCCAGCACGCGGGCGGCGGCCCGAATGGCCTCGATCCGGTTCCCGCCGTCGGCCTGATCGTCGAAGGCCTCATCGGCCTTCTGCTGGGGTTCGAATACCATCTCGGTCTCCATCGGTGACTGTTGTATAATTAATCAACAGAGCCGAAACGTCAAGTCAGCAGCCTCATGCCGGTGCCGCAGCGCGCCTTCAGCCAGTCCGCGTAATCGCCGCACAGGCCGGACCAGTCCGTCCAGTCGGCTGTCTCCGCCTGCAGGCGGCCGCGCGCCCCGCCGACGTCGGAGTCCAGGCCAATCCACAGTATTTTCAAGGTCTTGAGCGGATGCAGGTACAGCGCCAGAGCGGTTATCTTTCCGAACTCGCGCGCCGCGGGAGGGCCATCGTTCAGGGTCGTGAGGTAGCTTTCGGCGTCCAGGGCCCGCAAGTCCGCGCCGCCGGCGCGGCACGGAACTTCGGGCAGGACCGGATCGACGGGAAGCACCAGCCCGTGCAGCGCGGCCGCCGCTCTCGTCGGCCAGCCGTGAGAGCCCCCGCCGAGCACTTTCGTCAGAAGCTCGTCCTGCGTTCCCGTCTCGAGGTAGTCCTTCCCGCCCGCCACGGCGGCCGACTGGCGATCGCCGAACCGCCTCACCAGATGCTCGAAGGCCTGCCGGAAGCCCATCACCCCCATTGCCGCCTCCATGGCGGCCCTGGTTCCCTGCTCCCGGTAGCCGGTCTGCGCGGCCGTGATACGGCCGTAGTCGAGCTGGATCCGAAGCATCTCTTCCCCGATGCACCGTCAAACGGTCAGGCTACCAAACAGCCAGAACGTTTCGAACCTTAACCCGACTACCTCTGATTGAAAATCCACCGAACGGCGATGGGATCAGGCGGCCGAGAACGGCGGTCGCGACATGTGGCGGGCGCCCGATCGTCACGCGGATGCCGCCCGCCCGGCCCTCACCGTCGTCACCACGAAGGCGGCGACGAAGACGATGGTCATCAACAGCACGATGGTCGGCGCCGGCGCGCTGTCGATGAAGAAGCTGACATAGACCCCTGCGAAGGAACAGCAGACGGCGATCGCCGTCGCGGCCATCAGCATCGCCCCGAAGCTGCGGGTGATCAGGAACGCGATGGCGCCCGGCGCGATCAGCATGGCGATGGCGAGGATGATGCCGACCGCCTTCAGCGCGCCGACGATGGTCAGCGACAGGATCGACAAGAGGCCGTAGTGCAGCAGCCTGACCGGCAGGCCGATGGTCTTCGCCTGCGCCGGGTCGAAGGCGTGCAGCAGCAGGTCGCGCCACTTGACGGCGATGATCGCCGTCACGACGAGCGCGATGACGCCGGACTCCAGAAGGTCGGCCGGGCCGACGCCGAGCATGTCGCCGAACAGGATGTGGTCGAGATGCACGTCGGACTGGATCTTGGTGTAGAGCACGATGCCGAGCCCGAACATGCCGGAGAACACCACGCCCATCACCGTGTCCTGCTTGATGCGGCTGTTCTCCTTGAGGAAGCCGGTCGCGAGCGCGCAGGTCATGCCCGCCGCGAAGGCGCCGATGCCGAGCGGGATCGCGAGGATGTAGGCGAGCACCACGCCGGGCAGGATCGCGTGCGAGATCGCGTCGCCCATCAGCGACCAGCCCTTGAGCACGAGATAGCACGACAATAGCGCGGCGGGGATGGCGACCAGCACCGAGATGATCAGCGCGTCGCGCATGAAGGCGAACTGGAAGGGCTGCGCGAGGGTCTCCAGGAAGCTCATCGCGCCACCTCCGCCTTCGGGCTCTCGGCGAGCGCGGCGGCGGCCCGCCGCCGGGCGGCGAGCATGCCGTGCTTGGGGGCGAGGAAGAAGGCGGCGAGGAAGATCGCCGTCTGCAGGCAGACGATGATGCCGCCCGTCGCCCCGTCGAGGAAGTAGCTAAGATAGGCGCCGACAAAGCTGGTGACGGCGCCGATCGCCACGCTCAGCGCGATGAGGCGGGGGAACCGGTCGGTCAGGAGGTAGGCGGTCGCGCCGGGCGTCACCACCATGGCGATGACGAGGAACGCCCCGACCGTCTGCAGCGCCGCCACCGTGCAGGCCGACAGGAGCGTGAAGAACACGACCTTCAGGAGCGCCGGCCTCAGGCCCACGGAGCGGGCGTGGCTCTCGTCGAAGAAGGTCACCATGAAGTCCTTCCACTTGAGCGAGAGGACGGTGAGCGACACGACGCCGATGACGGCGAGCTGCAGCGTGTCCTCCGGCGTGATGGCGAGGATGTTGCCGAGCACGATGGTCTGGATGTTCACCGAGGCCGGCGACAGCGACACCATGAACAGGCCGAGGCCGAAGAAGGAGGTGAAGATCAGGCCGATGATCGTGTCCTCCTTGAGCCGCGTGCGCTGGTTGAGGAACAGCATCGCGCCGGCCGCCAGCCCCCCGGCGAAGAAGGCGCCGAGCGAGAACGGCAGGCCCAGCATGTAGGCGCCGGCCACGCCCGGCACGATCGAATGGGAGAGCGCGTCGCCGATCAGCGACCAGCCCTTCAGCATCAGGTAGGCCGACAGGAACGCGCACACCGCGCCCACCAGCGCGCTGACCCACATGGCGTTGACCATGTAGCCGTAGCCGAAGGGTTCCAGCATGAGGCTCATCGCTCGCCGTCCTCGCCGCTGTAGATGACGAAGGGCCTCTCGTCGTCGGTGAGCACGGTGACGCGCCGGTCGTCGGCGTCCTCGTGCAGGTCGGCGCCGCCGAGGACGAAGTGGCGCAGAACGCCGCCGAACGCCCGCTCCAGGTTCGCCTGCGTGAACACCTCGGCGGTCGGCCCGTAGGCGAGCACCGTGTTCTTGAGCATCACCGTGCGGTCGCAGAACTCCGGCACGCTGCCGAGGTTGTGGGTAGAGACGAGCATCACCCTGCCCTCGTCCCGGAGCGCGTGCAGGAGCTGGATGATCGCCTCCTCGGTCCTGACGTCGACGCCGGTGAACGGCTCGTCGAGCAGGATGACGCGGCCGTCCTGGGCGAGCGCGCGGGCGAGGAACACCCGCTTCTTCTGCCCGCCCGACAGCTCGCCGATCTGCCGCTTGCGGTACTCGCTCATGCCGACCCGGGCGAGCGCGTCGGAGACCGCCTCGCGGTCGGCGGCGCGCGGGATGCGCAGCATGTTCATGTGCCCGTAGCGGCCCATCATGACGACATCCTCGACGAGCACCGGGAAGCTCCAGTCGACCTCCTCGCTCTGCGGCACGTAGGCGACGATGTTCTTCTTCAGCGCCTCGGCGACCGGAATGCCGAGCACGGTGATCGAGCCCCTGGCGACGGGCACGAAGCCCATGATCGCCTTGAACAGGGTCGACTTGCCGCTGCCGTTGACGCCGACCAGCGCCGTGATCGAGCCGGTCGGGGTGTCGAAGGTCGCGTCCCGGAGCGCCGTGAAGCCGTTGCGGTATGTGACGGTCACGTCCCTGACGGCGAGCCCGGAACCGGCGGAACCGGTTGCGGCGGCGGCTGCGCGGGTAGCCGGAGCGTTCATTCGGCGAGACCTTTCGCGATCGTATCCGAGGTCACCTTGAGAAGGTCGATGTAGGTCGGCACCGGCCCGTCCGGCTCGCTGAGCGAGTCGACGTAGAGCACGCCGCCGTAAGCCGCCCCCGTCTCGCGGGCGACCTGCTTCGCCGGATCGGCGGAGACGGTGCTTTCGGAGAAGACCACGGGAATCTTGTTGGCCCGCACCAGGTCGATCACCTTGCGCACCTGCTGCGGCGTGCCCTGCTGGTCGGCGTTGATCGGCCACAGATAGGCTTCCTTCAGGCCGAAGTCGCGCGCCAGATAGCTGAACGCCCCCTCGCTGGTGACGAGCCAGCGGCGCTCCTCGGGAATCGCTGCGAGCTTCTCGCGGATCGGCCCGATCGCATCCTTGATCTTGGCCTTGTAGGCCTCCGCGTTCGCCTCGTAGGTCTCCGCGTTGGCGGGATCGTGCTCGACGAAGGCGTCGCGGATGTTGTCGACGTAGATCAGCGCCGAGTCGAGCGACATCCAGGCGTGCGGATTCGGCTTGCCGGTATAGGGGCCCTCGGCGATGCTCATTGGCGCGACGCCCTCGGAGACGACGGCGCCCGGCACGTCCCTGAGGTTCCGGAAGAACTTCTCGAACCACAGCTCGAGGTTCAGCCCGTTCCAGAGGACGAGCTGCGCATCCTGCGCCTTCAGGATGTCGCGCGGGGTCGGCTGGTAGTTGTGGATCTCGGCCCCCGGCTTGGTGATCGACTCGACCACCGCCGCGTCGCCGGCGACGTTCTGCGCCATGTCGGCGATCACCGTGAAGGTCGTCACCGCCTTGAACTTCTCCGCGGCCGGCGCCTGGCCTCCCCCGGCCGCGAGCATCGCCGCCGCCGCGCTCCCTGCAAGGCCTGCCCGTCTCAGACTGCCGAACATGTCCGTCACCCTTACTGTTGCGAACGACTCGCAACAAGATATGCAATTGGTCTAATAATGCAACTCATTCGCAATAAAAACGAGTCCCGCGTCCCCCTTTCGCCCGCGCCGGGCGGATTCGCCGGTCGGGCTGCGATCCGGAGGGTCGCGGGAGAAGCATCGGAGACATGGGCTGACGTGAAGGGGACGGCGCGGTCTTTCGCTGCATCGTCGTCGGCGCGGCCGGCGCCTGCCGCGCCCTACCCCGCGTTGAAGCTCTGCACCAGGCTGCCGGCGATCAGGCTCCAGCCGTCGACGAGCACGAAGAAGATCAGCTTGAACGGCAGCGAGATGATGATCGGCGGCAGCATCATCATGCCCATCGACATCAGAATGGAGGCGACCACCATGTCGATGACGATGAACGGCACGAAGATCAGGAAGCCGATCTCGAAGGCGCGCCTCAGTTCCGAGATCATGAAGGCCGGCACCAGCACCCTGAGCTCGATGTCGGCAGACGTCGCCGGGCGCTCCGCGCCGGTCATGTTGACGAACAGCTCGAGGTCCTTCTCGCGCACCTGCGCGAGCATGAAGGTGCGGAACGGCGCGACCGCGCGGGTGAACGCCTCCGGCGGCTCGATCTGCTGGTTCACGAGCGGCTCGATGCCGTCCTGGTAGGCCGTCTGGAACGCCGGCGCCATGACGAAGGCGGTCAGGAACAGCGCCAGCGAGATGATGACCGAGTTCGGCGGCGCGGTCTGAAGGCCGATCGCGGTCCTGAGCAGCGACAGCACCACGACGATGCGGGTGAAGGACGTGATCATCACCAGGATCGACGGGGCGAGGCTCAGGATGGTGATCAGGGCGACGAGCTGGACCGCCCTTTCGGTGAGACCGCCGTTCTGGCCGAGGTCGATGTTGATCGCCTGCGCCGCCGCCGTTCCGGGCAGGAGCGCCAGGGCCAGCACGATCGCCGGGACCGCGGCAAGTCGGCAGACTCCACCCAGGACCGCCGCGCCCGTCGGGACGCGCCGGCGAAGCGCATCGGCGCGCATGGTCAGGTATCCCGTTTCAGGATCTCGTCGTAGATGCTGACGTTCTCGCCCGGCTTCTTCTCGTCGCCGTCCTCCGGCCCGGGCTGATCGGAGTCGAGATTGAGTTCGGCCGCGACGGCCGCCGCCAGGTCGAATTCAGGCGCCGGCCTCGGCTTCGCCGGCATGTCCGCGGGCGGCGGTGCGGAAGGGGCCGGCGCGGAAGGGGACGGTGCGGAAGGGGACGGCGCGGAAGGGGACGCTGCGGCCGTACGGGCCGCCGCGGCTCCCGCGGACGCGGGCGTCAGCGGACGCTTCAGCGCCGCCTCGAGCCGCTGCGCCATCTCCTCGAGCTGCGCGTCGCGGCTCTGCGTTCCGGGCTTCGGCTCGGCGGCGGCAGGCGCGGCGGGTCTCGGCGCCGCCGGAGGCGACGGAGGCGGTGGCGGAGCGGGTCGAAGCGGCTCGGAGGTCCTGGGAGCCGACGCTGCGGGCGCGGACGGAGGCGGCGGCGTCGAAGGCCGCGGAGCAGCGGAAGGCGGCGGTCCCGAGCGCGGCGGAGGCGCGGGACGCTCAGAAGTCGAAGGGCGCTCGGAGGTCTCCGGGCGCGATATCGTCTGCGGCACGGGCGCCGCCTTCGGCGGCTCGGAGGGAACGGGACGCGGGCCCGGCACGGGCCCGGGTACGGGCGCCGCTTCCGGTCTCGACGCGGATGGCGGCGGCGCGGGCGGCGGCGGTGAAGGAGGCGGCGCGGAAGGCGCAGGGCCGGTCGGCGCTGCGG
>JAEWYT010000037.1 GCA_023458595.1 Pseudomonadota bacterium
ATGCACTACGATCTGGGATACATCGACCTGGAACAGAGGACCTTGCAGACCATCGACAACCCGTTCGGCACGAGGTTGTCACCCATGTCTTAGGTACGTTCTGTTACCTATGTGTCCGGGCCGGACACCTGAGCGGCTGGCGTCCCCGGCAGGATTCGAACCTGCGACCCCAGGATTAGGAATCCTGTGCTCTATCCTGCTGAGCTACGGGGACCGCGGTGGCTTTGAGCGGCCGGTCCGTGCGGTAATAGCATGGCCGATCGGGACTTGCAGCCACATATAGGCGATATCGGGATCGAAACGGAGACATCAAGCTTGCGGATACTCGCCGCGATCGCAGTCGTCGGGCTTTTGGCGCCGTCCACGGCGCGGGCCGACGCCTGCCCGCCGGTTCCGGGCGAGACGGCGCGTGTCGCCGCGGTGATCGACGGCGACACGGTGCGGCTTCTGGACGGGCGCGAGGTGCGGCTCGTCTCGGCGCTGGCGCCGAAGGCGGAGATGGCGCCGGGCTCCGACGAGATGCGGAAACTCGCCGAAACGGCGACGAAATCGCTGTCGAATGAGATCCTCGGTCGCGAAATCGGTCTTGCCGTGACCGGAAAGGGGCAGGATCGGCACGGACGGCTCCTCGCTCACGCCTTCGTCGACGGCGACCCGGAGCGCTGGCTGCAGCGCGAGACGATCGACAGGGGCCTTGCATGGGGCTATTCCCTGAACAACAATTCCCGTTGCGTCGGATTGCTACTTCGCCGCGAAGAGCGTGCGCGCATTGCGCGAGCCGGCCTGTGGGCAACGGAATTCGGTACGATAGGCGATGCCGACCGGCCGAGGCTCCTGAGCGGGCAGACGGGCCGATTCGCGATCGTCGAAGGACGGGTGAAGACGGTTGGTGACCGGCCGAAGAGGGCGTACCTCAATTTCGGCAAGAATTGGAGCGAGGATTTCACGGTTTTCGTGGATCGAGGGGACCGCGAACGGTTCAATGCCGCGGGGATCGACCTCAACGGGCTCGAGGGGAGGCGCGTTCGCGTGCGCGGCTGGATGCTCGACGACAGGGGGCCCGCCATACATTTGACGAATCCGGAGCAGCTCGAACTTGTCGACGCGCGCTAAATCGAGGGTTTTCGCCTTCAGGGCATCGGGCAGGGCATCGGGGCCGGCGCGACGTGCCGTCGCGGCGGGTGCGGTGCTCGCCGTCGCGCTCGCCCTGTCGGGCTGCGCCGGCGGCAGCCTGAACCTCGGCGACGGCGGCAGCCTGGCGTCGACGACCGCCGCGGCGAAGCCCGCGAAGGCCAATTCCGGCTTCGACGAAAAGGAAGTGGCGCTCGGCCAGCGCGAGCATCCCAAGATCGTCGCGGCCTTCGGCGGTACCTACGCCGACCCGAAGCTGCAGCGCTATCTCGACGAGACGGTGGACAAGCTTTCCCGCGCTTCCGACCGGCCCGACCTCGACTACCAGGTGACGGTGCTCAACTCGCCGTCGATCAACGCCTTCTCGCTCCCCGGCGGCTACATCTACGTGACGCGCGGGCTGCTGGCGCTCGCCAACGATTCCTCGGAGACCGCCAACGTCCTCGCCCACGAGATGGCGCACATCATCTCGCGGCACGCGATCAAGCGCGAGGAGCAGGCCAATTCCGTCGCGGTGATGAGCCAGGTGGTCAACGACGTGATCCGCGATCCGGAAGCCGGCCAGGCGGCGCTGGCGCTGACCAAGGGCCGGCTCGCCCAGTTCTCGCGCCAGCAGGAACTCGACGCCGACGTCATCGGCATCCGCATGGCGGCGAAGGCCGGCTACGACCCGGAAGGCGCGGTCGCCTTCCTGCGCGCGCTCGAGCGGCAGACCGACCTGCACTCGAAGGTCCTGAACCAGGCCTACGACGCCGGCCGCGTCGACATCTTCGCCAGCCACCCGGCGACGCCGCAGCGCATCCTGGCGGCGGAGCGCGAGGCCGCCCAGGTCGGCCGCAACGCGGACATGGAGCGCGACCAGTCGAGCTACTTCAAGGTGATCGACGGCATGGCCTACGGCGACGACCCGCGCGAGGGCTTCGTGCAGGGCCGCACCTTCATCCACCCGGCGCTCGGCATCACCTTCACGCTGCCCGAGGGCTACGGGCTGGAGAACACGTCGCGGGCGGTGGTCGGGTTCTCGGCTGCCGGCGACATCATCCGTTTCGACGCGGTCGCGGTGCCGAGCACGGTGTCGCTGTCGGACTATCTCGCCGCGGATGCGGTGCGCGGCGGCCGCGTCACCGACATCACGCCGATCACGGTGAACGGCTTCCCCGCGGCGACGGCGACCGTCGGCGGCGAGGGCTGGACCTTCAAGGTCGCGGCGATCCGCGGCGACGGCAACAGGGTCTATCGCTTCATCCTCGCCTCGCGCGACCTCGACCACGCCCGAGAGACGGAGCTCCTCGAGGCGGCGCAGAGCTTCCGCACGATCCCGCCGGAAGAGGCCCGTGCCATCAGGTCGCAGCAGCTCGACATCGTCACGGTCGGCCCGGGCGACACCGTGGAGAGCATCGCCACGCGGATGGCCTTCTCGGACCATCAGGTCGAGCGCTTCCGGGTGCTGAACGGCCTGTCGCCGGCCGACAAGCTCAGGCCTGGCCAGGAAGTGAAGATCGTCGCCAGGTAGGCGCGCGGATATGGGCGCGTGGCGAACGCCGTTTCCCGGCCCTATCCGACGGAAATGCGTCTCAGGTGAAGGCGCCCGCGTCCGGCTCGCCGGAAAGCAGGGCGGCGCGGAGCTTCTCGAGCGCGCGGCTCTCGATCTGGCGCACCCGTTCCTTGGAGATGCCGAGCGCCTCGCCGAGCGCTTCCAGCGTCGCGCCTTCCTCTGAAAGACGGCGCTCCTGCACGATGCGGAGCTCGCGGTCGTTGAGAACCTCGAGGGCCGCATAGAGCCGCTTGGTACGCTTCTCGCTGTCGATCGCCTCGCCGACGGTCTCGTCGGGCAGCGGCTCGTCGCTCACCAGGAAATCCTGCCGCTCGGCGCTGCCCTCGCTTTCGAGAACCGGGGCGTTGAGGCTCGCGTCGGGGCCGGAGAGGCGCGCGTCCATGCGCGCGACATCGTCCTCCGACACGCCGATCGCCTTGGCGATATGGGCGTGCATCTCGTGCTCGGGCATCGGTGAGGGGCCCTGGCCGAGCTTGGCGCGCAGGCGGCGCAGGTTGAAGAACAGCGCCTTCTGCGTGGAGCTCGTCCCGCCGCGCACGATCGACCAGTTGCGCAGGATATGGTCCTGGATGGAGGCGCGGATCCACCATGTCGCATAGGTGGAGAAGCGCACCTCGCGTTCCGGCTCGAAACGGGCGGCGGCCTCCAGAAGCCCGACATGGCCCTCCTGGATCAGGTCGGACATCGGCAGGCCGAAATGGCGGAAGCGGGCGGCGATCGCGATGACGAGCCGCATATGCGCATGGGTCAGGCGGTGGAGGGCGCCGACGTTGCCGTCTTCCTTCCACTTCACCGCCAGATCGTGCTCCTCGTCCCTTTCGAGATAGGGAGCGTTCATGGCCGCCCGAACGAACCGGCGGCGATGGCTCATGGCGTTCTTCATGGCATTCACACCGAGCTCTTTCGCATCGTATCCGGAGAGAAACGATCAGCCTGACTGCACGGTTCGACAATCAAAGCAGAAAAGCCGCCCGGCTTGAAGCCGGGCGGCGCGCAGAGCGGCCATGCGTCAGGTAAAAGACGCGTGATCGGACCGGTTTCTCAGGCGGCTTCGTCGCGCTCGTCCTCGTCGGCCGCGGCGGCGCCACGGCGCGGACCCTTGGCGAGATTCGCCTCGATCTCGCGAATCGCCTCGGTTTCGGTGATCTTCTTCACCGCGGCGATCTCGCGGGCCATACGGTCGAGCGCGGCTTCGTAGAGCTGGCGCTCGGAATAGGACTGCTCGGGCTGCGATTCGGCCCGGTGCAGGTCGCGAACCACCTCGCCGATGGCGATGATGTCGCCGGAATTGATCTTGGCCTCGTATTCCTGGGCGCGGCGGCTCCACATGGTGCGCTTCACGCGGGCGCGGCCCTTGAGCACGCCGAGCGCCTTGCCGACAAGGCCGTCTTCCGAGAGCTTGCGCATGCCGACCGTGGCGGCCTTCGCCGTCGGAACGCGCAGCGTCATCTTGTCCTTCTCGAAATTGATCACGAACAGCTCGAGCTTCGCGCCCGCCACTTCCTGCTCCTCGATGGCGGTGATCTGCCCAACACCGTGCGCCGGGTAGACGATGTACTCGTTCGTCCGGAAACCCTGACGCTGAACCGATTTCTTGCCGTTGCGGGTGGTCATACTCTTCTTCAAACTCCTGCTGTCGCTTCCGAAGCGACGTGTGCCTGCCGTTGGCGTCCGGGCCGAAAATTCCCGGGAAAGGAACCGACTCCAGGTCGCGGACGCCAAAAAAGCCGCCGAATCCCACGCCTGAGGCGCTTCCGGATGACCTTGGGGCCACCGGATGGACAGCCGTCCTTGCTCTCACAAAATATGCCCGCGCGACGGGCAATATGGGCGAGGGATTTCACCAGCTATTTGAAATATATAACACAATCGAGCGCGGATTCCAAGTGTTGCGCCGCATCACGGCCGAACGCGGCGGCTTCACAGGACTTTCACGATCGCGGAATCAGTCGCCTTCGCCGGGTTCCGGCGAGAACTGGGTCTCGAGTTTGTTGGCGACGCCGTCCCATTCCTTGGCGTCGGCGGGCGGCTCGCGCTTGATGGTGATGTTCGGCCACTTGGCGGCGTAGTCGGCGTTCAGCGCGACCCACTTCTCCAGGCCCGGCTCGGTATCTGCCTTGATCGCCTCGGCGGGGCACTCCGGTTCGCAGACGCCGCAGTCGATGCATTCGTCGGGATGGATGACGAGCATGTTCTCGCCTTCGTAGAAGCAGTCGACCGGGCAGACTTCCACGCAGTCCATGTATTTGCACCGGATGCAGTTGTCGACGACGACGTAGGTCATTTCCAGTTTCGAGCTCCGCGAAGGATCCGCCGGACGGGTGCCTATCCGTTTTGTCTGATCGGTTCAAGACAGGCGGGGGGATTAGATTTCCTCTTCATCTGGAGCTTTGAGGTCGTTTTTCCAGGCGTCGATCCGGCGCCGGTCGCGCTTGGTCGGCCGTCCCTCGCCACGGGGGCGCGATCCGGGATCGGCCTCTTCCGCCGGGGGAGGCGGCGGCGACAGATCGCAATAGAGCGACTGGGCCTCGGATGCCGGGCCGCGCCGCTCGCCGATGGCTTCCACGCGCAGCACGAGAACGCGGCCGCGCAGAGCGATCGTGAGCACGTCGCCGGGCCTCACCGGCTGGCTCGCCCTGGCGATCCGCGCGGCGTTCAGTCGCACGTGCCCGCCGGTCACGAGGGAAGCGGCCAGCGTCCGCGTCTTGGCGACGCGGGCATGCCACAGCCATTTGTCGACGCGCTGGCCCGCGGTCACGCGTCCGACCGGCGTCCGCGCTCGGCGAGCGAGTCGCGCAGGTCCTTCAGCGCGGCGAAGGGCGACAGCGGATCGGGCTCCTTGGGCGGGCGCTTCTCGTGCGGCTTGCGATCGGGCCTCGGGCCGCGATGGTCGTCCTGCCGGCCCTTTCGGCCGTCGTGGCGGTCGCCGCGGCCTTTGCGACCCTTTGTCTCACTGCGCGGCGGCCTTTTTCCTTCACCCCGGCCGCCCTCCTCGGAACGGCCCCTGCGGTCGCCCTTGCCGTCGGACTTCTGCCGGCGCGGCGTCTCGTGACGGCGGCTCGGCCGCCAGACGACGATCTCCGCGGGCTCGGCGGGCGCTTCGGGGTCTGCGGCAACGGCTTCCGCCGGGGCGAGCGGAGCATCGGCCGCCTCGGGCGGCGCCTGTTCGGGCACCTCGGGAGCCGGTCCCGCGGCGACCGGTTCGGCGGGCGTCTCCGCCGGCAGTTCGGGTGCCGGTTCGGGCTCCTGCTCAGCCGGCGGCCCAGCCGGCGGTTCGGGTGTCGGTTCGGGCGCCGGTTCAGCCGTCGCGGCGGCCGTTTCGGTCGTCGGCGTGTCGGCTGCGAGGGCGGCTTCGGCCACGGGTGCCGCTTCGGCGGAAGGCTTCGGCGGGGCGGGGCGGCGCTCGCTGCGATAGCCGAGGGCCTTCAGGATCTCGGTGAAATCATCGCCTGCGCAACCTGCGAGCGAGGTCATCTTCTCGCTGACGCAAAAAGTGCGCCCGTCGACGGCGCCGGGCGGGGGCGCGGTCTCGCCGCCGGGCTTCCACGACAGCGCGGCGCGGATCAGGTCGGCGA
>JAEWYT010000038.1 GCA_023458595.1 Pseudomonadota bacterium
CCGATGTCTTTCCGTCTACATATTCCAGCAGTTGTACATACCAGTCGATGAAGTCCGAGTTCAGTCCACGGTCCAGGCGGACATTGATAATATAGACCTTCTGTTTCAGCTGTCCCATCAGGATGCAGCTTTTGGTGCTGCTGTTCTTGCTCTTGTTCTCGCCGGGTGCGGGGTCGCCGTAGATGACCAGGAAATCGAACTTGTTCAGGGCGGGCACTTTGCCGTAAGTCAGTTCCTTAAATACTTCGCCTTCAGTGACGGGATTGTTGAAATACTCCGTCTGCTGGGCGGCGGTACTGATTTTGGAAAGTGCCGTATCGATATTCTCTTCCGTATTCTTGGATGGCCAGGTGCTTCGTCCTTCCTTGTCCCGGATGTTCACTATATCCCAATGGTCGGCCGCTTCTCCCGCCCTTACCACACAGCAGTCGCGGGCAATGATATTCCCGCAGAATATGATCAGTGTTTTTATGGCAGTGTCTCGCGTACCGTACAGTGCCTTTTCCCACCACTCCCAGTTCTTCTGAACCGTATCCGGGTTGCGGACCGATTCGTCGGTATCGAAGTCATCCACCAGTAGTACGTCCGGACGAATGGCACCATTGCGGCTACCACGTGGTGCATTACCGGCACCCACGGCACGGAACGAACATCCACACTTGGCTACAAACTCTTCGGCGCACCAGTTGCCAAGGTTGACTTGTACACCGTAGTAGGCGCGTATCAGGGCATTCTCTTCAAACTGCTTCTTATACGGGTCGAGCAAGCGGGTAGCACTGTCTTGTGTGGCAGACGCCATCATCACATTGCACTTCTTCTTTGTCAGTGCCAGGTACATCACGATGAACATCACCGTGGTACTCTTTGCCAGCCCTCGCGCCCAGGAAAGCACCTCAAACCATTCTTCGTGCTTGATGCAGCGACGGATGGCCTTTATCTGGAAGTCGGCAAACTCAAACTTGCAATAATCCGGGAAGAAGAACTTTATCCATTCTATCGGGTCGGCTTCCAGGCGCACGCGGTCTTTGGCTATCTGTGCCTGCGTCAGGTTCACATCCGAGTTTTGGCGGCGAAGCCCGGCTTCATAGAACACCGCCCATTCGCGGAGCGCGTCCCTGTCCCTTTGATTCTGTGTTCCCATAACTTTTAATTTTTCATTCTTAATTAGTTACAGGCTATCCTTTATAAAAGCATCCCACAACCGAAGGAACTCTTTACTCTTGTCCAGATCGAACGGACGCAGCCAGTTGATGAACTTCATGCCTACGCTGATGATATCGGCAATGCCTACGTCGGTTTCCATCTTCTTGATGGCTGTTGCCAGCTTGTTCAGCGTGTCGGCCTCGGCCGCGGTGGCATAGCGTTTTCCTTCTTCCCGCTGGCTGATGATACGGTTGATCTCCGCCACCTGCCGGTGAAGGCTGGCCACCTGCTGCTCTTTGGTAAGCGTCATGCCGACCCTCATCTCTTCCCATTTTTCCACTGTCACCCACCGGTTGACGGTCTTTCGCGATACACCCACTTTGTCCGCTATTTCCTGCTGGGTAAGATTGTCCTTCAGGTAGAGTGTGCGGGCATAGTCCTTTTTCTGTTGTGCGGTTAAATCTGCCATAATTCTGTAATTAGAGTTTACGCAAAGGTCATTACTCCGGACGGGAAGAGGAAAAAAGCGCGGAGCGGTTACAAACTATGCCGCAAGGTTTACATGCCTGCTCGTAACCGTTACACACTTTTTTGTGCGGTTATCCTTATAGACATAGCTTTGCCGCAAATAATCGGAAACGCATGACTGTTTTTAAATCCATATTAAACGAAAAGACCGCTTGCCTGCTGCTCTATGGAGAAGTCAGCGACGAAGGCGGTGAGGGCAAGATAGCCAGCCGCGACATCGTGAACGAACTGATGTACCTGGACGCGGGCTATGAGAACCTGAATATCCGTATCAACTCCATCGGCGGTGACGTTTACCCCGGCATCGCCATCTTCAACGCCATCCGCCAGTGCCGGAGCAATGTCACCATCTATATAGACGGCATCGCCGCCAGCATAGCCGGTGTCATTGCCCTCTGCGGCAAACGCGTGGAGATGAGCCGCTATGCCCGCATGATGTTGCACAACGTCAGTGGCGGCTGCTACGGCAATAAGAAGGACTTGCAGGATATGATCTCCACCATCGAGAGCCTGGAAGACACCATCGCCGAAATCATCGGCGGACGCTGCGGCAAGGATAAGGAAGAGATAAAGAATGCTTACTTCGACGGTACCGACCACTGGCTGAAAGCCGACGAAGCCTTGCAGCTGGGACTGATCGATGCCATCTACGACGTGGAAGCCGTACCCGATGAGAGCACCACGGACGATATTTACCGCATATTTACTAACCGGCTGGAGCAGGAGCAACAGCCACAAAACCCCGATAAAATGAAATTGGAAGACTTTAAGACAATTCCCCGTTTCGCCAACTGTGCTGACGAAGCGGCAGTGATGGCCATGCTTGGCGAGACTGCTCAGAAAGCGGACAAAGCCGATGATCTGGAAAAGGAGAATGGCGAACTGAAAGAGCAGCTGAAACAGCAGGAAGAAGAGCGGATTGAAACCGCAGTGACGGATGCCGTGACGGACGGCCGTATCGGTGCCGACCAGAAGGACACCTACAAGAACATTCTGAAGGCTGACTTCAAAAACGGATTGAGCGCCCTGAAGGCGTTGAAGCCGAAGAAGATGCTGAAGGACAAACTGGAAGTCCCTGCGGGCGGTGAAGGCGAAAGCCCTTGGCAAAAGAGGATGAGGGAAATTCGTGAAAATCTTAAAAAATGACGCGCTATGATACCGATCAAGAACCCCAAGAATGCCAAACTGGGCGGTAGCTCCTACTTTGGCAAGAATGTCGGCAGCAGCGTGCGTAGCGCCGGCAGTGCCCCGCAAATCCGCGGACGGCAGAAAGTGAAAATGTGACAGCGATAAATTGTAAATGACTAAATTATAAATGAAATTATGGCAATTCAAGGATTGAATACCACTAAGTATGGTGGTGAATTACAGGAAACCGCCCTCACCCTTGCCACTACCGGCAACGAACTGGTGGGCAG
>JAEWYT010000039.1 GCA_023458595.1 Pseudomonadota bacterium
TGCAATGACGTTCATGATGGGCTCCTACTCACGCGCTCGCCGAACCGTCTCACGCGGCCCGGACGCCGATCGCCGTCAGGGCAAGGCGGATGTCCTTGACGCGGCGGTAGAGGCTGCTGCGGGCGCCATGGCCGCTCGCCGCAAGGCGATCGACGGTGGTCCGGGAGAGGGCTGCACAGAGAGCGCCGTCGGCGGGTTCGAGCGAGCCAAGACCGCGCTCGACATCGAGACGCTCCTCGGCGGTGGCGAACGCATCGACCGGCTGGCCGAAGAGCGCTGACAGCCCGTCGGCTTCGGCGATGAGGTCGCCGCGGGTCAGCCCGTCGCTCTCGGGAATGACCTCATCGAGCGAGATCGGCGTCGCGCCATACATCCGGCGCTCCCGCTTCACCTTGTTGGCGATGCGCGTCGCCCTGTTGGTGAGGATGGCGCCGGCAAAAGCGCCGAGCGTGCCGCGATCTGAGTCGTAGGCGGGAAGCCGGGCTATCAGATCAACGAGCAGGTCCTGGCGGACATCGTCGAGATCGGCGTGAGGAAGCCGCAGCTGGCGGACGAGGCGGCGGGCGGCGATGTCCGCCTCATGAAGAAGGATCTGAAGGTCGTCTCGGGAAATCCAAGAGTGCATTGGCATGGCCTCGGGTCATCGCTGTTGATGACCTCAAGCCTGCCGAAGCCGCCGATCCGTTAGGTGTGCGGGGCGTGGGGAGTACGTGGGTAGAATGTGGGGACGGTGACTGCGTCAGGTGCGGCCTATCTCGACAATTCGACGCGTCAATAATGTTCGCGCCTTGAACATTTTGCTGTTGCGGCAGTCACCCGGCACAGCAGGAAAGCTTGGCTACATCCTTATCGAAGGCCTGGGCAGCGAGCTTCAGCCCTTCGACGGTCGTCAAATAAGGGAAGATCGTCTCGCCCAGCGCCTTTGCGGTCATGCCGAACCTGAGCGCCATGGCCAGCGTCTGGATGCTGTCCGCGCCTTCCGGTGCAAGGATCTGACCGCCGAGCAGGCGGTCGGTCTTGGCATCCGCCACCAGCTTGATCAGACCGCGCGTGTCGCGGGCGACCAGCGCACGCGGCACCTGGTCGAGCGGTACGATGGAAGTCTTGACCTCATGGCCAGCGGCCTTGGACGCCGCCTCGCTCAAGCCCACGCCCGCCACCTGCGGGTCGGTGAACACCACCCACGGCATGGCGCTGTTGTCATAGGTGAGGTTGTCGCCGTTCAGTGCGTTCTTCGCGGCGAGCTTGGCGCCATAGGCCGCCATGTAGACGAACTGGTCGCGGTCGGTCACGTCGCCCGCCGCATAGACGCCGGGTTTCGAGGTGCGCATGCGGTCATCGACGATGATGGCGCCGCGAGCGTCCTGCGCCACACCGGCCTCCGCCAAGCCAAGGGTTTCGGTATTGGGGATGCGTCCCGTCGCGACCAGCAGCCGTTCCGCCGTCAGTTCGACCGGCTTGCCGCCTTCGCTGACGCAGACGGTGACGCCGGTCTCATCTTCACGGCAGGCATCGTAGGTGATGCCGCAATGAAGCGTGATGCCTTCGGCGCGGAAGGCCGCAGCCAGCGCCTCCGAGACTTCCGGTTCCACCTGCGGCAGCAGGCGTGACCGGCAGATCACCGTCACCTCGACGCCCATGCGCGCCATCATCTGGGCAAGCTCCGCGCCGATGTAGCCGCCGCCGATGACGATCAAGCTCCTGGGCAGCGTCTCCAGTTCCAACAGCGTCGTGCTGGTCAGGTAGGACACGGTCTCGATGCCGGGAATCGGCGGCACGGCAGGCCGCCCGCCCGTGGCGATGATGATCTTGTCGGCGGCGACAGGGTCGCCTTCGACGAGCACGCCGGCGCCGTTCAAACGCGCCGCGCCCTCCAGATAGGTGATCCCGTCATATTCGGGCAGCAGCTCGGCATATTTCTTCTGCCGGAGGGTCGAGACGAGGTCGTCCTTGGCGGCGATCAGACGCTGCCAGTCGCCGACATGCGCCTCTCCCACGAGGCCGGGAAAGCGGCTTGCCGCGCGCGCGCCATGCAGAGCCTCGGCGGCGCGGATCATGGTCTTCGACGGCACGCAGCCGACATTGACGCAGGTGCCGCCAATGGTGCCGTGGCCGATCAGGGCGACGCTCGCCCCTTGCTCGGCCGCCGTGATGGCGGCGGAAAAGCCTGCCGAGCCCGCACCGATGACGGCGAGGTCGTATGTGTTCTTCTTTCCGTCAGTCGTGCAGCAATCGGCCATGTTAGGCGCTTCCCTTGTTGGTTTGCGTTTCGTTTGCGAAACAGGCTGCCGCACGTTGCCTCCGCCAGAGTCCATAAACCGTCATGGCCAGAAAGACTGCGAGCGTTGGCAGCAGCACATAATCGATCCAGCCGAGCCAGGCGGACAGCCCGACAGCGCCAAGCGCGATCACTAGAACCGGCGTTGCGCCGCAGATGGCGGCGATGACAGATCCGACGATGCCAGTTTTGACGATGGTCGCATCCTTCATCAGTTCAGCCTCTGACCTCCGCCGGATAGCCTGCGTCGGCCGAAGCGGCGGCTATGGCTTCAACGGACGTCACGACCGGGTCGAAGACGACGGTCGCCGTTCTGGCGGCGAAATCGATCTGAACCGACTGCACGCCGGTCACCTTCTCCATGGCCTTCTTCACCGTGACCGGGCAGAGCGCGCAGGTCATGTTCTCCACCGCGAACGTCGCCGATTGTGCGGCGGCGATCTGAATGGCCGCGGTTTGAGCGGAAACGGATGGGATCGCCGTCAGGCCCAGAGCGCCGAACCCGCCCACGGCAAGCAGTGTGGCGGCGAGGATAAGTGGTCGTTTCATGTCGGATTCTCCTTAGTAGAAAAACGGCGCCCACCAGTCGATCGTCAGCGCTAGAACGACCAACACGGTCGCGATCCAGAGAGCGGTCTTGGTGATGAGAGCGGATTGGGGTTTGGCGCAGTAGGAGCCGTCCACGCAGACAGGCTTCGCCTTGAAGTAGACTTGCCGGAAGCCAAGCCCAATGAAGATGAGCGCCACAACGGCGAAGTACGGCTTGTAGGGCTCCAGCGCCGTGAGCGTGCCGATCCAGGCGCCAGAGATTCCCAGCGTCAGCAGCACCAGCGGCGCGATGCAGCAGGTCGAGGCCAGGACGGCGCCGATGACGCCGCCAGCGGCGAACCAGCCTCTCCGGTTGTTCGCCTCGCTGTCGCCTTGCAGCGCCTCGGTTTCCGTTCGCGTCGAGTTCATGCGTCGTGGTCCTCGCCTTCGTTCTGATTTGAAGATAAGGTCTGTAGTGACTACAGACTCAAGAGGTATTTTGCGAAATGGCCGATCACGGTTCCGGGAAGGGGTTACAGCGCGCGGAACTGGCGCGGCGTACGGGCTGCAACCTGGAGACCATCCGCTACTACGAGAAGATCGGCATGATGCCGGCGCCGCCGCGCACGGCCTCGGGTTACCGCGTCTACGACGAGCGGCACGTCGCCCGCCTGCGCTTCATTCTGCGCGGTCGGGAACTCGGCTTCTCAATCGAGGAGCTGCGCGGCCTGCTCGCGCTCGTCGACGGCGGCACTCAGACCTGTTCGGAGGTGAAGGAACGGACCGAGCGACATCTCGCCGAGGTGCGCACGAAGATTGCCGACCTGAAGCGAATCGAGAAGGTGCTGGCGACGACGGCGGCCCAGTGTTCCGGCGAACAGGTGCCTGAGTGTCCGGTATTGGAGGCACTATCGGGCTGAACATCGGATAGATGTATGGGAACGCCTGTTTGTTAGTCGGTAATGGCAATCTCGTTCGGTTCGATGGCCAATCGATAGCCGTTTGGATTTCGCCGGTTCTCAATCAATGCGCGTACGGACGTGGCATCCGCGCTTCCGCGAGCCAGTGCATTGCGAAGCGCGCGGACGGGCTCGCGCACCTGCGACGAAATCCTATGGATGCTCGCTCCCCAGATGTGCGCCTCGATCGCACGATTCTCGACGATGGCGGGCGACTTCAACGCATGTTCCGCCAGAAGGACCAGCAGCTGAAATTCCTGATCGGAAAGGGTTTTGGGCGTCCCGTCGAGCGATACCGTCTTGGCGGCGCGTTGAATCACCAATCGGGGCGCCAAGCTCGGTTGCAATTCCAGTTTGGACTGATCGATCGACAATCCAGGTGCAGTCCCATCGCAAGCAATGCAGTGCGATCCAGCGACAACATGAAGCCCTGCGTCGACCAAGCGCGCCCAGTCATCTGCAGCCATCGCCGGCGCGATTACCGTCATGGGCGATGACCTGGCGACCGAACGCATCAGGCCGATCATTCCCGGTTGAAGCACTGTATCCCGCGACAGTGCGAGGAACAGCGCCCGCTGGGCCGACGTCTCTCCCAGATGCCAGATGCCCGCTGCCACCGGCGCCGGCTCGCCTCCGAACCCAGACGCCATGGCGATTTCGCGGACCAGCGCCGGAGGATGAATGCGAAAGCTCCGTAGATCGTCATCGCCGAGAACGACGTCGCTGCGCCGGTCCGTCGGGCAAACCGCGATGTGTTGCCCATTGACCTGCTGGACAGGCCGCGCGTCGAGACCGCAATCACAGGCTGGGCACACATCCCACTCTGTTGCTGGCGCCTGCTCGACCAGGACGCCGTGATCGAGCAGCCGCTCGAAATCGCGCCCGGCATGAGGCGCAGCCTGTCGGCCCCAAAGGATTGCGGGATCGCCCGCCTCACTCAGCCGCAACAGCAGCCTGGGCAGCGTCTCGGTCATTGAGCAGTCCGTTGCGGCGAAGGAGCGTCATGATCCGGCCCTCGAACTGCTGACGCTTGAACATGGCGTGGGCCGGCGGCTTCAGCTTGACGGTCACCTTCTTCGCCGACTTGCCGCCGGTCGCGAAATGGACGCGGATGACGATGTGGTTGAGGCGCCAATCCGACCCGAGACGAGCGCCCCGCATCATCTCGCCCAACCTGGCCAGGGCATTGTCGCGTCCGTCGCGCGCAACATAGGAGTAGAAGGTTCGTGTCTCGCCGGTCTTCGGATCGGCGCCAACGCGGTCGACCTGGACCTCGGTGATCTGGACCCGCTGGATGCCCGGATCGAAGTCATGGTTGAACGCGAAGCCGAAGCCCGCGCGTTGCACCGGGTCGAGCGTGTAGAGGTTCTGGGCGTCGTCGCCGGCGAAGAATTCGGGCTTACCCAGGACCTTGTGGGCGAACAGTTCCGCGAGGTCGCCGCGACGCGCCTTGGCGATGCCGCCGATCTTCAACAGGCCCGTCGTTGAGTTGTAGGACAGCACCGCGTGTTCGGCGGCACGGAAGCTGATCACGCGCTTCTGGTCCTTTTGCAGGACATCGGTCGTGGTGATCGGCGAGCCATGCTCGATCACCAGAACGAGCTCGTCGGCATCGTCATACCAGCCGGCGCGGCAATAGTTGCTGCGGAGATCCTGTTCGAACATCGCGGCGGTGGCGGTTTCGAATTCGGCCTTTGCGCGATCATCCATGATCGCCTCGACGCCTTCGTCGCGGCCCACGAACTCGGCGAGCGACGTGCGCGCCATGAGCGCCATCATGTCCGACGCGGCGTCAAAGACGTCGGGATGGTCGAGGAAGACGCGCAGGGCGACGTGCTTGGGATCCTGGTGAACCTCCGGCTCGTCATCCTTCGCTTCGGGTGTCACGCGGATCCCGAGCCGCGCGGCCTGCTGTAGAATAATGTCGAGGCCTGCCGCGTTGCCGATCTCGGCGATCCGGTGCAGGTCGGCGACGAGCCCTTCCGGATAGTTCTCTTCCGGCCCTGCAAAGAAATCCTGGACGGCGCTGCGTGCCTCGTCCTGCGCGGCCTCGCCCCTGAAGATCCCAAGGTCCAGCCCGTTCAGGGCATCGCCGTGGCGCTCGAACAGGCGGCCCAGCAGGCCGAGATCGACGGTTCGGGTAAACTTGGGATTGACGAATTTCTTCAGGTTCTTAGCCATCTCAGCCGCCCATAGTTGCCTCGCATTTGTTCATCTTACGTTCTTATCGCAAATGCCTAGCGGAGTCGATTCAAAAGCCATCGCCTTGGGACGGATCGTCCGCACCGTGAGTAGAGGCCAAGGGAATCCAATCCCTTAGGTGATCTCTGCGATGGACATGCCGAACCCGATCCACCCCGGGCATATGACGCCGGACGAGCGAATCGGGGAGGTCTGCAGGATTCTTGCGCGCGGGCTGGTTCGGCTCAAGGCACGCCAGTCAAGGCAAGTATCTGGCGACCGCGGAGAAAGTTGCCTTCACTTCCCGCCCGACCGGAGCGGTCATGGAACTCCAATTTGCAAAGGAGACGCATGACCATGACAGAAAGCATCCTGTCCCGGCTGGCCGCGCTGAAGACGACGCCGACGCCCGACCTCAAGAAGCAGTGGCGCGAACTCTTCGACACGGAGGCGCCGCCTTACAATCGGCGCTTCCTCGAAAGCCGGCTCGCCTATCGGATCCAGGAATTGGCTTATGGCGGTTTGAAACCGGCGACCGTCGAACGCCTCGAAGCTCTGGGCGAGCAGCTCGACGGCGGCAACATCGTGCTGCGCCGGATCCGCGCCGACGACAAGCCGATCGCCGGCACGCGGCTGATCCGCGAATGGCAGGGCGTCGAGCACACCGTCACGGTGCTGAACGACGGTTATGAATGGCAGGGGCGGCCTTACCGCTCGCTCTCCGCCATCGCGCGCGCCATCACCGGCACCCGCTGGAACGGCTGGATCTTCTTCGGCCTCAAGAACCGGCGAGGCCAAGCATGACGAAATCACCCGCATCCGCCAAATCCATCCGAAAGCTGCGCTGCGCGGTCTATACGCGCAAGTCGACGGAAGAAGGGCTGGAGATGGAGTTCAACAGCCTCGATGCCCAGCGCGAGGCCTGCGAAGCGTATATCGCCAGCCAGAAGCCCGAAGGCTGGGTCCTCTATCCCGAGCCCTATGATGACGGCGGCTTCTCGGGCGGGACGCTGGACCGGCCTGCGCTGAAGCGCCTGCTCGCCGACATTGAGGACGGTCGGATCGATGTGGTCGTAGTCTACAAGATCGACCGGCTCAGCCGCTCGCTGATGGATTTCGCCAAGCTGGTCGAGGTGTTCGATCGCGGCGGGGTCACCTTCGTCAGCGTGACCCAGTCGTTCAACACCACGACGTCCATGGGGCGGCTTACGCTCAACATCCTGCTCAGCTTCGCCCAGTTCGAGCGCGAGGTGATCGGCGAGCGCATCCGCGACAAGATCGCCGCGTCGCGCAAACGCGGCATGTGGATGGGCGGCTTCGTGCCGCTCGGCTACGAGGTCAGGGACCGCAAGCTGGTGATCAATGGTGCCGAGGCCGCGACGGTCCGGATGATCTTCGAGCGCTTCGTCGAGGTGGGCTCGGCGACGGCGCTGGCCCGGGCACTCGCCGCCGAGGGCGTGCGGACGCGGCGCGGTCGGATCGTCGATAAGGGCTTCCTCTACAAGCTGCTCAACAACCGGGTCTATATCGGCGACGCCGTGCACAAGGGGACGGCCTATCCCGGCGAGCACGAAGCCATCATCACGCGCGCCCTGTGGGATAAGGTGCACGGAATCCTGCGCGAGAGCCCAAGGGTCCGCGCCGGCCGGACACGCGCTGCGACGCCGGCTCTCTTGAAGGGCCTCATCTTCGGGCCGACCGGCTGTGCCATGACGCCGACGCACACGCGACGCGGCGACAAGCTCTACCGCTACTATGTCAGCCAGTCGGTCCTGAAGCGCGGCGCCGATGCCTGCCCGGTCGGGCGCGTGCCCGCCGCCGAGATCGAGGGCGCGGTGGCCGACCAGCTGCGCGGCCTCCTTCGCGCCCCGGAGGTGATCATCGGCACATGGCGGTCGGCGCGACCCGAGATCGATGATCTATCCGAGGGCGAGGTCAGGGAAGCCTTGGAAGGGCTTGACCCGCTGTGGGACGAGCTGTTCCCGGCCGAGCAGGCGCGCGTCGTCCAGCTCCTCGTCGAGCGCGTCGATGTCGGACAGGAAGGCGTCGACATTCGCCTCCGAGTCGATGGGCTGGCTCGTCTGGTTCATGAGCTTGGCGGCATGGCCGACAATCCACGGAGGGCAGCATGAGAGCCGGTGACGCCATCACCGATGACGGGCGGACGCTAACGGTCCGTGTGCCTCTGACCCTCCGGAAGCGCGGCGGGCACAAGCAGGTGGTCACGCCCGACGGGGCGGGTTGGGGCCAGCCCCGCCCGCGCGTCGACAACACTATGGTGAAGGCGATCGCCCGGGCCCACCGCTGGAAGCGCCTCATGGAGAGCGGCCGATTCGCCTCGGTGACCGAGCTGGCCGAAGCGGAGAAGATCAACCAGTCCTATCTGTGCCGGGTCCTGCGCCTGACCCTGTTGGCCCCGGACATCGTCGAGGCGATTCTCGACGGAAGGCAGCCAGTCGGCCTTCAGGTGGAGGCTCTGCTGAAGCCCATGCCGTTGGAATGGGCTGCTCAGAAGAGAGTTTGCTCAGCCTCTGAGATATGATTTGCGCAGTAGGATATCCTACAGCGGATTTCATTATTGACAGCAGGCTTGCGTCCACCTACCTTCTGTAGCGATAGTTACAGAGGATTTTTCCATGCGCCTCGCTGACGCCTGTACCGTCCACACCGGCTATACCGCTCGTGGCAGATTGGAGCCCACGACCGCCGGGGGTGTGCTCGCAATCCAGCTGCGCGACATTTCCCCCGAGGGCCTTGTCGATCCCGAGCGCCTGACGCGCGTCCAGTTGGAGGGCCTGGCGGACCGCTATTTCGTGCGCGCCGGTGACGTGGTGTTTCGCTCGCGGGGCGAACGAAACACGGCGTCCGCCCTGGACGAACGTCTGCGGGAACCAGCCCTTGCGGTGCTGCCCCTGATGGTTTTGCGCCCGAACCGCAACGTCGTGACGCCTGCGTATCTGGCATGGGCGATCAACCAGCCTCCGGCGCAGCGCCACTTCGACATGGCGGCACGTGGCACGAATATCCGGATGATCCCCCGTTCCAGCCTTGACGACCTCGAACTCGATGTTCCGGACATCGAGACTCAAGAAAGGATCGTCGTGATCGATGCCCTGGCTGAGCGGGAGCGGGAGCTGACCCAGGTCGCCGCCGACACACGAAGAAAAATGATGAGCCTGATCCTCGTCGAGCGAGCGAGCAGGATGCGCCCCAAGACGAGGCAGGAAAGGACGTCCAAATGACCGATCAGCTCACCCAGCAACAGGTCAACCAGACGGCGTGGGCCGCTTGCGACACCTTCCGCGGCGTCGTCGATGCCGGACAATACAAGGATTACATCCTCGTGATGTTGTTCCTGAAGTACATTTCTGACCACTGGTACGATCACCTCGAAACCTACCGCAAGCAATATGGCGGGGATGAAGCCCGGATCCGCCGCAGGCTGGAGCGGGAACGCTTTGTCCTTCCCCAGGGCGCTAGCTTCTACGATCTTTATGAAGCGCGGAACGAACCCAATATCGGCGAGCGGATCAACATCGCGCTGGAGCGAATCGAAGACGCCAATCGCGCCAAGCTCGAAGGCGTGTTCCGCAACATCGATTTCAACTCCGAAGCCAATCTCGGGCGGGTCAAGGACCGCAACCGGCGCCTCAAGAACGTGCTGGAGGACTTCGCCAAGCCCGCGCTTGACCTGCGCCCCAGCCGCGTGACCGAGGACATCATCGGCGAGTGCTACATCTACCTGATCTCGCGCTTTGCCTCCGACGCGGGCAAGAAGGCCGGCGAGTTCTACACGCCCTCCGCGGTCTCCCGCCTGCTGGCGAAACTGGCGGCACCCAAGCCGGGTGACACGATCTGCGACCCGGCCTGCGGGTCCGGGTCGCTGCTGATCCGGGCAGCCGAGGAGGTCGGGTCGGAGAACTTCGCCCTCTACGGCCAGGAAGTGAACGGTGCGACATGGGCGCTGGCGCGCATGAATATGTTTCTCCACGCCAAGGACGCCGCGCGCATCGAGTGGTGCGACACGCTCAACAGCCCCGCGCTGGTCGAGGGCGATCACCTGATGAAGTTCGATGTGGTGGTGGCCAATCCCCCGTTCAGTCTCGACAAATGGGGTGCGGAAAACGCGGACACCGACCAGTTCAAGCGTTTCTGGCGCGGCATCCCGCCGAAGTCGAAGGGCGACTACGGCTTCATCACCCACATGATCGAGATCGCCAAGCGCCAGAGCGGCCGGGTGGCCGTCATCGTTCCGCATGGCGTGCTGTTCAGGGGCGGGGCCGAGGGGCGTATCCGCCAGGCGCTGATCGAGGAAAACCTGCTCGACGCGGTGGTGGGCCTGCCTGCCAACCTATTCACGACGACGGGCATTCCGGTGGCTATTCTGGTGTTCGACCGCTCCCGCGAACAGGGCGGTGCAAGCGAGGACCGCCGCGACGTCCTGTTCATCGACGCCAGCAAGGAATTCACGCCGGGCAAGACCCAGAACGTGATGGACGAGGCGCATATCAACAAGGTGCTGGAAACCTACGCCTCACGGGTGGAGATCGAGAAATACTCCCACCGCGCCAGCCCGGAAGAGATCGCCGAGAACGACTTCAACCTCAACATCCCCCGCTACGTCGACACCTTCGAGCCGGAGGAGGAAATCGACGTCGCTGCACTGCAGAAGCAGATCAACTCGATCGAGGCCGAGCTGGCCGAGGTGCGCGGGAAGATGGCTGGCTACCTGAAGGAGCTGGGCGTCGATGTCTGAGGGCGAACTTATCCTTTACAGCACCGAGGATGGCGCCGCGACCATCGGCCTGAGGGCCGTGGACGGGACCGTATGGCTGAGCCAGCGGGAGATCGCGGAGCTGTTCGACAAGGATGTGCGCACCGTGAACGAGCACATCCGCAACGTCTTCGCCGAGGGTGAATGCGACCCGGGGGCAACTATCCGGAAATTCCGGATAGTTCAAACCGAGGGCTCGAGGCAGGTCGAACGCGAGGTCGACGCCTACAATCTCGATGTCATCCTGTCGGTCGGCTACCGGGTCCGCTCGTCGCGCGGCACCCAGTTCCGCCGTTGGGCCACCACGGTTCTGCGCGAATACCTAGTCAAGGGCTTCGCCATGGACGATGCCCGGCTGAAGCAGGCCGAGCAATGGGACTATTTCGACGAGTGGCTTGCCCGCATCCGGGACATCCGCGCATCGGAGAAGCGCTTCTATCAAAAGGTGCGTGATCTCTACACGACCGCCATCGACTACGACAAGACGTCCGAGCAGGCGCAGGTCTTCTTCAAAAAGGTCCAGAACAAGATGCTCTGGGCGGTCACGGGCAAGACGGCCGCCGAACTGATCGAAAACCGCAGCGATCCGAGCGCCCCCAACATGGGCCTGACAAGCTGGAGAGGCTTGGTCGTGCGCAAGGGCGATGTCGGGACCGCCAAGAACTACCTGAAGGCCGAGGAGGTCGAGGAACTCAACCGCATCGTCGTGATGTACCTCGACTACGCCGAGGATCAGGCCAGGCGCCGCCGGCCGGTCACCATGGCCGAGTGGGCCGACAAGCTCGACGCCTTTTTGTCCTTCAACGAACGCGACGTGCTGACCCATGCCGGTCGGCTGCGGATGGACGTGGCCCAGAAGCTGGCCGTCGAGAGGTTCGAGGTGTTTGACGCCAACCGCCGCGCGGCTGAGGCGCTGGAGGCGGATGAAGCGGACATCGTCCAATTGGAGGAGATGGAGAGGGCCGCCAAGGGGCGGAAGAAGGGGGGTGGGGATGCGTGATGATCACACCCGTCGGTCGATTGGCGACCTTTGCGATTTCCACAACGGCAACGGCTTTCGCCCACCTGACTGGCGACCGTCAGGGTTGCCGATCATCCGGATCCAAAACCTGAACGGGTCGCAGAACTTCAACTACTTCGATGGGGAGCCGAAGCCAAAATGGATCGTCGAGCCAGGTGATCTGCTCTTCGCTTGGGCGGGGGTAAAGGGCGTGTCCTTCGGCCCCACGATCTGGCCCGGTCCTCGGGGAGTGCTGAACCAGCACATTTTCCGGGTCGTCCCCAAGAAGGGCGTAGACAAATACTGGCTCTACCTCGCGTTGCAGGTCGCTACACGCCGGATCGAGTCCAACGCGCACGGGTTCAAGTCATCCCTTGTGCACGTTCAGAAGGACGACATCACCAACCAAGTCGTTGACCTCCCCCCACTCCCCGAACAGCGCAAGATCGCCGAAATCCTGCGGACATGGGACGAGGCCATCGAGAAGTTGGAAGCGCTGCGGGCGGCGAAAGCACAACGGCTCGATGGCCTGCGCAACATGCTCATGGCTCGTGGAAGCCGTGCCGGCCGCCCCACCACCTTTGGAGCATTTCTGACGGAGAGCCGTATTTCCGGCAACGACGGGGCGACCGCGCGAAAGATCTCGGTCCGCCTCTACGGAAAGGGTGCGGTCGAGAAGGCGGAACAGCGCGCCGGTAGCCCGAATACTCGTTACTATCGCCGCAAAGCAGGGCAGATCATCTGGAGCAAACTCGATTTTCTGAATGGTGCTTTTGCGCTTCTCGGCGATGACCTCGACGGTTGCGAATCCACGCTCGATTTACCCGCCTTCGATTGCGCGCCGTCCGTCAATTCGCACTGGCTGATAGAATATCTGACCCGTCCGACCTACTACACGCAGCAGGTCCACCTTGCCCGCGGCCAGCGTAAGGCCCGGCGGGTAGCCCCGGAAGATTGGCTTACCTCGCCGATACGGTTGCCCGATCGCACAGATCAGGACCGCATTGCCGAGGTCATCGCTAGTGCCCGCCGCGACGTCGATACAACTGGCCGAAATATTGAAACCCTCACCCGCCAGAAACGCGGCCTGATGCAGAAGCTACTGACGGGCGAATGGCGCGTGAAGGTGGAGGGTGACTGATGGCACTCGGCTTCCGCCAGCATGACCCTGTGCGAGACGGCACACTCGAGGTCGAGGAGGTTCATCCGAACTTCGTCGAGGTTTATTTCGTGCCGCCGGAACACAGTCTGCGCGCGGCCAATCTCGACCTCGACCCAACGCAGGCGAAGCAATACCGGGCCAAGCTGCTGGACATCAATGGCCAACACAGTTTCCTGACGATCTACCCGATCAGCACATTCGGAGACAAGCCGGACTTCCTGAAGCCGAAATATGGCCAGGTGGAGCGGATCACCCTCGATCGCATGGACATCATCTTTCCGGACTTCGACGGAGCCGTGCCAACGGAGCCCGAAGGTGTGCTCCATGTCCTGGAAAAGCTGCCCTCGGCCTTCACCAAGGACTACGCCTACGGCCTCGGCCTGGCGAAGCCGTATCGGTTCATCATCAATGCTGTGGAAGAGCTGTCGGACTGCACCGAGATCGTCATCACAAGCGATCAAGTCACAGGACCAGACGCGAAGAACGCCCAACTTTTCTATATCTCAAAGAAAGACTTCGAGCAGGCGCGGCGCGCCCTGAACAGCATCGATAACCTCGCTCAGACCGCCGCGCGTGCCGTGAAGGAAACAACGGCTCACAACATCATCGCAGAACGGCTTGGCGTGCCAAAGCTGGAACCTAAGGCAGGCCGGCACCCCTACCGAAAGCTCTTCACCACCGTGGCGCAGGGCAAGGAGGAACTGTCCGAGGAGGACCAGAACGCCGTTATCGGTGCCCTGAGCAGCCACGCCGCAAGCATCGCCGAAGAGCAGCCAGAGAAACTCGCCAAGCTGCGCGGGAACATCGAACTTGTGACGCTCGAAGCGTTGATCAAGCGATACGAGGAAATGCTTGGCGAGAAGCTGGCTGAGGGCCGTTGGCAGGACTTCTTCAACGAAAACCCTTTCATCCTGAACATGGCCTTCGGCTATCCCGTGATCAAAGTGCGCGACCAGGCCTCAGTTGGTGGGCGGAAGCTGTCAGGCGATGGGGAGAAGATCACCGACTTTCTGGTCAAGAACAGCCTGACCAACAACACGGCGATCTTCGAGATCAAAACACCGCAGACCGCAATCCTCAACAAAACGCCATTTCGCGAGGGCGTTTTCACGCCGTCGGCCGATCTGTCGGGATCTATAAATCAGGCGCTGGATCAGAAGTACCAGTTTCAGAAGCAGATTGCCCAGATCAAGGACAACACCCGGCTCTATGACATCGAGTCTTACGCCGTGCACTGCTGCCTCGTCATCGGAAAGACGCCCGACGGCGACGACCGGAAGAAATCTTTCGAACTGTTCCGGCGAAATTCCAAGGACGTGGAGATCGTGACGTTCGACGAGCTGCTCGAAAAGCTCAAGCAGTTGAGCGTCTTCCTGCGCGCTGCCGACGAGGAGGTCTGAGCATGAAGTTTATCTATGTCGATGAAAGCGGCGCGCGCGATCAGGGCGATGTGTTCATCATGTGTGGGCTGATGGTCGATGCCTACAAGCTCCGCAAGAAGACGGAGGAATTCGACCGGCTGCTGGAGGCGGTGTTCGCCAACCATGAGGGAAATCGCTCCGACTTTAAGACAAGCCGTTTCATCAACGGCAAGGGCGGCTGGAGTGCAGTCGACCCAACTGAACGCAAGGCGTTTCTGAAGCGGGTTTGCGAACTTGCCGTTGACAATGGCGGAAAGGTTTTTGGCATCGGCCTGTCCTTCGCTGCCTTCGATGCGGCAGCCGGAAACGATCATGGCCAGCCGTTCAACGCGAACTACTGGCTCGCTTCGGCAATGTTCACGGCATGCCTCGTCCAGAAGAAGATGCAAGGGGTCAAGAATAGCAAGGGTCTCACGGTCGCGATCATGGACGACAACAAGAGTGAGATGCCCAAGCTGTCCGACGAACTCTACAAGGGCAATCCTTGGTTCGACGGTTTGTACCAGGTTCGCGGCAAGAAGCGCGGCAAGACCGTATGGCTCGATCGTACAAAGAAGAACCGCTTCGATCACATCATCAATACGGCCTTCGCTATCAAGTCGGACCATTCTTCCATGGTCCAGGTCGCCGACGCGATCTGTTACGTCTACCGCCGGCATTTCGAGCTGAAGAGCGTTGCCGAGGCCTGGGTAGGAGAGAAGGACTATTACGCCGAACTCGTGGCCATTCTCGAACCCGCGCGTGAAACGCTCGGTCAATGCCCGGACGCGCACTGCGTCAAATTTTACAAGGCGGCTAAGCATCCGGAGTGGAAACTATGACCTTCGACGCTGCCGAAAAACATCAGTCCCAGATCCCCGCCCTTCAGCTCCTGGTGGCGCTGGGGTTCACGCCGCTGTCCCAGGCCGAGGCTGTGCGCCAGCGCGGCGGCCGCCTGCGTAACGTGGTGCTCGATGACGTCCTTGCCGACCAGCTTCTGAAGATTAACAGCTTCACCCATCGTGGCCGGGAGTATCCGTTCGACCTTGAGGATGCGCATGAGGCCATCCGGCGGCTGAAACCCACGCCTGACCGGCAGAAGGGCCTGCGCGGCACCAACCAGGACATCTACGACACCCTCGTCCTCGGCACGACCATCACCAAGACGATCCAGGGAGACTCGAAGTCCTATTCATTCCGCTACGTCGATTGGGAGACCCCGTCGAACAACGTCTATCACGTGACGGCCGAACTCTCGGTCGAGCGTACGGCCAGTACGCAGACCAAGCGGTGCGATATCGTCGCTTACGTGAACGGCATCCCGTTTCTGGTGATCGAAAGCAAGCGGCCGACCGAGAGCCTCAAGAAGGCGGGTAGCCAGCTGATCGGCTATCAGAATGAGGACAATATTCCGCAGCTGTTCCACTTCGCGCAGCTGCTCATGGTGATGAACCGTGTCGAGGCGCGCTACGCCACCGTGGGCACGCCGCGGCAATTCTGGCAGACGTGGCGGGACGAGGAAGATCGCGACGAGACCATCGATCCGCTGGCCAATCGCTCCCTCACGGCGGCGGAGGCCGATGCGGTCTTCTCGGGCGATTTCGCCTTCGCGCGTGCCCATTTCGAGGCGCTGGCGGCCGAGGGTCCGCGCGCGATCACGGCGCAGGACCGCGCCATTCACGCGCTGTGTCGGCCGGAACGCCTGCTGGATCTGATCCGTCGTTTCACCGTGTTCGATGGCGGTGCACGCAAGGTCGCGCGCCACCAGCAGTTCTTTGGGATCCGCAAAGCTGTCGAACGCGTCCGCCAGTTCAATCTGGATGGCCGCCGCAAGGGCGGCGTGATCTGGCACACCCAAGGGTCGGGTAAATCGCTGACCATGGTAATGCTGGGGCGCTCTCTCGCGCTTGACAAGGCCGTCCCCAATCCGCGCATTCTCATCGTCACCGACCGCGACGATCTCGACAAGCAGATCAAGGACACGTTCAAGTCCTGCGAACTGGAACCCGTGCGGGCAACCAGCGGGGCACACCTGATCGAGCTGATCCGCAACCGGACACCGCTCGTCACCACCATCATCAACAAATTCGATACGGCAGCCAAAGCCGCCGAGGATGTCGATGAGGACGCCAATGTGTTCGTCCTGGTCGATGAAAGCCATCGCTCGCAGACCGGCCGCTATGGTGGCCACAGCCAGTTCGCCACGCGGATGCGCCGACTGCTGCCGAAGGCCTGCTATCTGGGCTTCACCGGAACGCCGCTTTTGAAGAAGGAGAAGAATACGCTCTCGACCTTTGGCGGCCTCATCCACAAATACGCGATCGACGAGGCTGTCGCTGACGGTGCCGTCGTGCCGCTCCTCTATGAGGGCCGCCTTGTCGAGCAGCAGGTAAATGGCGGCGTGATCGACAAGTGGTTCGACAAGATCAGCGAGGGCTTGACCCCCAGCCAGAAGGCCGACCTGAAGCGCAAGTTCTCCCGCATGGACGCGCTCTCAAAGACGGGCCAGGCGATCCGGGCGAAAGCTTTCGATATCTCGGAGCACTTCCGCCAGCACTGGCAAGGCACGGGATTCAAGGCGCAGCTTGTGGCGCCGTCCAAGGCAGCGGCCGTCCGCTTCAAGGAGGTGCTCGACGAGATCGGGCACGTCACCAGCGAAATCGTCATCTCGCCGCCCGATGACAACGAGGGCAACGAGGAGGTCGACAAGGAATCGAAGGACCTCGTGCGCGGGTTCTGGGCGCAGATGATGGCGCGTTATAAGACCGAGGACGAATACACCCGGCAGATCATCGATGCATTCAAGGGCTCGGGCGATCCGGAGATCCTCATCGTCGTGTCGAAGCTGCTGACCGGGTTCGATGCCCCGCGCAATACCGTGCTCTATGTGTGCAAGTCGCTGCGCGAACATAACCTGCTGCAGGCGATCGCCCGCGTGAACCGGCTCTACGAAGACGGCGCGACCGAGAAGCAGTTTGGCTTCATCATCGACTATGAGGGTCTGCTCGGAGAACTCGACACGGCGCTGACGACCTACAGCGCCTTCGAGGGCTTTGACGCCGCCGATCTCGCCGGCACGGTCCACGACGTGCGCGAGGAAATCCGGAAGCTGCCCCAGCTGCACGATCAGCTCTGGGACCTGTTCAAGTCGGTCAAGAACAAGAGGGACATGGAGCAGTTCGAACAGTTACTGGCCGATGAGGCGATCCGGCAGGAATTCTATGAACGACTGAAGGCGTTCAGCCGCTGCCTCCATATCTCGCTGTCGTCGGACAAGCTCTTCGACGTCTTCGACGAATCGAAGATCGACGCCATGAAGCGGGACTGGAAGCAGTTTTCTGAACTGCGGCGCTCGGTTCAGCTGCGCTACCAGGAAACCATCGACGTGAAAGAGTTCGAGCCGAAGATCCAGAAGCTACTCGACGACCATGTGGTTGCCATGCCGGCCGAGACGATCATCGAGATGGTCAACATCAACGACCCGGACGCCCTGAAGGCCGTGGTGGAGGAAACGGGCGTCTCCGAGGCATCAAGGGCGGACCGGATCGCCAGCGCGACGCGCCGGACCATCACCGAAAAGATGGACGAGGACCCGACCTTCTACCGCAGCTTCTCGGAGCTCCTGGAGGAAACCATCCGCGACTATCGGGCCAAACGGATCTCCGAAAGGGATTACCTCAAGAACGTTGTCGATCTGGCGAGCAAGGTCGCGCGCAAGGACCGGGGCCGTGAGGTGCCGGATGCGATCAAGGGCAACGATGATGGGCAGGCTTTCTTCGGCATCCTCGAAGGCGCGCTCGCGACCGATGATGGCAAACCGATCGAGGCGGATGAGGTTGCCGCCATTGCGCTCACGATCATCGACATCATCAAGTCCCATCACATCGTCGATGTTTGGTCCAACGACATTGCTCAGAACAAGATGCGCAACGCTATCGACGACTATTTCTTCGACGTCCTTCGTGATGAACGTGGCATCGCATTACCGGTTGAGGTGATGGACGATATCGAACTCAAGATCATGGACCTCGCACGGGCGCGGTTTCCGGGATGACGGCAGAGCGGCACAGCGTGCAATACGGTGAACACAGGATCGAATTCGCCATTTTGCGCCGTGAACGGACGACGCTGGAAATCGCTGTCGAGCCGGATGCTTCCGTTGTTGTCGCTGCCCCGCAGGATGCTCCGCTGGTCGCGATCGAGGAGAAGGTGCGCAAGCGCGCTGCGTGGATCCGGCGTCAGCAGCGATATTTCATCCAGTTCCTTCCGCGCACTCCGGATCGCCAGTATGTGGCGGGCGAGACCCATCTTTATCTCGGACGCCAGTATCGGTTGAAAGTAGTGCCCCACGTCCAGGCGACGGTGAAGCTAGTCCGTGGCTTCATCGTCGTCCAAACGCACAGACCCGAGCGAACCGAGGTCACCCGGGAGCTTGTCGAGCATTGGTATCGGCAGCGCGCTCACGCAAAATTTGCCGAGCGTCTGGAAGTCAATCTTTTGCGTTTCCCGGCCCCTGAAGACTTTCGCCCCAAGGGCTTGATCGTCCGCCAACTTCGGCAGCGTTGGGGTTCGATGTCGCCGGCATCTCGCCTTTTGCTCAATCGCCGCCTAATCGAGGCGCCCATGGACGCGATTGACTACGTCATCACGCACGAGCTCTGCCACATCGCGGTGCCGCACCACGGTCCAGAGTTCTTTGAGCTTTTGGACCGTGTCCTGCCCGATTGGCCCAAGCGGAAGCACCGGCTCGAAAGAGTCATGGCTTGAGCGGGCCATCAACGCCACCAAGGGCGTCAAGCGACCATGAATTGAAACGTTTGGCCGGCGATGGGGATACGAAAAGTCTTCGAGAAATTGTGGCCAAAACCATCTTTAGAACAATGAGTTACGAATCCGTACTGCTGGCCGTTCAGTCCAAAGGTTCAGAGAAAAACGGCGGAGAGAGAACGCTCGGAGGAGACGTTCCCGGCGGCGTAGTCCAGAGGTTTGCACCCGAACCGCGAGGTTCCTTGGCGTTTCAGCGTCGCATTCACGAGCGGAGAACGTTCGACGGGGTAGAAATGGCGGAGAGGGAGACGGTTTTCGTTAAATATCGTTAAGTAACACTCGTCTCACCTGACAGTATTCCTCTTGCCTTGCCGGAATATTTCCGTCCATAGTCGTTACACTCGTCTCATGCCAGCGCGCTTCCGAATGCTGGTCGGAACGTGGGTCAACGGCGTAGGTTGGAACGTGGGTCGGCCTCTCAACAAACTGACGGCGGTCAAGGTGGCGGCGCTGAACCGCCCTGGACGCTATGGCGACGGCGGCGGGCTGTGGCTGCAGGTCGGCCCGACCGGCGGCAAATCCTGGGCTTTTCGCTACCAGCTCGACGGCCGCGTGAGACAGGCGGGCCTTGGCGCGGCGGACCTGTTCACATTGGCCGAGGCGCGCGACCGGGCGCGGGAGTTCCGCCGTCTTTTGGCGGACGGTATCGATCCGATCGAGGCCCGCGAGGAGAAGCGCCGGACGGCCCGCGCGGCACGGGCGAACATCGTCACCTTCAAGGCGGCCGCCGAAAAATACATCGCGGCGCATCGGCCCGGCTGGAAGAACGCGAAGCACGGCGACCAGTGGGAGGCCACCCTCTCAACCCACGCTTTCCCGAAAATCGGCGATCGCGACGTGGCGGAGATCGGGACGGCGGACATTCTGGGAGTCCTCGAGCCGATCTGGCCGACGAAGACGGAGACGGCTTCCCGGGTGCGCGGGCGGATCGAACGGATCCTCGATTGGGCGAAGGTGCGCGGCCACCGGACCGGCGAAAACCCGGCGCGCTGGCGCGGCCACCTCGACAAGCTCCTGCCGGCGCGGCGCAAGGTGCGGCCGGTGAGGCCTCAGCCGGCGATGGCCTACGCGGACGTACCGGCGTTCGTGACGCGGCTGCGCACCGTGCAGGGGATCTCGGCGCGCGCGCTCGAGTTCACGATCCTGACCGCGGTCCGGACCGGCGAGACGATTGGCGCGGCCTGGCCCGAAATCGACCTCGCCGCCGCGCTGTGGACGATCCCGGCGGTCCGCATGAAGGGCGGGCGCGAGCACAAGGTGCCGCTCGCCGAGCGCGCGATCGAGATCCTCGCGGACCTGCCTCGCGAGCGCGGCAACGACCACGTGTTCATCGGCGCGCGGAAGGGCCGGGGCCTGTCCTCGATGGCGATGTTGGAGACGCTGCGCGAGTTCGAAAGCGGACTGACGGTGCACGGCTTCCGGTCCTCTTTCCGGGATTGGGCGGCAGAGCGCACGGCCTACCCTAACCACGTCGCCGAGATGGCGCTGGCGCACCGGATCGCCGACGCGACAGAGGCGGCTTATCGCCGCGGCGAGCTGCTGGACAAGCGCCGCCGGCTGATGCGTGACTGGGCGCGGTTCGTCGGAATGCCCGCGACGGATGCGGCCGTGGCACCGCTCAGGGCGCGGCGATGACGGCGGGGCTCCCACCAATTGTAAGCCGCAAGGGGCTGCTCGAGCTGTGGACAGAAAAGCTGCCGCCGCCGAGTGCCGGCGATCGGATTGACTATCCAAGCGGCCTCGACGCGCTCGCGGCCGAGGCTGCCGAGACGATCCGAAAGGCCGGCGAAGATCCGGCCGACATCGATCGGCTCGCCCGCCGACCGCGACGCGAAGGGGAACTTGACGATGTTTTCGTCGCTGCAAGGATCCTGCGCACGGTGCGGTGGATGAAGGATCTAGAGAGGCGCGTACGCAAAGATCTAGCGACGATGGAAGGCCAGCTTGCGCTCGCGGATCTTATGGTGTTGGCCGCGACACTCGCCGAATGGAAGCTGACCGCGGCGATCGTCGGCGCTGAAGACGAGATCATGAGCGGGCTGCAACTGCACGACACCCTGGCGACGGCCCGCACCAGGTCCGCGATTGTGCGCAAGGGTGCGCGCCAGCCGGAATGGAAGGCCTGGCAGGCCGAGGCCGCGGACGTCCGTAGTCGCAATCCGGGGCTGAGCGCGCGGCGGATAGCACAGCTCGTCGCTAAAAAATTTGGTGTCTCCCCGAGAACCGTCGAGCGTCGCATAAAGAGCCGAATCGCGGCAGCTGTCAGGGTGCGCGACGCAGCAAGCTCAAAGGACCGGTGTTCTTGACGTTGCCGACAATTTTGAACGTCTCTGGCCTGGCGCTGGCATTCCTGGGGGCGCTGGCCTTGGCCCGGCCGTGGCACGCTATCCTCCACAGAGTTCTGCTGCGACGTAACGAGAGCGGCCGGCGCAAAGCCCTCCGCGCTGTAGAGCGGATGGAAAGCCAGTTCGACAAAACGGTCGGTGCCGCCGACTATTATGCGATCGCCAGGGTGCGCGGCCACATGCTGGTTCAAGAACCCATGGCAGCGGTCGTCGACAAGGCGCATCAATTGCTTCGTCGACGGTGGGGGCTGCCAGAGCGATCGCTCCTGCACGCGCGAGGTATACTTGACCGAGCGAAGATCGACGCGAGCTTCGATGAATTGGCCGGCGAAGTACACCGCCGGGCGAACAGCGATCCGCGCGATTTGACCGGGTTGGCCGCATGGCTACTCACGGCAGGATTCTTCCTACAGCTCATCGCAGCATATCTCGCGGCCTAGCGCTTCGAGTCACCCCTTCGGACGATCGCGACGCGGCGACTTCCCTGATTTTTGTGCCGCACCTCTGCTAGAGCTGCGGCACCCGGCGCTGCTTATGTTGCCACCGAACAAGGGTGACGAAATGCAACGCTTCATGCGGATCCACGATGTGATCAAGACGACCGGCCTCAGCCGGGCGCTGGTCTATCGCGAGATGAACGCGGGGCGGTTTCCGCGCTCGATCGCGATCTCGGCGAAGGCCGTCGCTTGGCTGGAAGAGGAGGTCGAGGCCTGGCAGGCCGAGCGCCTGGCGGCGCGGGAAGGCGATCCATCAAACGCAGGAGTATCTAGTGATGACGAACGTTGAGCCGCGGGTGAGAACACGGAAGGAAGGGACTCAATATAAGCGATTCTTCGAGTGGCTCTTTCGGTTATCCGCCGCTCAACACTACTTTCCCAAAGAAGCAAATCTGGATATCAAAGAATTTATCGATCCTGTTGTTTTAACAAAGGAAGAAAAACGCAGGTCGATCGTGATTATCAACCGAGCAATTCGCGGTCTCGAACGTATCAAGGCTGAGATAAAGGCCAAACGGTCAGAGAACATCATCACGCGCTCATAATGCAGGATGACTCCTCACCCCCACACCCCCTTGCGGGCGAAAGCCTGGAGGCGCGCTTGCGCCTCGTCGCCGAAGTCCGCGAGCTGTTCGGACCATGCGAGGCGCGGGCGCTGTGGGGTCAGCTCAATCTGCCCCGCGCGCCGGACCGCCGAGGCCGCGCTGCGAATGGCGATGCCGGCCGCGCACGCGAGTTCATCGCCGAGCGCGTGAAAGCTGCGCCGGGTCTCCGGTCGCCGTTCGGCGCTATCTGGAAAGCTTATCTGGACTGGTGCGTCGAGCGCCGGGTAGCACCGATCGCGCCCGCCTGGCTCGGCCGGCGGCTCGTCGCGGTCGGTCTTGCACGACACAAGGCGGGCAACTCGATCTATGCGGCTGCAATCCATCTCGGCGGCCCGCCCGCCGTGCCCCCGGTGCCCCCGGATTCGTCCGGGACGGGGACTGTGGGGACGATAGCCGATCCTCGGTCCGCGCATCGTCCCCGGAAAAAAGCGAATAACGCCAAACACTTCGGACGGGAGGGACGATAGGGACGATTTCCGCGTAGACGCATGAGAACGGTTAAGGGGTGTGGCGGGTGCGCCACAGGGTTCAGCGCGTCTTACGTACAATGCGAAGATTATCTTCCCTATCGTCCCTCTTCTTTCACCTGAAAAGAAAAAAGGTAGATGAAAGAAGGAGATAGAGAAAAGAGCGGCAGGGAAGATGCGGGGACTGAGGCCCGATCGGCGGCCTCGCATCGTCCCTCATCGTCCCTGCCGTGTCAGCGGGTCCTTCCCGGCCCTCACCTCGACACGGGTAATTCGAACCGTGTCGGTCCTCTCGAAAGAGGCCGCCGAAAAAGGCTGAAACTTCAGCCGCACCTTCATTTTCCGATGAAAGAAGTCCTAGCCGCGCGGTGGGCGCATAGGTGATGGACCGGGATCCGCTCACGCAGGACGAAGCCTCGCCCGCCGAGCGGATCCGGCGGGCGCTCGCCCTGGTGCGGATCCTCGAGCGCGCCGCGGCCGGTGACGATCCCGACGAGGCCGAGGTCGGCGCGGCGCTCGCCGCATGGATCATCGGACCCTCGCCCGCCGACACGATCGAGGAGGCGCTCGGCCTCCGCGACCGCGGATGGCGCCGCGACCTGCGCTACGAGCTGCGCTGCCAGGTGATCCGCGCCGCCGCCGCCCGGTTCGACCTTCCCGCGAAGGTCATCGCTTCCGATCTCGCCCGCTACGCCGGCGGCCCGTGGATCCGCGAGCGCACCTCACCCTCATGCCCGCGCGCCCGGGCCGGCACCGCCGAGGCCGCCTGGTGGCGCTTCCTCGCGCTCGGCGGCAACCCTGTCGGCGAAAAACAGGTGCGCCGTATATTATTAGCCGACGATGGACATGAGCCCCCCCTCCCGATGTCCCTCCGGCCGCGCCATGCTGAGCCGCATCGGAGGTAGTTCATGTCGATCATTCGCCCGCATCCTAAGCCCGCCGCCGCCGAGTTCGCGGATCGCTGCCAGAGCGCCGCCGCCCGCGCCAAAATCGGCGACCTCCTCGCCGCCGCCGGGCGCTGGGAGACGATCCAACAGGCCGCCGGCGACCGCGAGCACGCCGTCGCGCTGGAGCTCATCGAGGTCGGTCGCGAGACCGATGCGCGCGTCTCCACGCTGCAGATCGCCGTCGACGATCGCCGCGCCAGCGCCCCCGTTCCCGAGCGGTCCTCGATCACCTTCAACGCGCTCGCCCAGCGCGATGCCGATCTCGCGCGGCTCGCGGCCAAACGCCAGCGCCTCGAGGCCGAGGCTGCCGCCGCCGCCGAAGCCGGCGATCGCGCCGCCGAGATCCTCGGCGGTCTGCACAGAGTCCTCGAATCGATCCGCAAGATCGCCTCATCCATCCCGGCCACCGCCCGGTTCGCGCCGGTCGACGAGCGCGAACCGGTCCCCGACCATGCCGCGATCGAGCAGCAGCGGACCATGATCGCCGACACGCAGGACCGCATCCGCGTCGCGCACGACGCCCCCGTGCCCGTCGCCGCGGCGAAGGCGGCGCTGGCAAAGCAGCTCGACGCCCTCGCCGCCGCCGGCCGCCCCAACGTCGGAAAACTGATCGCCGTCGCCGGCGGCCTCGAATGGGGTGCGAAGATCCGCGTCGACCGGATCGCGCCGATGAATGCCGCGCGCCGCGACACCATGCCCGATCCGAGCGCGCTCATCGCCTGGCTGTTCCGCGACGCGCTCGGCGCCGCACTCGAGGCGGAGCTCGACGACCTCGCCGAGGAGACCGAGGCCGCCGCGCTGACCGACGAGGACCGGGCCGCCGAGATCGCCCGGCTCGAGGCCGAACTCTATCTCCTCGAGATCCGCGAGGAGCAGATGATCGTGCGCCTCGAGCGCGCCGGCGGCGAGATCGCCCGCCGGCCCGACGCGAACCCCCGCGCCGTGCTGGGGCTCGCGCCATGATGTCCTCCGCGGCGACGGCGGGTTCCTCCTATGACCGCCGAACGGGTTCTCGTATGCCCGCGCCGCGACCGGCCGGGCGGCGAATGCCGTCGCCGCCCGGTTTTTCCTCCTGACCGAAAGGCCACAACGATGCTGCTGAGCACGCTCCGTCCAAACCGTCACCTCCGCGAGACGATCCGCGACCTGGTGCATCCGGCCCCCGCGCCGAAGGCCGGAAAGGCAAACGACATTCTGCCCGCCGCGCCGAAGTCCGCCAGAAAGAAGCAGGCCAAGCCGGCCAAGCCGGCCTCGGCGAAGTCTGCGCCGCCGCCCCCCGACGACGGCCTCGCGCCGCATGAGCGCCGTGCCATCGCCATCGCCAAGCGCTGCGCCGCCGCGCGCCGCGGCGACCGGTCTGCGCTCAAGCCCGACACGACCGGTCTCACCGCCGATGATAAGCGCCTCGTCGCCTTCGCCGAGAAACACAAGGCCGTGATCCAGGGCCGACGCACCGCCACCGCTGCCGACGACGACGGCCTCGCGCCGCATGAGCGCCGTGCCATCGCCATCGCCAAGCGCTTTGCCGCCGCGCGGCGGCGCGGCAAATAGGAGGATTCCCTCATGGCTACATCATCCAGACGCGCGCTCGAGTTCCTGGTCTCCTTCCTCGGCTCGGCCGAGGCGCGGCGCGACCTCGAGGCGATCGGATCGGCGGGCCGCAAGGGATTCGGCGATGTCGAGAAGGCCGCCGCCCGTGCCGAGGGTGACGTCGACGATCTCGGCGAGAGCTTCGAGGAGATCGTCCGCGACCTGCAGGCGCTCGGCCGCGAGGCGAAGGCCGCCCGGGACGAGCTGATGAGGGCCGCCGACGTCGAGAAGCGGTTCCAGAGCTTCGGCCGGACCGTGCGCAACGTCGTCGCGCCGCTCGCCGCGTTCTTCGCGACGCGCGAGATCGTCGACTACGCCGACACCTGGACCGAGGCCGGCAACAAGATCGCCGCCGCAGCCGAGATCTCCGGCCGGGCCGCGAGGCCCTTGTCCGATCTCAACAAGATTGCGAGCGAGACCCGCTCTGCCTTCGAGCCGACCGTTGATCTCTATTCCCGGCTGCTGATCGCGACCAGGAAGGTCGCCGACAGCGAGGAGGAGGTCGCGACCGCGACGGAGCTGGTCAACAAAGCCTTCAAGGCCGGTGGGGCCACGACGCAGGAACAAACGTCGGGCATCCTGCAGCTCAGCCAGGCGTTGCGCGCCGGTCTGCTGGCCGGAGATGAACTGAAATCGCTGCAGGACACCGCGCCCGTCATCCTGCAGGCGATCGCCGAGGAGTTCGGCGCGGCGGGCGACAACCTCAAAAAGCTCGGCGCCGAGGGCAAGCTGACCGCCGATCGCGTGTTCAAAGCGATCCTCGAGGCGCAGCCGAAAATCGAGGCAGCCTTCGCCGCGACCAATCTCACGATCGGCGAATCCTTCACCGAGCTCCGCAACCAGATGATCGAGTTCGTCGGCGCGGCCAACAAAGCATCCGGCGCCTCGCAGCTCCTCGCCGGCGCGCTCGGGCTGATCGCCCGCAACCTCAACATCATCGTTCCGCTGATCGCGCTGTTCGCCGCGGCCTGGGGCGCCGCCGCGGTCGCCAACGTGGTGCGCGACCTCAGCGCCGCCGTCGCGGCGATCAAGGCCATGATACCGGCGATGCGCGCCGCCGCGGTCGCCCAGCTCGCCTTCCTGGGCCCGTGGGGGCTGGCGGCCGTCGCGATCGCCGCCGTCGTCGCCGGGATCGCCCACTTCACCGGCGCGCTCGATCCGCTCTACGAGGCGCTCGGCCTGACCAGCAAGGAGACCAAGAAGACCAGCGACGCCTTCAAGGATCTGGAAGGCAAGGTCGCGACCACGAAAACCTCGATCCTCGACATGCCGGACGCGGCGAAGGCCGCCGGCGACGGCACGGCGAAGGCGATGGCCGCCGCGGCCGAGGAGAGCCGCTCGACCTGGCAGCAGGCGCTGGATTTCATCATCGGCGACTTCAAGACCTTCGAGGGCGCGGCGAAGGAGATCTTCGACTTCCTGACCTTCAACCTCCGCGGCCTCCTGAAGCTCGCCAGGGAGGTCGGCAAGGCCATCGCCTCCGCCGTCACCGGCCGCGCCGAGGGCGGCCCGGTCGGCTTCGCCAGGGGCGGGCCGGTGCGCGGCCCCGGCACGTCGACGAGCGATTCGATCCCCGCCCGGCTGTCGAACGGCGAGTTCGTGATGCGGAAGCGCGCCGTCGATCAGTACGGCCCCGGCTTCATGCACGCGATCAATCAAGGCCTCCTGGATCTCCGCGACCTGCTCGGTTTCGCCGGCGGCGGCCTGGTCGGGGCTCTCGCCGGCAGCGTGTCGGCCCCGCTGGTTCCGGCGGCGGGGCCCGGCTTTTCCGCCGCCGATGACGTGCGCCCGCGGCTCAACACGCCCGTCATCCTGCAGATGCCCGACGGGAAGCAGTTCCAGACGATGGCCGACGAGGAGATCGCCGGCGCGCTGACGCGCTACCTCCGCGGCCGATCGCTTGCGAGCACCAGAGGACGCCGCTCATGACAGACGACGATACTCGCGCCCGCCGCGCGATCGCCTACGGCCTTATGGATGTCCTGGTCGACCTACTCGCCGAGCGCGGCGGCGATATCCAGCGCCGCTACCGGCCGACACCGCGACACCGCGAAAAACAGGACACCGGGCCGGCCGTGCTCGAGTGGACCGCGGCGACGCGGGTCAACCGGACCGTAGTGCCCGGCGTGGTCTGGTCGATCATCCCGCGCGACGAGGAGGAGGTCTCCGAGATCGAGCGCGCGATCGTCGAGGAGCGCGTCGAGAACCCGGAGGATCCGGCGCAGTACGTCGATGTCGAGCGCGTCGAGGAGATCGCGTTCCGCGACACCGTCACCGGCCGGCGCCGCCGCTACCGCCTCAGCGACAAGGATCGCAGCCCATGATCAGCGATGACGACCACGATCCCGGCGCGGCGGTGAATTTCTATTCCTGGCCAGCGGACCCCGCGCACCCGGCGCACACGTGCGAGAACCTCGCCGCAACATTCCGCACGATGATCGCCGGCTTCGCCGACGCGGCCGCGCGCTGTCCGGACGGCTGCCGGGTCGTGCTCAACTATCACGACGGCGACGCCGCCTTCATGACCGAGGCCGAGGTCTCCAAAATGGAGGCGAGCGGGATGATGCCCGCGATGGCGCTGCGCATCCTGCCGCCCGACGCCGAGGAGAAGTTCGCCGAGCTGCTGGCCGCGCTCGACGCCGCCTGGCCGCCGCGCGAAACGTCGGGGACCGCGAACTGAATGGGGCGCCGGCCGAAGACGCCGCAGGAACGCGATCGCCGCGCCGACATGCGCCACTACGACGTGCCGGTGCCCGATCCGCTGCCCGGCGACGGACAGGATTTCGGGGCGAAGCACAAGCTGACGCCCGAACAGAACGACCGGATCCTCGCCGCGCTGGCCCGCGCGCATCCGGACCGCGCGCCGCCGGGCCTCGGCGAGCGCCTGATCGCCGCGGGTCTGCTGCCGAAGGGCTGGCCGGCCGAGCCGATGTCGCGTTTCGCCAAATCGGAAAAACGGGCAAAGCCGAAGGGAAAACGACCATGACGAAGGTCAGCTCAGAAATGGAGATCCGCCGCTACGCCCGCACCCGCGGCCTCGACTGGACGGCGGTCGGCGCCGCGTGCCGCGCCGGGACGATCCGCGCGGAGGCCTGGCGCCGCGACGCGGCGGGCTGGATCCACGTGTGGGCCGAGGCGGCCGACGAGGATCTCCGCGTCGCCGGGATCCTGCCGGCCGGCTGGCCCGTGCGCGGGCCGAACGAACGGCTGCCGTCGCCGTTCACGGCGTAACCAGGCGTTCACCATGCCGGGGAAAACCCGCTCGCCGCGCCGCCTGAAGCCCCATATGATCGGGGCGGGCCGGTGCGGCGGTGGCACGCCGCACCGACCCTTGCCACAACCGATCTATGGAGGATCGATCATGACCGCTTCCACCGCTACCACGATTCCCGCCCGCGCCGCCGCCCCGGCACTCGACGTTCACTATCCTGACCGTCGTATCGCCGAGCTGGTCGAGAAGCACGCTGCGGCTCTCGCCGCTAGCAACGCCGCGACGACCGAGACTCAGACCGCCTGGCATGCCGGCGCCTGTGCTGCGATAGAGGACGAGATCGCCGCGCTGCAGCCTGCCACCCTCGACGGCCTGATCGCGAAAGCGCGGCTCCACGAGCGCATGGCGGACAGCATGGACATGTCAGAACTGGCGACCGCGATCGTCGAGGACCTGGTGCGCCTCGCCGACGACGGCGCGATCGTCGCGCCCGACACCGACGAGGAGGCCCGGCGGGTCGACGAGGTTGCGTTCGGCGAACTGATCGCGCAGTGGGAGGAGGCGACCGAGGCGGTCAACGCGCAGGCCCAGAGCGTCGGCCAGGACGCTTTCGACAAGCTCTGCGATGCCCAGTTCGCCGCCGAGCTGCGCATCGCCGCGCGGCCCGCCGTGAGCCGCCACGGGCTCTACATGAAACAGGACTTCTGCAACAAGAGGTTTGCCGCCGACCCCGCCGAGCTCCATACCGAGCTTCTCGAATCGATCGCCGCCGACGGGGCCCGGCTGGCCCAGAACGCGATGGCGGTACCCCACTGACCGAAAGTCGTCAGTTTGACGACACACGATCTCAAGGCCGCCCCCGCGAGGGCGGCCTCGTCTAGCCGGCGTATCCCATGGACGAACTGACGCACACCGTCGCCGTACACGAGGCCGGCCATGCGGTCGCCTGGCTCGATCTCCGCGCCGGCGGGCGGCTCGACAAACTCACGATCGGCCGACCGACCAAGATCCAGATGATCGCGGGACTATCACACACCGATGCGACCGCGGCGCTCGCCGGTGAAGCCGAATTCCTATACGGCGGTTGCCACGCCGATGCGCCCCCGCGCCCCGTCGCTCGAATTGCCTATTCCCTCGCCGGGCCTCTCGCCGCGGCGAGATTTGAACTGGGCTGCCTTCCGACAGCCAGCGCCCCCGCATTCCTCCTCGCCGTCCGTCTCGACGAGGTCGCCGCCGAGGGCGACACCTGGCAGATAGACCGGGCGCTGGCCGCTGTTCACCCGCGCGCGCGCCGCCGCGTGCTGAACCGCGCCTATGCCCGCGCGCGCCGGATCGTCGATCGCGAGTGGCCCCGGATCCTCGCCCTGGGCGCCGAGCTGGCCGCCCGTGGCCGCCTCGACGGCGCGGAGGTCGAGAAGATCCTCGCTTCTTTGCCGAGGGACGCTGGGGACGCGCGGGCTCACTCGGCCGCAACGCCGCGCGGGGGCGCGGGGGCCGATTGAATTGAATGCGCGGCCGTGGTCCCCTGCCGCGGTGCGCGACATCGATATCGAGGATCTGCTGACCTGGGCCTACCAGGCCGAGAAGGTCGACCGCCGCGGCGGCCTCGCCCGGCCGCGCGGCCATGCATCGGCCTGGGCCTCCGTCTCCGCCTTCGGGCGGCTCGGCACCCGGCCCGACGTGAGCCGCGTGCCGGAAGGGTTCGGCGACGACGTGCCGGCCGACGCGCTCGCCGTCGAGGCCGCCGTCATGGCGCTCGAGCGCGACACCGCCGCCCTCGTCGTGATCCATGCCCGCGCCGGCACCAGGCCGGGCTATTTCGACGACGGCCCGCCGCGCCTCCGGCCGATCGTCGACGCCGGCGGCAAGGCGAAGATGCTCCGCGACGCGCGCCACAAGCCGATCGCGACCATGCTCGAATGGTCGAGCGACCGCGAGCACTGGCAATGGGAGTGCGACCAGTATGCGGCCTGGCGCACCGCCGTGGACGCGCTGTTCGACGCGCTGGGCGGCCGCCTCGAGGCGCACCGCGTCCTGCCGCCGAGGGCCGCCCGCCGGCCGTGGGAAGGGGAGGAGGACGGGCGGGAGAGGAGATTGGCGAGCTGATCTTTGACCGGAGGCGACGAAACCGCCTAGCGACCGATCGAGCGTAGGCTGAAACGTTGGCCGACGATCGCGCCCGAAAAAATATACAGCGATATCAATATGTTACGAGGAATATTGGCGGAGAGGGAGGGATTCGAACCCTCGGTACGGTTACCCGCACAACGGTTTTCGAGACCGCCCCGTTCGACCACTCCGGCACCTCTCCGCGGTCGGGCACCGGCCTCGTTCAGCCGGCGGGCAGGCCCTACCTACACGACACAAACCTGTCGAACAAGCGCCGCCTCAACGGGAAATGGGGACGACTCCGGCCGAGCGCAACGCCTTCGCGTCGCCGGGCGGCCGGGCTCCCGCGAAGGCAGGCTCAGGCGGGCACTCCGACGGCGCGCAGCGGCCATGGCGGCGTCGACGCGCGCCGCGATAGCGGGCCGGAAAACCGGGAATCCGTCGGAAACCCCGGCGTTTCGCATTGACTCTATAACCGCGCTCCGTATATTCCGCCGCGGATCGCGCGGGGGCTTCGGTGCCGCCGCGCCTAATTGCGCTGTCCGAGGCCAGGTCCGCTCGCAAACAGCCGGATCGCCCGAAGTCCGCTTGAATCGCGGCGCCGAAGGACGCGGGACGACAGAAGGAAAAGACCCGATGTTCGCGGTCATCAAGACGGGCGGCAAGCAGTATCGCGTCGCCGCCAACGACAAGATTACCATTGAGAAGCTCCCCGCCGAAGCCGGCGAGACCGTCACCTTCGAAGAGGTGCTGATGCTCGGCGACGGCGACAAGGCGACGATCGGCACGCCGCTGGTCGCGGGCGCCACCGTCGCCGGCGAGGTGGTCGAGCAGACCCGCGGCGACAAGATCTTCGTGTTCAAGAAGCGCCGCCGCAAGCATTACCGCCGCCGGGCCGGCCATCGCCAGGACCTCACCGTGGTGAAGATCACCGACATCCTCACCGACGGCGCCAAGAAGGCGGTCAAGGCCAAGGCGGAACCCAAGGCCGAGAAGGCGGAAGCCGCGGCCGCCCCGGAAGCGAAAGCCGAAGCGAAGGCGGAAGTCGCCGCCGAAAACAAGGCCGAGGCCAAGAAGCCGGCCGCCAAGAAGGTTCCGGCAAAGAAGGCGGCCCCGAAGGCAGACAAGGAATAAGGAGACCGACCAATGGCACATAAGAAAGCAGGCGGTTCGTCCCGCAACGGTCGCGACACGATCGGCCGGCGCCTCGGCGTGAAGAAGTTCGGCGGCGAGCAGGTCGTCACCGGCAACATCATCATCCGCCAGCGCGGCACCAAATGGCACCCCGGCACGAACGTCGGCATGGGCAAGGATCACACCATCTTCGCGACCGCCGACGGCGTCGTCGAGTTCCGCACCTCGACGGGCGGCCGGCAGTACGTATCGGTGGTTTCGCCCGCTCCGGTCCCGGCCGAGTAACCGGCGACCTTTCCGCCGGTGTCCTGATCGAACCCGGCGAAAGCGAACGAGAAAGCCAGGGGAGACGGGACACCGTCTCCCCTGATTTCGTTTTGGACCAGCGCTCATGGCGTCATCGCTTGAATCCGAGATCCTGACCGAACGGCTGCTGCTGCGCCCGCTCGCCGATGCCGACGCGCCGGCGATCCAGGAGATGGCGGGCGACGAACGCGTGGCCCGCTTCACGGCCCGCGTCCCCCATCCCTATCCCGCCGGCGCGGCCGAGGAGATCATCGCCGAGGCGCGCCGGCAGGTCGCCCGCGACGAGGCGCGGATATTCGCCATCGCCCTGAAGGAGGAGCCGTCGGCCCTGATCGGCATGATCGGGCTCGAGCGGCGCGACGATGGCAGGGTCGAGATCGGCTACTGGCTCGGCGCGCCGTTCTGGGGGCGCGGCCTGATGAGCGAGGCCGCGAAGGCGGTCGCCGCCTTCGGTCTCAGATGGCGGCCCGGGGAAACCATCGTCACGCACACCTTTCCGGAGAACGTCGCCTCGCAGCGGGTGCTCGAGAAGGCCGGATTCCGCCGCGACGGCACGACCGCCTTCGATGCACCGGCGCGCCCCCGCACGAGGATCGAGAACGCGCCGGTCTTCGTCTTCGATCCGCGCGCCATCGGGGAGCCGGGCCGATGAAGTTCCTCGACCAGGCGAAAGTCTATGTGAAGGCCGGCGACGGCGGCGCAGGCTGCGTCTCGTTCCGCCGCGAGAAGTTCGTCGAGTTCGGCGGCCCCGACGGCGGCGACGGCGGCAAGGGCGGCGACGTCTGGGTCGAGTGCGTCGACGGCCTCAACACGCTGATCGACTACCGCTACCAGCAGCACTTCAAGGCGAAGAAGGGCGAGCACGGCAAGGGCGCCAACCGCACCGGCGCCGGCGGCCCGGACGCGATCCTGAAGGTTCCGGTCGGCACCGAGGTGCTGGACGACGACCAGGAGACCGTGATCGCCGATCTCACCGAGGTCGGCCAGCGCGTGAAGATCGCGTCGGGCGGCAATGGCGGCTTCGGCAACGCCCATTTCAAATCCTCTACCAACCAGGCCCCCCGCCGCGCCAATCCCGGCCTTGCCGGCGAGGAGCGCTGGATCTGGCTGCGCCTGAAGCTGATCGCCGACGCCGGTCTCGTCGGCCTGCCGAATGCCGGCAAGTCGACCTTCCTGGCGAGCGTGACGGCGGCCAAGCCGAAGATCGCCGACTATCCCTTCACCACGCTCCATCCCAATCTCGGCGTCGTGCGGCTCGATACCCGCGAGTTCGTGCTCGCCGACATTCCGGGTCTGATCGAGGGCGCGCACGAGGGCGCCGGCATCGGCGACCGTTTCCTCGGCCATGTCGAGCGCTGCCGTGTGCTGATGCATCTGGTCGATGCGACGCAGGAAGACGTGGCGGAGGCCTACCGCGTCATCCGCGGCGAGCTCGAGGCCTATGGCGCGGGCCTCGACGAGAAGCCCGAGCTTCTGGCGCTGTCGAAATGCGACGCCGTCGACCCGGAAGAGCTGAAGAAGAAGCGCCGGGCCCTCGCCAGGGCGTCCGGCGCCGACGTGCTGCTCGTCTCCGCAGCGACGGGCGCGGGCATGCGCGATGCCCTCGGGCTGATGCTGAAGGTGATCGACCAAGCCCGTGCCGAGGACGAGGCGAGGGAGAAGGCCGAGGTCATCAAGCGCGAAGGCTGGAGGCCCTGAGGCGATGCGCAAGCTTTCGTCCTACAAGCGGATCGTCGTCAAGATCGGCTCGGCCCTGCTCGTCGATCCGGCGAAGGGCGTGAAGTGCGACTGGCTGAAGGGCCTCGCCGCCGACGTGGCGCGGCTTGCCGCAGCCGGCGCGGAGATGATCATCGTCTCCTCGGGCGCGATCGCGCTCGGCCGCTCGGTGCTGGCGATGCCGCGCGGGCCGCTGAAGCTCGAGGAAAGCCAGGCCGCCGCCGCCATCGGCCAGATCGCGCTGGCGCGCGCCTGGTCGGAGGCGCTCGGCGAGCACGGACTGAAGGCCGGCCAGATCCTCGTCACGCTCGGCGACACCGAGGAGCGCCGTCGCTACCTGAACGCCCGCTCGACCATGGCGACGCTGCTGCGGCTGAAGGCCGTGCCCGTCATCAACGAGAACGACACGGTGGCGACCAGCGAGATCCGCTACGGCGACAACGACCGCCTCGCCGCCCGCATCGCCACCATGATGAGCGCCGACTGTCTGGTGCTGCTGTCCGACGTCGACGGCCTCTACACCGCGCCGCCGGCGAGCGATCCGAATGCGGCGTTCATCCCCGAGGTCGAGGCGGTGACGCCGCGGATCGAGGCGATGGCGGGCGCGGCGGGCTCGGAGCTGTCGCGCGGCGGCATGCAGACGAAGATCGAGGCCGCCCGCATCGCGACCGATGCCGGCACGGCGATGGCGATCGCCTCCGGCCACGTCGACCATCCGCTTGCAGCGATCGACGGCGGCGGCCGGGCGACCTGGTTCCGCCCCCACGGCGATCCGGTCGCCGCGCGCAAGAAATGGATCGCCGGCGCTCTCGAGCCGCGCGGGAGCCTGGTCGTCGACGACGGCGCCGTCGAGGCGCTGAAGGCGGGAAAGAGCCTGCTGCCGGCCGGCGTGCGCCGCGTCGAGGGGGTATTCGCCCGCGGCGACGCCGTCGTCATCCGCGACGGCGAGGGCCGCGAGATCGGTCGCGGGCTCACCGCCTACGACCGTGACGACGCCGAGCGGATCGTCGGCCGCAACAGCCGGGAAATCTCCGGCATTCTGGGTTATGCTGGCCGCGCCGAGATGGTCCACCGCGACGATCTGACGATGAAGAAGCTGTGAGGGACGAGATGGCCGCCGAAGTTCACGAGTTCGCCCGCAAGGACGACGTCGAGAACGTCATGCTCGACATCGGCCGGCGCGCCCGCGCCGCCGCCGGCGTCCTGGCGACCGCCCCGACGCAGCAGAAGAACGCCGCGCTCTCGGCCATGGCCGACGCCCTGCGCGCCCGCTTGGGCGAGATCCTTCAGGCCAACGCGAAGGACATGCAGGCGGCGGAATCGCGCGGCACGGCGGGCGCCTTCCTCGACCGGCTGAAGCTCGACCCCGCGCGCATCGAGGCGACGGCGAAGGGCATCGAGGACATCGTCGCGCTCGCCGATCCGGTCGGCTCGGTGATCGCCGAATGGGACCGGCCCAACGGCCTGCACATCGAGCGCGTGCGCACGCCGCTCGGCGTCATCGGCGTGATCTTCGAGAGCCGCCCGAACGTGACCGCCGACGCCGGCGCCCTGTGCCTGAAGGCCGGCAACGCGGTGATCCTGCGCCCCGGTTCGGAGAGCTTCCATTCCTCCCGCGCGATCCACGCCTGTCTCGCCGAGGGGCTGAGGGAAGCCGGCCTGCCCGTCGACGCGATCCAGATCGTGCCGACCACCGACCGCGCCGCCGTCGGCGAGATGCTGAAGGGCCTCGCGGGCACCGTCGACGTGATCGTCCCGCGCGGCGGAAAGAGCCTCGTCGGCCGGGTGCAGGCGGAGGCCCGGGTTCCGGTCTTCGCGCATCTGGAAGGCATCTGCCACGTCTACGTCCATGCCCCGGCCGACCTCGAGATGGCGAAGGCGATCGTCGTCAACGCCAAGATGCGCCGCACGGGCATATGCGGTGCCGCCGAGACCCTGCTGATGGATCGCAGCCTCGTCGAAACCCATTTGACGCCCGTCGTCGCCGCCCTGATCGACGCCGGCTGCGAGGTGCGCGGCGACGAGACCGTGCGGAAGGCCGACCCCCGCGTCGTCCCCGCGACCCCGGAGGATTTCGGCAGGGAGTTCCTCGACGCGATCATCGCCGCGAAGGTCGTCGACGGCCTCGACGAGGCGATCGGCCACATCGCCCGCTACGGCTCGAGCCACACCGAGGCGATCGTCACGGACGACCAGGCGGCCGCGGACGAATTCTTCGCCCGCGTCGATTCGGCGATCCTCCTGCACAACGCCTCGACCCAGTTCGCCGACGGCGGCGAGTTCGGCATGGGCGCGGAGATCGGCATCGCCACCGGCCGCATGCACGCGCGTGGGCCCGTCGGCGTCGAGCAACTGACGAGCTTCAAGTACCGCGTCCGCGGCACCGGCCAGACGCGGCCGTGAAGCGCCGCCCGTGAACCGCCGGCCGTGAACCGCAAGTCCGTCAGACGCCAGCCCGGCGCTTTGGCTGCGCCCAAGCCCGCATGGGCGGGGCTGCCCCCCCATGGCGCGGGCCAGCGCATCGGCCTGCTCGGCGGATCGTTCAATCCGCCCCATGCCGGTCATCGGCTCATCAGCGAGATGGCGCTGCACCGGCTGCGGCTCGACGCGGTCTGGTGGCTGGTGACGCCTGGAAATCCGCTGAAGGACCCCGCCGCGCTGAGACCGATGGCCGAGCGCATCGCCGAGGCCGGCCGCGTCGCCCGCCATCCGCGCATCCGCGTCACCTCGATCGAGGCGGACGTCGGGGTGAGCCGCACCCGCGACACGCTGCGCTTCCTGATCGAGCGCTGCCCGACCCTGCGCTTCGTCTGGCTGATGGGCGCCGACAACCTGACGGGGTTCCATCGCTGGCACGCCTGGCAGGAGATCGCCGAACTGGTGCCGATCGCCGTGATCGACCGGCCGGGCAACACCCTGCACGCGGCGGCGGGCCGCGCCGCCGCCTGGCTCGCCCGCTACCGGGTCGACGAATCGGACGCCGCCACCCTCGCCGATCGCGACCCGCCGGCCTGGGTTTTCCTGCACGGGCGCCGTTCGCCGCTTTCCTCCACGGAACTGCGGCGCTCGGCGGCGCCGGCCCGGCCGCGCTAAATGAGGGCCGGCTTATTGAAATTGTTACAGTGCCTGCCTTATCTTGAAGGGACGGCAGGCCTCGCCGGGTGCGCGGCCGCCGCTGATCTCGGATGGTATGACGAGAGGTAGAACCCCTGACACCATCGAACTCCGCTGAGGGCGTCGTCCGCGGCGCGCCTCCCCTTGCGGCCGGCCGGCAGGTAGATCCGTCGGACGGACTGCTCGAGACGATCCTGACCGCGCTGGAAGACGGCAAGGCCGAGGATGTCGTCACAATCGATCTCGTTGGAAAATCGTCGATCGCCGACACCATGGTCGTCGCCTCCGGGCGGTCGGACCGCCATGTCGGCGCCGTGGCCGATCGCGTGCTGCGGGCGCTCAAGGAGGCCGGCTTCGGCAAGGCCGCCGTCGAGGGTCTACAGACCTGTGACTGGGTGCTGATCGACGCCGGCAACGTCATCGTCCACCTGTTCCGCCCCGAGGTCCGCGCCTTCTACAATCTGGAGAAGATGTGGTCCTCGGAGATTCCGCGCGAACGGGTGGTGGTCTGACGCCGTAGCGACCGGACCGGCGGCCAGCCCGCCGGCGAACCGATGCGAATCGATATTCTCGCCGTGGGGCGCCTCAAGGCGGGAGGCGGCGAACACGACCTCGTCGAGCGCTATCTGGAGCGCGCCCGCGCCGGTGGCCGGGCGGTCGGCCTGACCGGATTCGAGGTCGGCGAGATCGCCGACGCGAAGAACGTCCCCAATGCGAAGGGCCTGGAAGCCGAGGCGCTGCTCGCCCGGATGAGGCCCGGGTCCCGCCGGGTCGTCCTCGACGAGCGCGGCAGGACCATGCCGAGCGCGCGCTTCGCCGAAATCGTCGGCGAGTGGCGCGATCAGGGCGCCCCCGCGACGGCTTTCCTGATCGGCGGGCCGGACGGGCACGGCGAGGCCGCGCGGGCGGGCGCCGATCTCCTTCTCTCCTTCGGCGCCATGACCTGGCCGCATCAGCTCGTCCGCGCCATGCTCGCCGAGCAGCTCTACCGGGCGGTGACGATCCTCACGGGGCACCCCTATCACCGGGCGTGAGGACCGGCCGCGACATGGCCGACCTCTCCGCCGTCGTGGCCGGGCTCGTCCCGGCCGTCCACGGTGCTATCTGCGGCCGAGGCCGCTCGTGGATGCCCGGGACAAGCCGGGGCATGGCGCCGTGCGGGTGAAGGGCCCATCGCAACAGCATCTCCGTCGTCAGTCCGGCTCGCGCTAGGCTTGGCCGGGATGACAAGGCAGAGGGGATCGGCGCCTGGCGGGGCGGAAAGGGCAAATCCGGCCATGGACAAACGGTAACCGGCGCCGGCCCCGTTCTCGCCGCAAATGTACGGTTATCAACCCGTTAACGCTCGAGGTCCTAGTATAGGCTCCATGCGATTCCATGTATCGACGCGCCGGGCTCCGGCGGTCGCGGCGATCCTCGCCACGGCCGTGCTGGTCTGCGCGCCGGACCTGACGGCGCGGGCCGAGGACCGGCCCGCCGAATCCGCCCAGGCACGGCAGGAGCGAATCGAGAAGGAAAAGGCGCTGGAGGCGGTCCGCAGGAACATCGAGGCGCAGAACGAGGCCGAAGCGAAGCTTTCGGCCGAGATCGAGGCGCTGGGCAAGGACCGCGCCGCCCTGAACGAACAGCTTATCGGGACCGCCGCGCGGATCCAGGAGATCGAGGTCACGATCGACGGCGTCGAGGATCGCATCGAATCGCTGGAGGGGCGCGAGAGCGAGCTGCGCGCTTCGTTGCGTTCCCGCACCGGCCTGCTGGCCGAGCTGCTCGGCGCGCTCGAGCGCATGGGCCGGCGTCCGCCGCCGGCGGTCCTCGTCGAGCCCTCCGACGCGCTGAAGACTGTGCGCACCGCGATCCTGCTCGGCGCCGTCCTGCCGGGCGTTCGCGTCGAGACGGAGGCGCTCGCCTCCGATCTCGAGGAGATGGGTCGGCTCAAGCGCGAGATCGACGGCGAGAAGACCCGGCTGCTGGCCCGCTCGCGCGATCTCGACGGCGAGCGGCGGCGCATCGCCGCGCTGGTGGAAGCCAAGCGCCAGTCGGTCGCCGAAAGCGAGCAGCAGCTCGGCTCCGTGCGCGAAAAGGCGAAGGAACTCGCCGCCGACGCCCGGAACCTCGAGGAACTGATCGCCTCGATCGACCGCGAGATCGCCGTCGCCGAACGCCAGGCGGAAGCCGCCGCCCGGGCGCCGCTGACGCCGGAACAGGCGCTCGGCGCCCTGCGCGATCCCGCCCGGCTCGAGCCCGCCGTCGCCTTCTCCGACGCCAAGGGCCTTCTGCCCATGCCGGTCAAGGGCGCGGTGACACAGGATTTCGGCGTGCGGGACGCCTTCGGCAGCCCCTCGCGCGGCATTTCGATCGCGACGCGCTCCCAGGCGCAGGTCACCGCGCCGAGCGACGGCTGGGTCGTCTATGCCGGCCCGTTCCGGTCATACGGGCAACTCTTGATCCTGAACGCCGGCGGCGGATATCATGTGCTGCTCGCCGGCCTGGATACTATATCGGTCGATCTCGGTCAGTTCGTTCTGACCGGCGAACCAGTGGGACAGATGGGCGGGCTTGTGCTTGCAAGTACCGAAAACGTGACTGTCGGGCGCAGCCAACCGGTCCTATATGTCGAATTTCGGAAGGATGGGCACCCCATCGATCCCGCCCCCTGGTGGGCGGAAGGCCGCACGGGAGTAGGCGGATAATGCGTAAGGCTACGATACTCGTATTCGGAATCCTGATGGGCGCGGCGGCGACCTTCGCGGTCTCCCAGCCCTGGCAGATGAGCAGCACCGCGGAAGCGGCCGGCAACGCCGACACCTATCGCCAGCTGAATCTGTTCGGCGACGTGTTCGAGCGCGTCAAGGCCGACTACGTCGAGCAGCCGGACGACGCCAAGCTGGTCGAATCGGCGATCAACGGCATGCTCGCCTCCCTCGACCCGCATTCGAGCTACATGTCGCCGAAGAGCTACCGCGACATGCAGGTGCAGACCCGCGGCGAGTTCGGCGGTCTCGGCATCGAGGTCACCATGGAGGACGGGCTGGTCAAGGTCGTCACCCCGATCGACGACACCCCCGCCGCCCGCGCCGGCGTCCTGGCCGGCGACCACATCACCCATCTCGACGGCGACCCGGTGCTTGGCCTGACGCTCGCCGAAGCGGTCGAGAAGATGCGCGGCCGCGTCAACACGCCGATCAAGCTGACCATCCAGCGCGAAGGCTCGGAGGAGCCGATCGAGATCGAGGTCGTGCGCGACGTCATCCAGATCCGCGCCGTCCGCTTCAACGCCGAAAACGACGTCGGCTACGTCCGCGTCACCCAGTTCAACGAGCAGACCTTCGACAACCTGAAGGACGCGCTCGACAAGCTGGAGGCGGAGATTCCCGCCGACAAGCTGAAGGGCTTCGTCATCGACCTGCGCAACAACCCGGGCGGGCTGCTCGACCAGGCGATCGCGGTCTCCGACACCTTCCTCGATCGCGGCGAGATCGTCTCGACCCGCGGCCGCAACGCCGACGAGAGCCAGCGCTACAACGCCCGCTCCGGCGATCTGGCCAAGGGCAAGCCGGTCATCGTGCTGATCAACGGCGGCTCGGCCTCGGCGTCCGAGATCGTCGCCGGCGCCCTGCAGGACCATCGCCGCGCGACCCTGGTGGGCACCCGGTCCTTCGGCAAGGGCTCGGTGCAGACGATCATCCCGCTCGGCTCCAACGGAGCGCTGCGGCTCACCACGGCGCGCTACTACACGCCGTCGGGCCGCTCGATCCAGGCAACCGGCATCGAGCCGGACATCGAGATCCAGCAGGAGGTGCCGGACGAGCTCAAGAACGCGACCTCCTCGAAGGGCGAATCGTCGCTGCGCGGCCATCTGGAGACCGAGCCCGGCAAGAAGGAGGAGGGCGGCTCGTCCGCCTACGTTCCGCCGGACAAGAAGGACGACAAGCAACTGAACTACGCGCTCGACCTCCTGCGCGGCGTGCAGGTCAACAGCCTGTTCCCGCCGAACCCGGACCAGGGCGTGCCGAACTGATGCGCTGAGGCGCGAGGCGAACCCGCGGCGAGGGGGGCCGCCCCGCCCGGCCCCCCCCCCCGGGCCCCGCCGGCGCGGCGCTGGCCAGGGGCATGGCGGGCGGGCCGCTGCTGGGCGACTTCCTGTCGTCGCTGAACCGGACCCTGCAGGCCTTCCTGATCGCCGGCGTGATCGGCGTGCCCC